>WHSR01000131.1 GCA_009379995.1 Streptosporangiales bacterium
GACTTCGCCCGGCGCGACCAGCGCAGCAGCGTCTCCCGCTCCTCCCCCGACAACACCAGCGGCTCTTTCGGGCGGCCACGTCCAGGCATGACAGAGACCGTACATTATCTCGTCGAACTTCAGGCGCAGGACACTAGCCGCCCGTCAAGAGTCCGGAATCGGCCCCCAGTCTTGGCCGTGGAGGCAAAGAAGGATCTACGGGGCGGCGCGCACCCAGGTCACGTCGAGATCGACCGATGCGGCACTTACCAGGTTGAACACCGGACAGCGGGCCTCGGTCTCCTCGACGACCTCGCGCAGCCGGTGCTCCGGCTCCTCCGTTGTCACCGTCGCCCGCACCCGGACCTTCTGGAAGTACGGAGTCACCGAGCGGTCTCCCTGGCGGCCGCGGATGTCGAGGGAAAAGGAGGCCTCGAAGTCGATGCTCCCGTAGGAGAACCCCATCTCGGCGGCGGTCCGGTGGAAGGTCACCGCCTCGCAGCCGCAGAGCGCACCGAGCACTGTCTGCAGCGGCGACGGACCGGTGCCTCCGCCGCCGTGCTGGACGGGCTCGTCGGTGACGAAGGTGCCGAACTCACCGGCGTCCACGACGGACCGCATCGAGCCGTCGTTGTGCACCCGTACCGTCTTGTTCCGGACGTACGGCTTGCTCTTCCCCGTCGTGCTCTCGGCGGTCATGAGGGCGTGCCACCTCCTTCTGGGCGCTGCAGGCAGTTCCAGACTTTCTCCGAAGTGATCGGCATGTCCAGGTCGGTCCGCTGGTAGCCGGCGAGGGCGTCCCAGATCGCGCCCACGATGGCCGGCGGAGCGCCGATGCATCCCGACTCACCGGTGCCCTTCGCGCCGATCGGCACGTTCGGGTTGGGTGTCACGTGCTCGCCGAGCTCGACGGCGGGAACCTCGACGGCAGTCGGTACCCGATAGTCGAGAAACGAGGCGGTGAGCGGCTGACCCCCTTCGTCGTATTGAAAACCCTCGTAGAGGGCCTGGCCAACACCCTGCGCGATCGAACCGAGGATCTGCCCCCTGACCACGGCGGGGTTCACCACCACCCCACAGTCGTCGACGGCGACAAACCGCAGAACGTGGACCTGACCCGTCTCGTGGTCGACCTCGACGACGGCCAGATAGCTCCCGAACGGGAACGCCTGCGGCGGGCCGAAGTACTCCTCGCCGACGAGCCGCCCGGTGCGCCGTACGATCTCGGCGAGGTCCAGCTCGAGGCCGTCCGACGCCGACGGAGCAGTGAAGACACCCCCCGCGTAGACGAGGTTCTCGGCCTCCTCCCCCAGCAGCGTCGCCGCCCGCGCCCGCGCCTCGACGAGAAGGTTCTCCCCGGCCCGGTACAGCGCGGACCCGCCGACCTGCATGGAGCGGCTGCCGAAGGCACCAGTCCCTCGGGGTGTGGCCGCCGTGTCGCCGAGTTCGATGCGAATCCGGTCGAGCCCGATCCCCAGCGCGTCGGCGAGGACCTGGGACATGGTGATCGCGTGGCCCTGCCCCTGCGAGGCGGTGCCGACCGCACCCCGCACCAGTCCGTCCGCGGTGACCTCGGCGTGCGCGTACTCGCCGGATCCCGCTTGCCCGCCGGTGCGCTCGATCCAGCTCGCCACCCCGACGCCGAGCAGCGGGGCCGTGCCCTTGTCGGCCCGGCGACGCCGCTGCTCGGTCCGCCACCCCTCGTAGTCGCCGAGCCGCGTCGCCAGCCGCAGCGCCGAGGCGTAGCGTCCGCTGTCGTAGACCGCCCCGGTCGGCGACCGGTACGGGAACTCGTCCTCGGGGACGAAGTTGAGCAGCCGCAGCTCCACCGGGTCTCGTCCGAGAAGCTCGGCGAGCCGGTCGACGACGCGCTCGATCGCGTACGCGGCCTCGGGGCGCCCGGCACCCCGGTACGGCGCCGTCGGTGTCGCGTTGGTGACGATGCTCCGGGCGTGCACGTACAGCTGCGGAATCCGGTACGGCCCGGACATCACCCAGCCGGTCACCTCCGGCACGAAGTCGCCCGAGTCGGGGTAGGCGCCGACGTCCCCGTCGATCTCGGCGTGCAGGGCGAGAAACCGGCCCTCGTGGTCCGCGGCGAGCCGGATACGGGTGCGCTGACCGCGCCCGTGCGTCGAGGCGGTGAGCGCCTCGTTGCGCTCCTCCACCCAGCGCACCGGACACCGATGCCGCCGGGCGAGCTCGAACACGACGAGGTACTCGGCGAAGGTGTGGCTCTTCCCGCCGAAGGCGCCCCCGACGTACGGCACGGTCACCCGGATGCGCGACTCGTCGATGCCGAAGGCTTGGGAGAGCGCGCCCCGGAGCCGGTGAGGCGCCTGGTGCGAGCACCAGATGCGGAAGGTGCCGTCGCGCTGCGGCGCGACCAGTATGCCCCTGGCCTCGAGGGAGGCCGGTGCCAGCCGCTGGTTGACGACCTCGACGTCGGCCACCACCGGCGCCGAGGCCAGCGCCTCGTCCACCGGCGCACCGTGCTCCCACACGGCACAGACGTTGTCGAGCCCGTCGAACAGGCGGGGCGCCTCTTCGGTCGCCGCCACCGAGGCGTTAGTCACGCAGGGCAACGGGTCGATGTCGACGGACACCAGCTCGGCGGCGTCCGCCGCGGCGTACCGGTCCCGTGCGAGGACCACCGCGACCGGCTCACCGACGAACCGCACCCGGTCGGTGGCCAGCGCCGGCCGGGCCATTCCCGGGGGCCGCATGCTGCGCGCGGCCGGCGGAACCGTCGGGATGCCCGGCAGGTCGGCGGCGGCGTAGGCAGCTATCACGCCGTCGATCTCCTCGGCGGGCGAGGCGTCGACCGAGGTAAGGCGCCCGTGCGCCACCGGGCTGCGGACGAAGGCGGCCTCGATGCAGCCGGGCATCCTGAAGTCGGGTACGTACTCACCCGCGCCCGCCAGGAGCTCGGGATCCTCTGGGCGATCGGGGCTCTGTCCGATCTGCGGTGGCGCCGGAGCTGCCGTGCGGTCGGGCCTTGGCGGATGGATCGTCGGCGTGGAAACGCTGGACACCGGTGCCCTTCCTAAACGGATATAGGTCCTACCGATGCTAGCGGGGCTGCAACGCGGCAACAATCGTTTGAATGTACCACCGCATCCCCGTGATCTTGCAGAAATTCAACCCTCGGCGTTTGAATTTCTGCAAGATCACGGGCTATTGGGGGTGGACTAGCGCGCGGGCGGAGCCGCGGACTGGCGCTCGACGAGGGTGAGCGGCAGCAGGATGGACTTCACCGGGGTGTCCCGGTTCTCCACCCGGTCGAGCAGCAGCCGGGCGGCCTCGGCGCCGATCTGGTGGTGCGGGATCCGCACGGTGGTCAGCGGCGGCCGGAGCTTGTCGACGAACGCCATGTCGTTGAAGCCCACAACGCTCATGTCCGCCGGGCAGTCCAGCCCGCGCTCGTTCAGAACGTCGTAGCAGCCCAGCGCCAGCAGGTCGTTGCCGGCGAGCACCGCTGTGAACCGGGCCTTCTTGGCCAACAGACGAGACAGCGCTCGCGCACCCTCCTGCTCGCTCCAGGCCTCGCATCCGGCCACCAGGCCCGGGTCGACGGGAAGGCCCAGCTCCTGGAGGGTCTCCCGGTACGCGCGGTGGCGGCCCCGACCGGTCGACGTCCACGGCGGGCCCGCGACGTGCGCGATCCGCTCGTGGCCGAGCTCGGCGAGGTGCCGTATCGCCAGCGCCACGCCCCGGGCGTCGTCCCCGGTGACGGCGGGCACGCTGGGCGATTCGATCCGCCGGTTCACCAGGACGAGCGGGAAGTTCTCCGCGGCGAGCTCCTCGATCAGCGGGTGTTGGAGCCTGGCCGTCGCCACGATGAGGCCGTCGACCTGCCGAGATCGAAGCGACGAGACCAGCGCCGATTCGCGCTCGGCGTCGTTGTCGGTGTTGACGATCCAGGCGCTGTACCCGGCCGGGTACAGACCGTCCTCGACGCCCCGAACGATCGGGGGGAACAGCGGGTTGGTGATGTCGGGTATCACCACCCCGACCGAGGCCGACCGACTCGTCTTGAGGCTGCGCGCGATCGGGTTCGGCCGGTACCCGAGCTGCTCGGCCGCCTCCCGCACCCGTTCGGCTGTCTCGTCGTTCACCAGCCGGCGCGTTCGCGGGTTGAGGGCACGGGACGCCGTGCCGGGATGGACGCCCGCGTGTCGCGCCACGTCGCGGAGCGTTGCAGTGCGCACGACAACAAAGTACCGCAGGAATTGCAGTCGTGTTGCATACCTCACGTCGGGTTGACACCGATACCGACGAGAACCTAGGCTTCCAACAATCGTTTGCAATGACCTCACGGGGAGGCGTGCATGGCGGGGCTGATCCGGCGCATCGGGTGGATCGGCACCGGAAGGATGGGCTTCGAGCTCGTCCTACGGCTGCTGGATGCCGGCTGGGACGTGGCGGTGTGGAACCGCACGCGCGACAAGGCCAAACCGCTCGCCACAAGGGGCGCCACAATCGTCGACGACCCCGCCGACCTCGCCGACCGCGATGTCGTGGTCACCATGCTGTCCTCGTCCGAGGTGCTCGAGCACGTCGCCATCGGCGAGCTGCTCGCCCGGGGGCGGGGGCCACAGGTGTTGATCGACGCCTCGACGGTGTCGGCGGCGTCCTCCGAACGGGTCCGCCAGGAGGCCGCCAAGGTCGGCACCGCCTTCCTGGCCGCCCCGGTGAGCGGGAACCCGAAGGTGGTCCGCTCCGGACGGCTCACGGTGGTGGCTTCCGGTGACGAGGGCGCCTTCCGTACCGCCCAGCCATTGCTGGACGACTTCGGCAGCAAGGTCACCTACGTCGGCGAGGGCGAGCGGGCGCGCCTGGTCAAGATCTGCCACAACCTGTTCCTGGGCGTGGTCACTCAGTCGCTGACGGAGATCTCCATCCTCGCCGAGCGGAGCGGCATCGCCCGGGCCGACGTCCTCGAATTCCTCAACGCGAGCGTGCTGGGGTCCACGTTCAGCCGGTACAAGACGCCCGCGCTGGTGAACCTCGACTTCACGCCCACCTTCACCACCGACCTGCTGCGCAAGGACTTCGAACTCGGGCTCGAGGCGGCCCGCGAGCTCCGGGTACCATTGCCGTTGGCCTCGCTCACCCACCAGCTGGTGGTCCAGCTCATCGGAAACGGCTACGGCGAGGAGGACTTCGCCGCCCTGCTGCGCCTCCAGGCCGCGGGTGCCGGTCTGGACCTGGTCTCCGAGGAGCGGGACATCTCCGACGGCCTCGAGCCGATCGACGACGCTGGCACCGACCGTACCGAGGCCGGGGAGGCGTGATGACGCAGACCCGCGGCGACGCCGCACCCGACATCGATCGGGGCGTACGGCTGGCGATGTACCGGTCCATGCTGGAACTGCGGGAATTCGAGCAGCGCGCGTACGACATGTTCATGCAGGACCTCATCGCCGGGACCAGCCACCTCGCCCTCGGCCAGGAGGCGATCGCCGCGGCCTTCGGCGTCGCCATGCGCTCCGACGACTGGACCTTCTGCACCTACCGCGGGCACGCGCACACCCTTGCCCGCGGCGCGTCGATGACCGCGGCGATGGCCGAGCTGATGGGGCGAGGCAAGGGGCTGACCGGCGGCAAGGGCGGCTCGATGCACCTGACCAGCGTCGAGCACGGGGCGATGGGCTCGTACGCCATCGTCGGCGCGCACCTGCCGATCGCCGCGGGTGCCGCGTGGTCGGCCCAGGCCCGCGGCACCGAGCAGGTCGCCGTCTGCTTCTTCGGCGACGGAGCCACGAACATCGGAGCCTTCCACGAGGCGCTGAACCTGGCCGCGACGTGGAAGCTGCCGGTCGTGTTCGTCTGCGAGAACAACCTCTACATGGAGTACACGCCCATCTCCGCCGTCACCGCGGTACCCCGGCCCGCCGCGGACCGCGCGTCGGCGTACGGCCTCGATCCGATCCTCGTCGACGGCAACGATGCGGACGAGATGTACCGGACGGCCCTCGACGCCCTGATGCGGGCCCGCGCAGGCGAGGGACCCTCGTTGATCGAGGCCGTGACCTACCGCAAGGGCGGGCACTCCCGCGCCGACCCGGGCACGTACCGCCCGAAGGAAGAGGTCGCGGCGTGGATGGAACGTGACCCGATCGACCGCTACCGCGTCTTGCTGCTGGAGCTCGGGGTCTCGGAGAATGAACTCGCCGAGATCGAGCGCGGAGCGCGGGAGGCGGTCGACCTGGCGACCGAGGAGGCCAAGGCCGCGCCGCTCCCGGGCCCGGACGAGCTGGAGCGCCAGGTGTGGCGCGACGGAGGTGCGGCGTGGCGGAACTGACCTATCGCGGGGCCGTCGCCCATGGCATCGCCCAGGAGATGGAGCGCGACGATCGCGTCTACTTCATCGGTGAGGACGTGGCCGCCGCGGGAGGGGTCTTCAAGACCACAGGCGGCCTGCTCGAACGCTTCGGCCCGGAGCGGGTGCGCGACACCCCGATCTCGGAGGAGGCCATCGTCGGCCTCGTCATGGGTGCGGCCATGACGGGCCTGCGCCCGATCGGCGAGCTGATGTTCTCCGACTTCCTCGCCACCTGCTGGGACATCGTGGCCAACCAGATCGCCAAGACCCGCTACATGACCGACGGCCAGGTCGAGCTGCCGCTGGTGCTGCGGACGGCGAACGGCGGCGGGCTGCGGTTCGGCGCGCAGCATTCGCAGAGCCTGGAGAACTGGGCGATGGCCATCCCCGGGCTGAAGGTGGTGGCCCCCTCGACGCCGACGGACGTCGTCGGGCTGCTCGCCGCCTCCGTTCGCGACCCGGACCCCGTCGTGTTCTTCGAGCACAAGGGCCTGTACGCGGCGAAGGAGGACGTACCGGAAGGCGAGATCGTCGACGAGCTCGGCACCGCCAAGATCCGCCGTGAGGGGGACGACCTCACGATCGTGGCGCTGGCCGCGATGGTGCCGCGGGCGCTGGAGGCCGCCGAGCTGCTGGCCGCCGAGCACGGCATCTCTGCGACCGTCATCGACGTACGCTCGCTCGTGCCCCTCGACACCCGTACGATCCTCGATTCGGTCAGGCACACCACGCGGCTGGCCACCGTCGAGGAGAACCCGCGGCTTTGCGGATGGGGAGCGGAGATCGTCTCTATCGTCGCCGAGGAATGCATCTGGAGCCTGGACGGCCCGGTGGTACGGATCACCACACCACATATCCCGCTGCCGTCGGCCTCGGCGCTGGAGGACCTGGCGATACCTTCGGTGAACAAGATCGTTGAGTCTGTCACGAAGATGATGGTGTGAGCCGGGACGGCTCGCCCGTCCGGTCGGTACCCCGATCCTGAGGGATCCCGCCGGATGGATCTGGCGATCATCGTGGCGGCCATCGCCCTCGGCGCGTTCGTCAAGGGCGTGACCGGGGCGGGTCTGCCCCTGATCGCCATCCCGGTGATGACGATGTTCCTCGGTGTCGAGCACGCCGTGGTGATCATGACCATCCCCGGGGTGGTCTCGAACGCGTGGCTGGTCTGGATCCACCGCCGTCACCTGCCCGAGGCCCGCGACCTGCGCACGCTCGTCGGCACCGGGATCGTCGGCGCGGCGGCCGGGACATGGCTGCTGAAGTCGCTCGACCCACGGTTCCTCTCCCTCGTCCTGGCGGCGCTCATCGTCGGCTACGCGGCCGTGTTCGTCACCCGGCCCGGTTTCCGGCTTCGCCCGGGGCTCACCCGGTACCTGTCCGGCCCCGTCGGCGGGGTCGCCGGTGCGCTGCAGGGCGCGACCGGAATCTCCGGGCCCCTTGTGTCGACCTACCTGCACGGGTACCGGTTCGAGCGCGCCGTCTACGTGGTGGCCGGGGCGACCCTGTACCTGGTCTTCTCGGTGACCCAGGTGTTCTCGCTGGCCGGCCTCGGCCTGTACTACCTGGAGAGGGTGTGGGAGGGCCTTCTCGCGCTGCTGCCCTTGGTGCTCATACCGCTGGGGAACCGGGTGGCCGGCAGGCTGTCCCGGAGGGCGTTCGAGTACATCGTGCTCGTACTGCTCTTGCTGATGGCCGCCGCGATGACCTACGAGGCTCTTTTCGGCGGGTAAAGGCCACACCGGGACCGTTGACCGGCCGAGAAATGAGGGGTAGTGTCACAAACGATTGCAGGTTGCTCACCCGGAGGGGCGCGGTGGCCTACGACGTACACGCGCACTGCATCCCGCCGGGCGTCGCCCCACACCTGGGTTCGTACCTCGGCTCCGAGCTGCGGGATCCGCCGCGTCCCGACCTGATCGATCTCCCGGCCCGACTCGCGGCGATGGACCGTGCCGGCGTCCACGTGCAGCTGGTGTCCGGCTGGATCGGGCTCACCGGGTACGACCTTCCGGCTGACCAGGGCGTACGTTGGGCCCGGAGGTTCAACGACGCGCTCACCGAGATGACCGCCAAGCGCCCGGAACGGTTTCTCGGGCTGTGTCACGTACCGCTGCAGGCACCTGAGGAGGCCGCCGACGAGCTTCGCCGCTGCGTCGAGGAACTCGGCATGGTCGGCGTGGAGATCGCGACGACCGTGGACGGCGCCGAGCTCGACGACGAGCGTCTCGAGCCGTTCTGGGCCGCCGCCGCGGAGCTGCGCTGCCTCGTTCTCATCCATCCCGACCAGCGGCTGCCGGGGCGCCGGCAGCCGCGGTACTTCCTCAACAACACGGTGGGCAACGCCGCGGAAATCACCATCGCGGTCGCCCACCTGGTGTGCTCCGGGGTGCTGGAGCGCTACCCGGGGCTGCGGCTGTGCGTGGTGCACGGCGGAGGTTACCTGCCGTACCAGGCGGGTCGGCTGGACCGCGGTTACACCGCCCAGCCGGCCCAGACCGCCGGGCCGGCCCGAGCCGGCGGCCGGCTGCCGCGCCCGCCCAGCGCGTACCTGCGGAGCATCTACTTCGACACGATCACCCACTCGCCCCGGGCGCTCCGGTTCCTCATCGACTTCGCCGGCGCCGACCACGTCGTCCTGGGCAGCGACTATCCGTTCGAGATGGGCGACCCCGATCCGGTGCGCACGCTCGGCGCGGTTCCGGTGCTGACCGCCGAGGAGCGGCGGCTGATTCTGCGCGACAACGTCCGGCGCCTGCTGTCCGGCGTCCGTCGCCCGGCGGCGCTCCGGTAGACCGCACCGATGAATGGGCCATCCATCCGTTAGGTCCGTATCAACGGTCCATTCATCGGGTTAGGCAATCTCGATGAGCGCGTCGAGACGAGCGGTCCCTCGGCGGCGTCGGCCTCGGTGAGCGGGGCCATGTTGCACATCATGTTGGGGCGTGTCGTCGAGGATCGCGCGAATCGTTGCCAGCGCCGCGACAAGACGCCGGCGCTCCTCCTCCGTATACCCGGCCAACCAAGCCCGGATCCGATCGGCCGAGCGCGCATCGATCCAGTCGGACACCTTTCGACCGTGACACGTCAGGCGGATGACGTGACGGCGCGCATCCGTGGTCGATCGTCGCCTGCTGGCCAGGCCGTCGATCTCGAGGCGAGCGAGCAGGCGACTGAGTTGGCCGGCGTCGATGCCCAGCGTCCGGCGAAGGTCGGGAACGTCTGTCGCCTCTCGACTGGACAGCTCGAAGATCACACGAATCTCGGTCGCGGAATACGGGACATCTCGCAGCCCTTGGTGCAGGTCTTTGATCGTGCGCCGGTAGAGCTCGTTGAACGCTCGAACCGCCGTAACCTGGCACCCACCTACGGCCTCCTCGGTCACCGGCCCGTCCTACCGGATCGCCCGTATGAGTTCGCGGGCCATGACGACACGTTGGATCTGGTTGGTGCCCTCGTAGATCTGGGTGATCTTTGCGTCACGCATCATTCGCTCGACGGGATAGTCCTTGACGTAGCCGTTGCCGCCGAGGAGCTGGACGGCGTCGGTGGCCACCTCCATGGCGGTGTCGGAGGCGAAGCACTTGGCGGCGGCCGAGTAGAACGCCAGGTCGTCATCTCCCCGCTCGGACTTGGCGGCCGCTGCGTAGGTGAGCTGTCGGGCCGCCTCCAGCTTCATCGCCATGTCCGCGATCATGAACTGGACGCCCTGGAACTCAGCGATTGCCCTGCCGAACTGGTGACGCTCCTTGACGTAGCTCGCGGCGTAGTCGAGCGCTCCCTGGGCGATCCCCAACGCCTGGGCGGCGACGGTAACCCGGGTGTGGTCCAGCGCGGACAGCGCCGTCTTGAAGCCCGTACCCTCCGCGCCGATCATCCGCTCTCCAGGTAGACGCACGTTGTCGAGGTACACCTCGCGGGTGGGGGAGCCCTTGATCCCTAGCTTCCTTTCCAGGGCACCGAAGCTCACGCCCGCGTCGTCCTTCTCGACCACGAACGCCGAGATGCCGCCGGTCCGCTTGTCCGGGTCGGTCACCGCCATGACCGTGTAGTACTGCGATACGCCCGCGCCGCTGATCCAGCGCTTGGTGCCGTTCAGCACGTAGGAATCGCCGTCGCGGTCCGCGCGGGTGCGCATGGACGCGGCGTCGCTGCCAGCCTCTGGTTCCGAAAGGGCGTAGGAGAACATGGCCTCACCCCGCGCCACCGGCGGCAGATAACGCCGCTTCAGCTTCTCGGAACCGGCAAGGATGAGCGGCATCGTCCCGACCTTGTTCAAGGAAGGGATGAGTGACGAAGAGGCGCAAGCCCGGGCGATCTCTTCGACGATCACGCATGTCGCGAGGGCATCGGCGCCTTCGCCACCGTACTCCTCGGAGATGTGGGCCGCGTGAAGGTTGCTTTCGATCAGAGCTGCGTACGCCGCATGCGGGAACTCACCCCGCTCGTCCACCTCGGCCGCATACGGCGCGATCCTCTCTTCGGCGAGAGAACGCACCGACTCACGGAGCAGCGCGTGCTCCTTCGGGAGGATGAAGATACTGAAGTCCTTGTTCACTGATATTCCTATTCAAACGATGCCAAGTAATCCGCCAACTTGGCACGCTCTTCCTCGACCAACGGGTGTCGCTCGGCATACACGTCGTCGAACAATGTGAGCGGCTCGGGGTCCGCCATGTCTCTGCAATCCTTGCGTATCCGGTCCGCGAGGTCGTCGCTTTCGGCCTCCACCGCCGTGAAGAAGTCCGCCTCGGCGAGCCGATTCTTCCGGAGGAACGACTTGACGCGCTCGATGGGATCCTTGAGCCTCCAGTCCGCCAGCTCGCCGGCGGGGCGGTGGCGCGTCGGATCATCCGAGGTGGTGTGCGCCCCCATACGGTACGTGTGTGCCTCGATGAGCGTCGGTCCCCGGCCCTCCCGGGCTGCCCGAAGAGCCCAGCTCGTAACGGCGTACACCGCCAACACGTCGTTGCCGTCCACCCAGACGCCGGGGAGACCGAAGCCGTCCGCTCGGCGATGCAGGGGGATTCGGGTTTGCCTCTCCAGCGGCTCGGAGATCGCCCACTGGTTGTTCTGGCAGAAGAACACGACCGGCGCGTTGAATACACTCGCGAACGTGAATGCTTCGTTGACGTCGCCTTGACTCGCGGCGCCATCGCCGAAATAGACGACGACCGCCGATTCGGCACCGTCACGCTGCACGCCCATGGCGTAGCCGGTGGCGTGCAGCGTCTGACTGCCGACGGAAGTAGTGTAAAGATGAAAGTTTTTCTCTCGCGGCTCCCATCCACCGTGCGAGGTGCCTCTGAACGGCCTCAACAGCTCCACCGGGTCCACACCGCGACACCACGCGACGCCGTGCTCACGATAGGACGGGAACACGTAGTCGTGCGCTTGCAGCGCCCGGGCAGAACCGACCTGAGCGGCCTCCTGCCCAAGCAGCGGCGCCCAGAGGCCGAGCTCACCTTGCCGCTGCAGAGCGGTGGCCTCGGTGTCGATGCGACGGATCAGAACAAGATCTCGGTAGAACTCGCGATGGTCATCTTCGGTCAGATCAAGCGAGAGTTCCGAACGTTCGACGTACTCACCCTCCGGGGTCAGCAGCTGAACGAATCCAGGTGATTCCGGTTCCATCGATACCGACATTCCCCTGCTATCCGTGATCTCGGCGAATCCCGGGCGACGACACTTCGAGAACTATTTTTCCGGCCGGGCGGCTCTGTAGATGCCGGAGCGCGGCCGGGGCGTCCAGCCAGTCGGCCACGAAATCAATATCGGCCCGCAGTTCCCCCTTGACAAGAAGTTCGGCCAGGTACGCGAGGTCATCGGCAGGTGGGTAGCGCACGACGTCATCAAGCAAGAAATACCCTCGGAGCACTGCCTGTTTTGGATAGAAATCGCTGACCATGAAGCTGGTCTCGGCACGAGAGGAATTACCGAAGGTGACCACCGTCCCACCCGGCGCCACCAGCCTGATGCCCTCGCGAAGCGAGTCGCCACCAACCGACTCGAGGACGAGGTCGAACGCGGGGTCGAGGTCGTGTGTCCCCACGCGCACCTCATGGGCGCCGAGCGCCTCCGCCCCGGCGGCCCGTTCCGACCGCCCCACCAGGGCCGTAACCTTGGCGCCCGCGTGTCGCGCGAGTTGAACGGCGAAGCGCCCGACGCCTCCCGCAGCACCCGTGACGAGCACGCTCCGACCGTCGAGCTCCTGGCGGAGGCGGAGTACGCGCAGCGCCGTGAGCCCGGCCACCGGCAGGGATGCCGCCTGGATCCACGAAATGCCGTCCGGAAGGAGCGTGAGCTGGTTCGCCGGGACGGAGACCTGTTCGGCCCAACTTCCGCCGAGGGAGACGCCAAATACCCGGCTGCCTGGGGCCGGAGTTCGGCGCGACCTCCCGGTGCGCACCACCACCCCGGCGAAGTCCCACCCAGGACGCCATCCCGCCGTGGCGTCGAGGAGGCGGCGCCACTCGCCGCGGTTGATGGACACCGCCCTCACATCGACCAGCACATGGTCGTGCCCGGGATTCGGAGGCTTCACCTCGCCCAGCGAGACGAGATCGCCGCCCCCGGTGGCGACGAGCGCTCTCATGTCCGAGTTGGCCAGCGTACGGGGGCTTCGTCGGTAGGTTCCAGCTGCTCCCAGTCACTCCGAACCGGCGAGTAGACCTCGGCGACGACCGCGCCGTTTGCGCCAACCTGGACGTGATGCGGGATGTCGGCGAGGATTCGCCAGGTGCCTCCGGGGCCCAACTCACGCGTCTCCTCCCCCACAGTAAAGGTGACGGAACCTTCGATGACAAAGCCCAACTGCTCGTTCTCGTGACGGTGCTCGGGAACGGTCACGTCCGGCTCGAGTTCGACAATCGACATCGTGACCAGTTTTCCCTGTACGATCCGGGCCAACACGCCGTCCCAGATCGGCTTGGGCCGTATCGAACCCAGCTCTCGGAAAGCGCTCACGACCCTTCCTCCTCATCTCCGCTGTATACCGGCGTGGTCCACTCCGGATGGCGTTCTTCCTCTCGGCGAGCGATCGTTCGCAGGCGCTGCTGTAGGGCAAGCGTCTGCTTGCCCGGTAGCCCGTTGCCGACTCGACGACCGTCCACCTCGAGGATCGGCACCACCATGGCTGCCGTACCGCACAACAGTGCCTCGTCGCATGTGTAGAGCTCGGAGCGCAGGATCCTTCGTTCCGTCACCGGTGTCCCGGTCTCCTCACGGATCAGCTGCATGACCTGGCGCCTTGTGATTCCCTCGAGGATGTCGTCGGTGACCGGCGGCGTGACCCACGAGTCCGCAAACCGGATGAAAATATTCGAGGTGGTCGCCTCTGCCACGTACCCGTCGACCGTGAGCATGATTGCTTCGTCGAAGCCGTGATGGATCGCCTCCGTCTTCGCGAGCGCCGGACCAGCGTAGCTGCCGATGACCTTGGCTCGGTTCGGTACGGCAACGTCCGGGCTACGTCGCCACGAACTCACCATGCAGCGAACCCCCCGAGAATTGATGTAGTCCCCAGGGATGGGGGTCGCCGCGACCGTAAGCTGTGCTGTTATTCCGTGCATCCGAACCGGAAACTGTTCTTCCGCCAGAAAGAACAGTGGCCTGATGTATGCGTCCGTTCGCACATCGTTTCGTCGAAGCAACTCGGCGGTTATCGTCGTTAGCTGATCGGATGACTTGGGAAGCTCCAGCCCCAGGATGTGCGCGGACTGCTCCATTCTATGGTAATGAGCATCCGGTTCCAGCAAGAAAAGCTGCCGGAGCCCCTCATTCCAGGAGGCGCGAATTCCCTCGAAGGTCCCGGTCCCGTACGAGAGCGTGTTCGCACCCACGCTGACCCGAGCGTCCTCGGAAGAAACAAATCGGTCGTCTACAAACACCCAGGTGTAGGGCCGCCCGAAAGGAACTGTGGAAGTATGTGCCACCCCCGGCTGAGCTGTGTCGACGTCTTGGGTCATGTGATCTCCAATCTCACTCCCGCCGGACCGCCGCCCGAGATCTCATGAAACGATCGTTTCAGTCCGCAAGTCTAGCGGTCTGAAACGATCGATTCAACCCCCGGCGACCCCGGTTGGCGTCCTCAGCTCCAGGCGAGGATCGCTGTGGGGTCTTCGAGCATGCGGCCCACGTCGCGCAGTACCTTCGAGCCCAGCTCGCCGTCGACGATGCGGTGGTCGAACGACAGCGCGAGCGTGGTGACCTTGCGCGGCACGACCTGGCCCCCGTGCACCCACGGC
>WHSR01000024.1 GCA_009379995.1 Streptosporangiales bacterium
GCGCCATCTCCAAATACCAGGCCCGCGGCCCTGGCATCGACCGCACCAGCTACAAAGCCACCGTGGGCATCGACATCCTGGCACCACCCGACACCTTGACAACCACCACCAACCCCCTAACTACACGGCCTTGGGGCTAGCCTCCCCTACGCCGAGATCTATGCCGTGGGACCGTTTTGTCCGAGTTCATACCCCCGCAACATAGATCTCGGCGTAAGCCAAGATCGCCGCGGGTAACCACACCAACACGAGGTGTTGACGGTCACCACACCGGCTCTCAGAATGAATTCCGTACACAATGCACTCGGTTGCGGTCGCGAGACGGGGGCCTAGCGGCGGCGCTAGGCGCCGACCACATTTGAAGACGGGAGATCGGCCGTGGAAGTCACGCGACGCCAGTTTTTGAACTTGGGTGCGGCAAGCACGGGTGTGCTCGGAGGCTCGGCTCTCGGATTCGACCTCGCCATGGCCAAGCAGGTGAAACAGCACCTGCGCATCGAGGGCGCCACCGTCTCCCACTCCGTCTGCCCCTACTGCGCGGTGGGGTGCTCACTCCTCGCGTACACGAAGAAGGCCTCGAACGGCAAGGTCGAGCTGCTGCAGATCGAGGGCAATCCGGACAGCCCTGTCAACGAGGGGACCCTCTGCCCGAAGGGGGCGACCTCGCTGGAGCTCGCCGTCTCCCGCCGGCGCGTCCCGAGCCCGCTGTACCGGGCGCCCGGCGCCAAGGAGTGGAAGCGCGTCTCCTGGGAATTCACCCTCGACAAGCTGGCCCGGAACATCAAGGCGTCGCGGGACCGTACGTTCCTCACCAAGGACGCCGACGGGAACATCGTGAACCGCTGTGAGGGGATCGCCTTCGCCGGCGGGGCCGCGTTCAGCTCCGAGGAGGGCTACCTCGCGACCAAGCTGATGCGCGGCCTCGGCGTCGTCCATATCGAGCAACAGGCCCGCGTTTGACACGGCCCCACGGTGGTCAGTTTGGCCGCCACGTTTGGCCGAGGGGCCATGACCAACCATTGGCGTGACATCAGGAACACAGACCTGATCATGGTCAATGGGGCGAACCCGGCGGAGGCCCATCCGGTCGGCTTCCGGTGGTTCATGCGGGCGAAGCTCGACCGGGGCGCAAAGCTGATCCACGTCGACCCGCGCTTCACCCGGACCTCCGCCGTCGCGGACACACACCTGCGTATCCGTACCGGGACCGACATCGCCTACTTCGGCGGATTGATCAACTACGTCCTGGAAAACGAGCTTTACCACAAGGAATACGTGGAGTACGCGACCAACGCAGGCCTCGTGGTGAAGGAGGACTACGAGTTCTCCGAAGGGATGTTCAACGGGTTCGACGAGGAGACCGCTACATACGACACCACGCTCTGGACGTACGAGACCGACGACGGCAACGCCAAGGTCGATATCGAGCATCCCCGTTCGGTCCTCAACCTGATGCGCCAGCACTACAGCCGGTACACGCCGGAGATGGTCGAGCGCATCACCGGCATCCCGCGCGACCAGTTCCTCGAGGTGGCCAGGCAGGTCGGGGAGATGGGGCGGCCGGACAAGGTGATGACGATCGTCTACGCGGTCGGCCTCACCCACCACACCACCGGCGTGCAGCTCATCCGCTCCGGCGCGCTGCTCCAGCTTCTGCTGGGCAACATGGGACGCCCCGGCGGCGGCATGAACGCGGAGCGCGGCCACGCCAACATCCAGGGCAACACCGACCACGCGATCTCCTGGGAGATCCTGCCCGGGTACCTGAAGATCCCGGCACCGGGCCAGAAGAACCTGGACGACTACGTGGACCAGAGCGCGAGCAAGAAGCTGCGCCCGAACTCGGTGAACTACTTCGGCGAGAACTACCGCAACTTCATGGTGAGCCTGCTGAAGGCGTGGTACGGCGACGCGGCGACGAAGGACAACGAGTTCGCCTTCGACCACGTCCCGAAGCCCGCGACGAACTCGTCCTGGATCTCCATCTACGACCAGGCGCTGCAGGGGAAGATGGAGGGCGTCATCCTGTCCGGGATGACGGCCACCAGCATCGGGCCGGACTCCAACCAGGTGCTGCAGGCGCTGTCGAACCTCAGGTGGCTGTGCGTCATGGACCCGTTCGCCACCACGAGCTCGGAGTTCTGGCGCGCGCCCGGCATCGACCCGAGCAGGGTGCGGACCGAGGTGTTCATGCTCCCGGCCACGCACTGGATCGAGAAGGACGGGTCGTTCACCAACAGCGGCCGCTGGGTGCAGTGGAAGGACCAGGTCCTGCCGCCGGAGGGCGAGGGCCGGCACGACCACTGGATCCTCGCAGAGCTCTTCCTCCGGGTGAGGGAGCTCTACGAGCAACAGGGCGGTAAGTACCCCGATCCGGTCCTCGAGCTCACCATGCCGTACGAGGACCCACGCAAACCCGACCTGGACGAGCTCGCCCAGGAGGTCAACGGCAGGAACCTCAGCACCGGCGAACGGCTCGAGACCTTCGCCGACCTCGCCGACGACGGCACCACCACCGCCGGCGACTGGATCTACACCGGCCACTACCCGGAGAGCGGCAACCTGGCCAAGCGGCGCGACGGCGTGCAGGACCCGGAAACGAACGACCCGACCGGCCTAGGCTTCTACCCGAACTGGGCGTGGAGCTGGCCGGTCAACCGGCGGGTCCTCTACAACCGGGCCTCGGCCGACCCCCAGGGACGCCCGTGGGACCCGGAGCGGCCGGGTATCAGCTGGGACGCCGACGCCGGCCTGTGGGTGGGCGACGTGCCGGACTACGCGCCGGACGCCGCGCCCGGCGACGACGCCCCGCTGCCGTTCATCATGACCGGTGAGGGCACCGGGCGGCTGTTCAGCAACGCGGTGGCGGACGGGCCGTTCCCCGAGCACTACGAACCGATCGAGTCGCCGGTGCGGAACCCGCTGCATCCGGACGTGTCGGCGACACCGGCGGCCTTCCTGTACGACAAGCAGGCAGGCCGACCGAACCGGTTCGGCACGTCGGCGGAGTATCCGTACGTGGCGACCTCCTACCGGCTCACCGAGCACGAGCACTACGTCACCCAGAACGTCGAACAGCTGGTCCAGCTCCAGCCGGAGGCGTTCGTCGAGGTGCCCGCCGAGCTCGCCCGGGAGAAGGGGATCGAGAACGGCGACAGGGTGCGGGTCTGGTCAAAGCGCGGCAAGCTCGAGGTGCGCGCGGTGGTGACCGGGCGGCTCGGCCCGCTCCAGGTGGACGGGAAGAAGGTGTACCAGATCGGCATCCCCATCCACTGGGGCTTCGTCGGCATCAAAACCGGCCAGCACTGGCTCGCCAACGCGCTCACCCCGTTCGTCGGCGACGCCAGCTCGCGGACCCCCGAGTTCAAGGCGTTCCTCGTCAACATCGAGAAGATGTGATGGATGTGTCGCGCGTCGAGACAAGTCCGTGGGCGGCTCCCCGCCAGCGGGCGGAGGCACTGCGCGACCGGCACGCCTTCGCGACGGAGGTGCTCACCCTCTATCTCGCCCTGCTCGAGGTGTGGGAGGAGGCATGGCACGGGGCGCGGTCGGCCGCGCGGGCCGGGCCAGTCCCGATGCCGCCGGAGGCGCTCCCCGGCTGGGCGGCCGAGCACGTGCTGCCCCGCGTCGTGGCGGCGACGGCGGAATCCGGCCCGGAGCCGCTGGTCGAGAGCCTGTTCCCGAACCCCGTGGAGAACAACGGCGCCGGCGAGGAGCTCCTGGCGGCGTGGCTCGCCGGCGACGAGCTTGTTCCGGTGGAGCGTTATCTGGCCCGCGCCTCGCTGCGTGGGCCGCTGGCGGCGGTGGACGCCGGTGCCGCGTGCGCCCGAGACCCCTCACCGCGGAGCGGCCGGCGCTGTCCGGCGTGTGGGGGGCCGCCGCAGCTCAGCTTCCGTACCGATGCCGGCGACCACCTGGTCAGCGGGGGTCGCCGGCTGCTGTGCGCCCGGTGCGGGGAGAGCTGGAGATATTCCAGCAGCGCCTGCGCCTCCTGCGGGGAGACGTCGGGCGGGCGGCGCACCATCTACGCCGAACAGCGCGAGGGGCCGCAGGTGGGCCGCGGCGCACCGGCCGGTAAATCCGGCGACACCACGTTCCCGCACATCCGCGTCGATGGCTGTGCGAGCTGTGAGCGATACCTGATCGACGTCGATCTGGGCCGCGATCCCCGGGCCGTACCGGAGGTCGACGAGCTGTCTGCGCTCCCCCTCGACCTGTACGCGGCCGAGCGCGGCCTTTCCAAGATCACACCCAACCTGATGGGGTTCTGAGATGGCCCAGTCTTCACAGATCACGCCTGGCCGGGCCTACGGGTTCTTCACCGACACGAGCGTGTGCATCGGCTGCAAGGCCTGCGAGGTGGCCTGCAAGCAATGGAACGAGCTGCCAGGCAACGACCCGGTCTTCGGTGACGGCTTCGACAACACCGGGAGCCTGGACGCGCAGAACTGGCGGCACGTGGAGTTCATCGACAACGTGCCGGACGAGACGATGGGCACCGGCCAGGGCAAGGCCTGGCTGATGATGTCGGACGTCTGCAAGCACTGCCAGCACGCGAGCTGCATGGAGGTCTGCCCGACGGGTGCGATCATCCGGACCGAGTTCGACAGCGTTTACATCCAGCAGGACGTGTGCAACGGCTGCCGCAACTGCATCTCGGCGTGCCCGTACAACGTGATCGGGCAGGACGAGCACAAGGGCGTCGCGCAGAAGTGCACGCTGTGCTACGACCGGCTGCAGGGCGGCATGGAACCTGCCTGCTCCAAGGCGTGCCCTACCGACTCGATCCAGTTCGGCCCGGTCGACGAGCTCCAGCAGATGGCCCGCCAGCGCGTCGCCGACCTGCAGGAGCAGGGCGTCACCCAGGCACGCCTGTACGGCGACGACGCCTCGGTCTACGGCGGGCTCAACGCGTTCTTCCTGCTCATGGACGAGCCGGAGAAGTACAACCTGCCGAACGCGGCGAACGCGGTGCTGCCGAGCCGCAACAACGTGGGCGGCTACCTCGGTGTTCTGGCCACCGCGGTACTGGGCGTGCTCGGCGGCCTGATCGCGCTGCGCCGGCGCCGGGAGCCGGCCGCCGAGACGCCATCCGAGACGCGGCCCGAGACCGAGGCGGGTGAAGAATGACGATACTGGCCGAGGCCCAACACTTCGTCCGTCCGCCCGACTGGACCTGGTACATCCTGTTCTACTTCTTCTTCGCCGGCCTGTCCGGCGGCTCGTACACCATCGCCACCCTTTTCCGGCTCCGTGGTGAGCGCTCGGACGAGCCGGCGGCCCGGCTCGGCTACTACGCCGCCTTCGCGGCGCTGCTCCCCTGCCCCGTCATGCTGATCCTCGACCTCGGCAGGCCGCTCCGCTTCTGGCACATGATGTGGAACACCACCCCGGACGCGGCGGGCTTCAACTTCGTGTACTGGTCGCCGATGTCCGTCGGTGTGTGGGCGCTGCTGCTGTACGGGGTCTTCGCAACCGTCTCCTTCGCCGAGGCGCTGGTGCGCGACGGGAAGATCCGCCTCCCGCTCGCGCAGGGTGCCGTACGGCTGCTGGACGGGACCCTGGGCAAGCTCGTCATCGCGGCCGGGGCCGTCGTCGGCCTGTTCATCGCCGGCTACACCGGCGTTCTGCTGGCCGTCTCGAACCAGCCGGTGTGGAGCGACACCTGGGCGCTCGGCGGGCTCTTCCTCGCCTCCGGGATGTCCGGCTCGGCAGCGCTGCTCATGCTGCTGACCCGCTACCGACCGGAGGCTCAGGCCAGCGCCGGCATGCTGGCGGTCTCCGAGCGCCTGTACGCGCTCCTCGAGCTCGCGCTGATAGTGGTCTTCGTGCTCACCCTGATCCCGGCCGGCACGCTGGGCCTGACCTTCGGCTTCCCCTGGATCCTGCTCTGGCTGGTAGCCCTGGCTGGGTTGGCGCCCGGGATCGCGGGCCTGCTGACCTCTCGGCTCGCGGTCACCGGGGAGGGCACCACGGTGGCCGTCCACGCGACCTCGGCTGCGACAACGCTGGCGGTGCCCGCGTTGGTCCTGGTCGGCGTGTTGGCGCTACGCGCGGCGGTGATCTTCAGCATCCAGTAGCCCCATCACTCGGCCCCTCTTGGCTCCACGTCGTATTCCGCCCGCATGTGAGCTTCCTTCACCGTCAGCGGGAATCGAGCATGTGCCACGCCGTGAGCCTTCGATCCCTCTCTCGATTACCACGCGCCTCTCGCCAGAGAAGGATCCCCGTCGGGAACAAGGACGCCAGCAGCGGCGCAAGTGCGATCCAAGCGGGGATGTCCCGATCATTGGACTCGACGTTTAGCGCGACGCTCACGGCAAGCCAAAGTATGCCCAGCGTCCACCACGCAACCATCCACAGCCAATGGGTATATGTTCTGCGATGAGTTCCTATTACGAGCGTATTCGGGCCGACGTGAGGGACGTATTCCGCAGCCTCGTCAGGTTCCATGTCTTTCGACCAGGTAAGTCGGAGTCCGTGGATGTCGACCCACACTCTCAGCTCCCTTTGGTCCCATCGATCAAAGGCCGCTATGGAGCAGATTGCCGTTCGGTTGATATCAACACCGACCAGGTAGTCGTCCTTGCGCCGGGCACGGTCGGGCCCTTGTTCCTTGGTCCAGGTACAGGCATCGAGGACACGAACCTGGCCGGCCTGGTCGCCGAGCAGGAGCTGGTGAGCCTGGCCCGCCTCGTCGGTGACGATCAGCGTACGACCATCGACCGTAAGCGAGACGTTGCGGCCGTAGCCGTCGCTGCGTAGGACGTTGGTCTTGTCGGGCCGCAGGACAACCTGGGCTCGGGCGCGAGAGCTCACCGTGCGCGGGCGAGCCTTCCTGGTCCGGGTCAGCCACGGCGGAGGCGATTCCGGGATGACCGGTTCCCACGCCGCCAGCTGCGCTTCCTCCATACGACGAGCTCT
The DNA here is from genome assembly GCA_009379995.1 of Streptosporangiales bacterium. Lineage (GTDB taxonomy): Bacteria > Actinomycetota > Actinomycetes > Streptosporangiales > WHSR01 > WHSR01. The sequence goes on from WHSR01000024.1 coordinate 6,925, forward strand.
GCTTACGGTAGCCTCGCCGACGAGGACGAGCAGGGCGACCGTTCCCAAGAACGGCAGAAAGACGGCCCACAGAGGGACATCCCAGAATGCTCGCGAGAATAGCCAGAAACCCGACGCGATAAACCAGAGCATGAATATGGCCCACGGCCAGTTTGGCCGTTTTTTCCCGACAATCAGCGTGCTCGGGGTGACCTGGAGAGGGCCGTATTCTCCCTGTTCTCCCCGTGCCATCGGATCGATGCCGTGAACCTGGGCCCATATGCCGATGGTCGGCCACCGATCGGTGGGCAAGAGGACAAGTAACGGCTCGTCGTCGATATCGACGGCGACGATGCATCTTTCCGTACGTTGCCCCTCGGCGCCGGGACCGAGAATGACTTCCCAGGAGCTGAGCTCCAGCACCTGGCCGGGCTCATTGCCGAGGGAGAGGTGGTGCGGGTGGCCGGCCTCGTCGGTGACGATCAGCGTGCGGTCGTCGATCGTGAGGGAGACGTTGTGACTGTAGGCGCTCCACGGCCAACCCTTCCCGGGGATTGGCCGCAAGGTCGTGGGAAGACCGGCGGCGTCTGAAGGCATTGGCGTTCCTAAGGTGATCTGGCTCTGAAGATTATGAGCCGTGGCGTCGACCTCGGCGACAAGTTCCGGCTAAGGGGTTGGTTGGTGGGGAATCGTGAGCGCCAGTTGCCACGCGTTGAACTCTTGGATGCGCTGGTGACGGGCGCGTAGGCGTCGACGGAGGCGACGGACGGTGTATGCCGCGAGACCGATGAGAGGGAGAGGAGCCGTCCAGATTGGGATGCCGAGGACCCTGTAGGCGACCGGTGCCCAGCCGATGACCACGGCCCAAGCTAGGGCGGTGCGTTCCCAGCGGAGGCGACCGCTACGACGGTTGCCGACGAGAAGGGTGTAAGGGGTGCAGGCAGGAGCTTCGATGGCCAGAGGGTCGTCGGTATCGGGGTAGAGGTAAAAGGTCACCGGCGACGGGGTGAGGGGCAGTTGGTGGAGTCGGGCCCAGGTTTCGGTCTCGGTCTGGCGAAACCGTCTGAGGGGGGTGATGGCGAATAGGGCGGTGCGATGGGCATCGATGCCGACGAGGTAGCGGCCGGTACGGGGTCCGCCGTGCTCTTTGGACCAGCAGCAGAGGTCGAGACCGTGGAGCATGCCGGGCTGGTCACCGAGTGGGAAACGGTGCTCCCCGCCGGTTTCGTCGGTGACGGTCAGGGCGCGGTCGGCGATCCGGAGCGAGACGTTGCGGGAGAATGCGTCAGCCTGGACCGGGAACGCTCGGCTTGGACGCAAGCTGGCGTGGCGGCGGGTGCGGGCGAGTCGGCGGGATTCCTCGGCGGTGGGATGGCGTGGTCGTGGAGGGCGGCTACGGCTCTGCCTCGGCGGGGGTGGTTCGTCCGGGCGAGCAGCGAGAAGCTCCTGACGCTGCTCGTCATCCAGACGAACGACTCGTGGGGTGCACAGGACGAGGGTGACGAGACCGCCGACGTACAAGGCGACAGGCGGTGGCCAGCCGAGCCAAGGAGGGATGCCGATCCCGGACGACAGAGCCATCCATGCCGCCAGAACAAATGGTCCAAGAACCAGGAACCACACGGCTCTCCGTCCGTCGCGTGCCTCGGCGGACTCCTTCTCGAGGAGGACCGAGTCAGGGCTGGCACAGAGGGGCGCCTCGGCCGGCGAGAGCTGGGCCAGCTTCCTCGCCGCGACCGGGTCGTCGCCGACCTCTCCGGGATCGTGTGGTCGAGGCCTTGTCGGAATGCCGTGGATCTGACACCAGATCCACAGATCCCAATCAGCGGCGGGACAGAGGATCAGGAGCGGTTGATCATCGACGTCTACCGCGACCCAGCAGTCTCGGAGACGCTGGCTGCGGGCCCCGGGGTCGATGACGACCTCCGCTTCGGCTATCTCCAGCACCTGACCGGGTTGATCACCGAGCCGAAGGTGATGGTCCCGACCTTCCTGGTCGGTGGCGATGAGCGTCCAATCGTCGGTCGTCAGCGACAGCCGGCCGTACGGACGACGAAGGCTGAACATGTTGGGCGACGAGTAGACGGTCATCGGGCCGTCCGGGTGCTCCGTGCTCACGACGTTATCGCCTAGCTGATGCCGCGGCGGCGGAGGATCTCCTCGATCTCAGCGAAGTCGTCGGACGGCTCGCCGCCGGCCCGCGAGCCCTGGGTTACCTGCTTGGGCGCCTCCCCCGACTCCCGGCTCGGTACCGCCCGGTCCTCCGGCGAGGTACGGCGGCGCAGCACGCCGGAGACGAGGAAGAGCACCGCGCACAGCCCGGCCACCGCCACCCCGGACCACACGACCGGTGAGAAGACGAGCCGCAGCGCCCACCCGACTCCGGCGGCCACGACCTGCCAGATCAGCTCGATCAGCCCGGTGAGGTACGCGGCGATCGGGATCAACGACCACGCCACGCCGCGCAGGCCGGCCGCGGCACCCCGGCGGCGCCACACCAGCCAGCTCAACAGCACGCCGACCACGGCGAGTCCGCCACACAGAGGCAGCCACGCCACCTGCTCGAATCCTGACATCGTCTGCCAACCTCCTGCCGCTCCCCTCCAGTCTGCCCCCTCGCCCGAGCCGATGGCTCCGGGCGGCACCCCGATTCGACCCTGAGCGAACCCCGAGCCGGCTGACGCCCCAGTAGGTTGTACGGGTATAGACTGTGGTGTCAGAATAGGTTGACACATGAAAGATGGAATCGTGGACCTCTCGGAGCCGTCCGGTGACGACCTCCTGAAGGCGCTGTCGGCGCTGGCAAATCCGCACCGGCTGCGCATCCTGGCCGCGCTGGCCGAGGGCCGTAACTACGTGAGCCAGCTCGCCCGCGAGATCGGGATGAGCCGGCCGTTGCTGCACATGCATCTACAGCGCCTGGAGGCCGCGGGCCTGGTATCAGGGACGCTGGAACTGTCGGAGGATGGCAAGGCGATGAAGTACTTCGAGGTGGCGCCGTTCGCGCTCCGGCTGACCCCGGAAACGGTCGCCGAGGCGGCGCGCACGCTGACCGACGAACGGGAGTCGGAGGGTTCCCGGTGACCGGCGAAACGGGCTTCGTCTGGCCGGACGTCGTCTTCCTTCTGGGCGGCTTCACCATCGTCGTGGCCGCTGTTGCCTTCGTCATCTGGCAGATCTTCGCCACCTATCGGGCGCGGGGGCCGTAGCACGCGAGCAGGCGTACCAGAAGCTGGCCGAGAGGTCGGCAGAGGCGCAGGAGAAGACGGCCGAGGACCTGACCAAGGCCGCTCACTAGCTCAAGGAGCTACGGGACCGGGTGGCCGCCATCGAGCAGATGTTGCGCGAGGTTGGGTAGCCGCGCTTCCGATCTTTGCGGAAGGATGGGGCCATGCGCGCAGTCCAGGTACGCGAACACGGGGGGCCGGACAGGCTGGAAGTGATCGACACCTCCCCTTCCGTCCCGGGACCGGGCGATCTGCTCGTTGACGTGGCCGCGGCCGGCGTCAACTACATCGACACCTACCAGCGGGAGGGCATCCACCCGATCCCGACGCCGTTCGTGCTCGGCCTGGAGGGCGCCGGCACGGTACGGGCCGTCGGTGACGGCGTGTCCGAGGTGTCGGTGGGCGACCGCGTCGCTTGGAAGGACGTACGGGGCAGCTACGCCGAACAGGTGGTCGTCCCGGCCGCATCCGCGGTGCCGGTACCGGACGGCGTCGGCGACGACGTCGCGGCCGCGCTGCCGCTGCAGGGCATGACCGCGCACTACCTGGCCACCTCGACGTATCCGGTCGGCAGCGGGGACTGGACGGTCGTGCACGCGGCGGCCGGCGGGGTCGGGCTGCTGCTCACCCAGATCATCAAGCGCCGCGGAGGCCGGGTGCTGGCCACCACCTCCACCGCCGAGAAGGCGGAGCTGGCACGCGGGGCGGGCGCGGACGAGATCGCCTCCTACGACGACTTCGTCGAACGGGCGCGGGAGCTGACCGACGGCGAGGGAGTCCCTGTGGTGTACGACGGCGTCGGCCGCAGCACCTTCGAGCGCGGCCTCGACGCGCTGCGGCCGCGGGGCCTGATGGTGCTCTACGGCGCGTCGAGCGGCCAGGTGCCCCCCTTCGACCTGCAGACGCTGAACCCGAAGGGTTCGCTGTTCGTCACCCGGCCGACGCTCGTCCACTACACCCTGGACCGCAAGGAACTGATGTCCCGCGCCGGCGACCTCTTCGCCTGGGTCGCCGACGGCTCGCTGGACGTACGGATCGGCGGGCGCTACCCGCTCGACGCCGCCCGGCAGGCCCACGAGGACCTCCAGGGCCGCAGGACCACCGGAAAGCTGTTGCTCCTGCCGCGCTGACCAAGCTGGCTGGAAGTCGCGCGGGCGTCCACGGCTCGTCGAGCACGTGACGCGAGCTATCCGTGCCAAACGGACAGAATTTCTCTTTACCGATATTTAGGGCATACGTCGGCTAGGCTACACGGCTTCTTCGTCCGTCGATAACGGTCATCCGTCAACAAAGCGGCCTAGAAGGCATTTCTTGCCCCTTGACGAAGGCACCGATACGGGCTAATTACCGGCATGACATATCCGATAAAGGATAGGTGCCCATGTTCCGTGTCCGTATCGGGCGCGTCGGCCTCGGCCTCGCGCTTGTTTTCACCGCGTTGACGCTCCCCGCCGCCGCGACTTCGAAGGCCTCCGGATCCCCGGAGCGGGAAGCGCGGCAGACAAGATCACTGGCCTGTCACGGCTCCACGATGTTGCGGGCGGTACGGCTGCCGTCGGCGCTGGAACCGGTCTGCGACCTGGTAGGTCGCAAGATCATGGACGAGGGCGGCGTCGGCGCCCACGTCCCACCGCCGGGATGGGGCGTGGCGGTCAACGCCCTCACCCTGACCGGCGAGCAGGTGTTCGCCATCGAGACCCGCGCGGACCGTTCCGTGCTTCTCCTCGACGTCGGGCTGGAGCGGTCGGACCAGGAGGCCGCGACCGCCTCGCAGTCCGCCGCGACGGCCGGGGCCGCCTGCCGCGACGGCGCGTGGCGTAACCGCGGAGTCAGCGAGCGCGACAACCATCGCTGGCGCTTCAACCCCGCCCACCGGCCCTCCGGGCTCAGCGTGAGCGCGGCGCGACGGGCGATCGCGGCGGGCCGGGGGTACTTCGCCGACCAGCACAACGACTGCGGCTACGCCGCGGTGGAGGGCGCCAACGCCCCTACGATCACGTACCGAGGAACCACCTCGAGGGCGCCCGGCATCGGCGCGGACGGCGCCTGCAGCCGGCACGACGGCGTCAACGTGGTCGGGTTCGGCAGCCTCCGCCGCACCTCCGCGATAGCGAGCACGTGCTATTGGTACGTCCGCAGGGAGATCCGGGAGTCAGACGCCAAGCTGGGACGTACCAACGCCCGGTGGACGACCTCTCCGGGCCGGAGATGCACAAGGGCCATGGATATCGCCAGCGTGATGGCCCACGAGACCGGGCACACGTTCGGCCTCAGCCATCCGCGCGGCAGCCACCCCTCGCTGACCATGAACGGGCGCATCCCGGCGTGCTCGAAGGCGTTCCGGACGCTCGGCCGCGGCGACATACGCGGCATCCGGGCCAAGTACGGGGGTTGAGAGCACGCGTTGATGGCAGGCTCGTCTGCATGAGCGAGCCGGAACCCGTCCCCGCCGAGGACTTCAAGCGCGCGCTCGCCCGGCACGCCAGCGGCGTGACCGTGGTGAGCGTGCGCGACGGCCGGGACGACATTGGCACGACGGTGACGGCCTTCGCCTCGGTGTCGGCGGAACCGCCGCTGGTGCTGGTGAGCATCGCAGCCGACTCCTACCTGGACGAGGTGCTCGACCGCCAGGACCGGTGGGCGGTGTCGCTGCTGGCCGCCGACCAGACGCCGGTCGCGAGCCGGTTCGCCATGCCCGGACGGCCGAGCGGCCGCCTGCTGCTGGCCAACGTCGCCCACCACCGCGGACAGGTCAGTGACGCCCTGATCATCGACGACGGGGTAGCCGCCCTGGAATGCAGTACCCACCACTCGATGGCGGCCGGCGACCACACACTGCGGCTCGGTCTGGTCCTTCGCGTCGACTACGTCGACCCGAAGGCCCGGCCCCTGCTCCACCTGGACCGCCGCTACCACGGACACACCCCACGCCCGTGATCTTGCAGAAATTTCAAGACAGGTCTTGAAATTTCTGCAAGATCACGGGCAAAAGGGGGGGCGAGGGCGGGCGGTCAGGTCTCGGCGGCGAGCAACTGCCGGAGCTCGCGCTTGAGCACCTTTCCGGCCGCCGAGACCGGGATCGAGTCGACGAACCGTACCTCGCGGACCCGCTTGTACGGCGCGACGCGCTCGTTGACGTACGCCATCACGTCCTCGGCGGCCAGCTCGTCGTGGCCCTCGGCGCGGGCGACGAAGGCTATCGGCAGCTCCCCGGCGGCCGGATCGGCCCGGCCGACGACCGCGGCGTTCGCGATCGCGGGATGCCGGAAGAGGATCTCCTCCAGCTCACGCGGGTAGACGTTGTAGCCCTTGTAGAGCAGCATGTCCTTCTTCCGGTCGACGATGGTGAGGTAACCGTCCTCGTCGAGCACCCCGATGTCGCCTGTGTGCAGCCACCCGTCGACGAGCACCGCCTCGGTCTCCTCCGGCCGGTCGTGGTAGCCCACCATGACCTGCGGCCCGCGGATGCAGACCTCCCCCTCGGCACCCGCCGGCAGCGACTCCTCGCCGCCCTCGGCTGGGACGATCTTGACCTCGGTGTCGAAGACGGGGACCCCGACGCTGCCGACCTTGCGCAGCGCCGACCGGTAGGACGGGTTCATGGTGGCGCCCATCGTCACCTCGGTGAGGCCGTAGCCCTCGGCGATGGTCGCGTCGGGGAAACGCTTGCGCAGCGCCTCGATGACGTCGACCGGCAGCGGCGCCGCCCCCGAGGAGATCCCGCGCACCGAGGACAGGTCGCGGGTGTGGATGTCCGGGTGAAGGAGCAGCGCGATGAAGATCGGCGGAGCGCCACCCATCGTGGTGACCTGGAACTTCTCGGCGTCGGCGAGGTAGGCCCCGGGATCGAATCGAAGGTGGATGATGGTGGTTCCGCCGGCGAGCATGGGCACGTTGAGGCCGCCGATCGTGCCCATGGCGTGGAACCACGGCGTGAGGTTGATGCCGCGCCCGGTGCCGAGCCGGGTCGACCACTCCTCCGGCGCGCCGATCTGGTCGAGGACCAGGCCGCCGTGCCCGTCCAGAGCGGGCACCGCCCCGTTCCCGAAGCAGGCGTACTGCAGGGAGTTGGTGATCACGTTGCGGTGCGGCAGCTCGACGCCCTTCGACCGGCCGGTCGTGCCCCCGGTGTAGGCGAGGTGCGCCAGGTCGCGGCCGACGTCGATGTCCACCGCCGGCGGGTCCTCGGGCCGGCCCTCGCAGAACGCCTCGAAGTCGACGCCGGCGTCGCCGAACGCCGAGGGGTCCACCCGTACTGACGGGTCGAGCGACTGGTCGTGGCCGGTCACCACGGCGAGCCGGACGCCGGTCCGGGGCCGTACCCCGGCGAGCGTCGCGTCGAGCGGTTGGTAGGTGACCGCGACGACGGCGTCCGCGTCGGTGAGCTGGAAGACGAGGTCATCGGCCGGCTGCAGCGGGTTGACCGGGCAGAACGTCGCGCCCGCCAGCATGGTGCCGTAGTACGCAATCGGGTACTGCGGGCAGTTCGGCATGTGCATGGCGACGACGGAGCCCTTGCCCACACCGTTGTCGCGGAGCGCATGGGCGAACTGACAGGCCTGCCGCCACAGCTGGGCGAAGCTCAGGTCGCGACCGGCATAGTGGAACGCCGTACGGTCGCCGAAGCGTCGCGCCGCGCCGGCGAGCACGGCGCCGACCGGCACCTCGGGATAGTCGAGGGAATGCGGCAGTCCCGGCGGCCATTGCGCCATGTGGGGGTGGGCCCCATCGGAACCAGCGGTGCGGGTCTGTGCGTCCATGTCGATCTCCTTGGCCTGGAGTGTCAAAGCCGTAACGTGTAGGTCCGGCCACACGTCCCCCACTCGCCGAAGGGCGGCTGTTCCCCGGCGTCGATCGCCCGGATCGAGGGACGGCCTATGTGCGCGAACACCAGCCGGTGCACGCCGTACCGCGCCGCGTCCGCGGACACCCGCCGTACGCTCGCGTGACCGCCCACTCCGCCGCGGAAACGGATCGGCGCGGACCAGCCAGCCGCGTCCGCGAACATGAGGTCCGCGCCGGCCGCCCAGGACGGAAACTCCCAAAACTCCGGTGCCCACACCGCGGTCCGCCCACCGATCTCGATGCGGTAACCGCAGGTGGGGTGGGAGGTGTGCGCGACCGGCAGCGGTTCGATCCGCAGGTCGCCGGCGTGGTAGGGCGCCATGACCGGGGTACATCCGTGCCGGTCGGCGAGCCAGCGCAGCGCGGAACGCAGTTCGGCCTGCTCGTCGGTGACCAGCCATCCGGACAGCGGGCCGTCCGGCTCGGCGCCCGGTCCCCCGTCGAAGGTGATCCGCCGCCGGGCGTAGCGCACGAGCAGCCCCGCGGGCCGGTATCGGGGCGAGTTCATCGCACCCACCCCGAGGAGGGTGAGTAAGGCGCGCTGGGTCATGTCACGGCGGGAAGATGACCTGCCACTCCCGCACCTGCAGGTCACCGACGACGCCGGCCTCGTTGTACGGGTCGGCCGCCAGCAGCTCACGGGCCTCGGCCTCGTCGGCCACCTCGAAGACGGCCATCGCGCCGCTGTCGTCGGCCCACGGGCCGGACATGACGATCTTGCCCTGCTCGAAAAGACCCTTGAGGTACTCACGGTGGCGGGGCCGTACCTCGTCGCGGCGTTCCTTGTCGAGGTAGCGGAACTGAGCAGCGAACTTCGGCATATACCCGATCTTGCCCCAATCTAGTCTCGCCCCAGAAGGATTGGACGGAGCTGATCGAGGACCGAGGCGTCCTCGATCGTGGAGGGAACCGGCTCGTCCTTGCCCTCCGCGATGCCGCGCATCGTGCCGCGCAGGATCTTGCCCGAACGGGTCTTCGGCAGCGCCGGCACGACCGCGACGTCCCGCATCGCCGCCACCGCGCCCACCTGCTCGCGCACGGCGACGAGGAGCTCGTCCCGCAGGTCCCCCTCGTCGACGTCGGCCCCGGCCTTGAGGACGACGAAACCGCGCGGCATCTGCCCCTTGAGCTCGTCGTGCACCCCGATGACGGCACACTCGGCGACCGCGGGATGGGCGGCGATCACCTCCTCCATCGAGCCGGTGGACAGGCGGTGGCCGGCGACGTTGATGACGTCGTCGGTGCGGCCCATCACCCACAGGTACCCGTCCTCGTCGATGAAGCCGCCGTCGCCGGTCAGGTAGTAGCCCGGGTAGCGGGACAGGTACGACTCGACGAAGCGCTCGTCGGCGCCCCACACCGTGGGCAGGTTCCCCGGCGGCAACGGCAGGCCGACGACGATGTCGCCCTCGGTGCCCCGCGGCACGTCGCCGCCGGACCCGTCGACAACGTGCAGGTCGTACCCGGGCACCGGGACGGTCGGCGAGCCCGCCTTCACCGGCATCGGATCCAGCCCGCGCAGGTTGGCGGCCATCGGCCAGCCACTCTCGGTTTGCCACCAGTGGTCGATGACCGGCCGGTCCAGTATCCGCACCGCCCAGTGGTACGTGTCGGGGTCGAGGCGCTCCCCGGCGAGGAACAACGTCTCGAACCGCGACAGGTCGTAGGACGCCAGATGCTTACCTTCCGGGTCCTCCTTCTTGATCGCCCGAATGGCCGTCGGCGCGGTGAACAGCGCCCTGACGCCGTGTTCCGCGACGACCCGCCAGAAGGCCCCCGCGTCCGGGGTTCCCACCGGTTTGCCCTCGTACAGCACGGTGGTGCAGCCGTGCAGCAGCGGCGCGTAGACGATGTAGGAGTGGCCGACCACCCATCCGACGTCGGAGGCCGCCCAGAACACGTCCCCGGGGTCGATCCCGTAAACGTACTTCATGCTCCAGCGCAGCGCCACGGCGTGCCCGCCGTTGTCCCGCACCACACCCTTGGGCCGGCCCGTGGTGCCCGAGGTGTAGAGGACGTAGAGCGGGTCGGTCGCCAGAACCGGCACGCACTCGGCCGGCTCGGCGCCCTCCATGGCCTCGGCCCAGGACAGGTCGCGGCCGGGCCGCAGGTCGGCACCGGCCTCCGGCCTCTCCAGGATCACGCACCGCTCGGGGGCATGCCGGGACAGCTCCAGCGCCTCGTCGAGCATCGGCTTGTACGCCACGACCCTGGTGGGTTCGATGCCGCAGGAGGCCGAAACGACCACCTTGGGCTGGGCGTCGTCGATGCGTATCGCCAGCTCCCGCGGCGCGAAGCCGCCGAAGACGACCGAATGAACGGCGCCGAGCCGGGCGCAGGCGAGCATCGCGACGACCCCCTCCGGCACCATCGGCATGTAGATCACAACTCGGTCGCCCTTGGCCACCCCGAGCCCGCGCAGCGCGCCGGCGAAGCGGGCCACCTCGTCGCGCAGCGCGCGGTAGGTGTACGTCCGCTGGGTGCCGGTCACCGGGCTGTCGTAGATCAGCGCCGGCTGATCGGCACGGCCCTCGTCCACGTGCCTGTCGAGGGCGTTCTCGCAGGTGTTCAGCTCACCGTCGGGGAACCACCGGTAGAAGGGCGGGTTGGCGTCGTCGAGGATCTGTGACGGACGCCGACGCCACAGGATCTCCTCCGCCGCCTCCTTCCAGAAGGCGGTCGGGTCGGTGATGCTGCGTTCGAACGCCGTCCGGTACTCACCCATCATCGCTCCTCTCCGGACCCGCTCCGATCTATTGGTAGGTTGCCGCGCAGACGCCGCCGGCACAACCATGGGGGTACTCACGCATAGCGAAGGGGTGTCGCAGGTGACCGAGTCAGCTACCCAGACCTTCCGCGCCGCCCGTGACTTTCTGCTGCAGCATCGCGAGGACTACCAGACGACGTACCAGGGGTTCCGCTGGCCAGAGCTGGGGGAGTTCAACTGGGCGTTGGACTGGTTCGACGCCGTGGCCGCCCGGCTCGCCGAGGAGCGCGACGACCGCCCGGCGCTGTGGGTCGTCGAGGAGGACGGCACCGAGACGAAGGTGTCGTACCCGCAGATGTCGGTCCGCTCGAACCGGGTGGCGAACTGGCTGCGCGCCCAGGGGGTGAGCCGGGGCGACCGGATCCTGCTGATGCTGGGCAACCAGGTGGAGCTGTGGGAGACGATCCTGGCGGCGATGAAGCTGGGCGCTGTGATCATCCCGGCGACGACGCTGCTGCAGCGAGACGATCTCGTCGACCGCATCGAACGCGGGCACGTGCGCCACGTGGTGGCCCGGTCCGCCGACGCCGGGAAGTTCGCCGACGTACCGGGCGACTACACCCGCATCGCCGTCGGTGAGGCGGTGGACGGCTGGCTGGGCTACGCCGACGCCCACGCCCAGGCCAACGCCCGCGCCCTGCCGGGCGACTTCGCGCCGGACGGCCTGACCCGCGCCTCCGACACGATGCTGCTGTACTTCACCTCGGGGACCACCGCCCAGCCGAAGCTGGTGGAGCACACCCACGCCTCCTATCCGGTCGGGCATCTGTCGACGATGTACTGGATCGGGATCAAGCCCGGCGACGTGCATCTCAACATCTCCTCCCCGGGCTGGGCCAAGCACGCCTGGAGCAACGTGTTCGCCCCGTGGAACGCGGAGGCGACGGTGCTCATCATCAACTACGCCCGGTTCACCGCGGGCCCGCTGCTCGACCAGCTGATCCGGTGCGAGGTGGACACGTTCTGCGCCCCGCCGACGGTATGGCGGATGCTGATACAGGAGGACCTGGCGCAGTGGCCGGTGCGGGTCCGTGAGTGCGTGGCCGCCGGCGAGCCGCTCAACCCCGAGGTGATCGAGCAGGTCCAGCGGGCCTGGGGGATCACCATCCGGGACGGGTACGGCCAGACCGAGACCACCGCCCAGATCGGCAACACTCCGGGCCAGCCGGTCACGCTCGGCTCGATGGGGCGGCCGCTGCCCGGCTACACGGTGGAGCTGATCGACCCGGTCGCCGACAAGCCCGCCGACGAAGGCGAGATCTGCCTCGACCTGAGCCCCCGCCCGCTCGGGCTGATGACCGGCTACCGCGACGACCCCGGCCGCACCGGGGAGGCCATGCGCGGCGGCTTCTACCACACCGGCGACGTGGCCCAGCGCGACGCCGAGGGCTACATCACCTACGTCGGCCGCACCGACGACGTGTTCAAGGCCTCCGACTACCGGATCTCCCCGTTCGAGCTGGAGAGCGTGCTTCTGGAACACGAGGCGGTGGCCGAGGCGGCGGTCGTACCGTCTCCCGACCCGATCCGGCTCGCGGTACCCAAGGCCTACATCACCCTGGCCGGCGGCACCGAGCCGGGCAAGGAGACGGCGCTGGCCATCCTGCGGCACGCCCGCGAACACCTGGCGCCGTACAAGCGGGTGCGCCGCATCGAGTTCGCGGAGCTGCCCAAGACCATCTCCGGCAAGATCCGCCGCGTCGAGCTGCGCGGCCGGGAGAACGAACTGCACGGGGTCGGCGCCGACACGACCGTGCGCAACCCGAACGAGTACTGGGAGGAGGACTTCGTCGACCTCAAGGCCTGAGCCGGTTCCGTACGCGACAGCGGAAGACACGAGGAGGAAGGTTTGGCATACGACGGTGTGATGGCGGAGACGATCAACATCCGGGGGCACGCGGACGACGAGATCTCGGCGTACCTCGCCCGCCCACTCGGCCCGGGCCCGTACCCGGGCGTGGTGGTGATCCACCACATGCCGGGATGGGATGCCGCCACCAAGGAGATCACCCGAACCTTCGCCGTGCACGGCTACACGGCCATCTGCCCGAACCTCCACCACCGGGAGGGCCCGGATGCCAGCCCCGACGACGCCGCAGCGGCGGCCCGGGCGGCCGGCGGTGTGCCCGACGACCGCTGCCTCGGCGACGTTGCCGGTGGCGCGGCCTACGTGCGGTCGCTCCCCTACAGCAACGGCAAGGTAGGTGTGATCGGGTACTGCTCCGGCGGACGTCAGACCTACCTGGTGGCCTGCAACCTCCCCGTGGACGCGGCGGTGGACTGCTACGGCGGCCGCGTGGTGGCGAGCGAGGAGGACCTCAGCCCCCGGCAGCCCGTCGCGCCGATCGACATGACCGGGAACCTCGGCTGCCCGCTGCTCGGCCTGTTCGGCACAGACGACCAGAACCCCTCACCCGAGCACGTGGCGCGGACGGAGGAGGAGCTCAAGAAGCACGGCAAGACGTATGAGTTCCACAGCTACGACGATGCCGGGCACGCCTTCTTCGCCACCGACAGGCAGAGCTACCGGGTGCACGCGGCCTTGGACGGCTGGCAGAAGATCTGGGCCTGGTTCGACAAGTACCTCGCCACCCCGGCGTGAGGAGGCCGCGATGTGTACCTGGATCACCGAGCGAGCCGAGATCGCCGGAAGCGGCAAGGGCCCGAACGGGTGGTTCACGCTCACCCACACCAACGTCTACTACGACCATCCGTACCACGCCACGTTCGACCATACGCTGAACATCGACTTCGTCAACGAGGCGGACGGGCCGGGCGCCCGGGTGGCCGTCGAGTTGACCGCCGACTCGGCGCGGGCGCTGGTCCAGAAGATCCAGGCCGCGCTCGCGTCCGGCGACGCCCAGCATCAAAGGAGCGTGGTCCCTCCCGGCTAGTTGCCGAAGCTTTCGGCCAACGTCGGACGGCGACGCCCCCTTGATTGCAACGCCCTGCTTGGTCACCGTGGTTGGCGATATGGGAGCGATCCCACGGCAGCGAATCTCCTGGAGGGCCGGCCAGCCATGAGCAGAGCGTCGTCGATTGTTGGCCTGGCCGCCGTGGGGGTCCTCATGGCCGCCGCCGTAGCCACCTCTTCCGCAGCCGGGGGCCACGGGTGCACAGGCCGGCGCGGCCGTCCCCGGTAGCGCCGCGGTCGGCCCCACGATGAACGGGCACTGGGTGGACAGTTGGGTGTCGATGCCGCAGCTGACCGAGCCATACAACATGCCGCCGGCACCGTTCACGCAGGACAACCTGGTCTTCGCCGACAGCACGTTACGCCAGACCGTCCACACCTCGCTGGGTGGGCAGCAGATACGGCTGCGCATCTCCAACGCCTTCGGCGGCGCGGACCTGCCCATCACCGCGGCGTTCGTCGCGCTTCCGGCCGGCGGGCGGGCGGGGGTCAGCGCAATCCAGCCCGGGACGTCCCGGCCGGTGACCTTCGACGGCCGGTCCTCGGTCAGCGTCCCGGTCGGGGCGCAGATGGTCTCCGACCCGTTGAACTTCCCGGTGCAACCCCGCTCCAACCTGACCGTGACGATGTACCTGGCCGACGGGCAGGCATCGACCGACATCACCTCGCACCCCGGCTCCCGGACCACCTCGTACATGGTGATGGGGCAACCACGCTCCGGACGCGGATCTGCCCGGGGCGGCTTCGGTCGAGCACTGGTACTTCCTCAGCGGCCTGGAGGTCTGGTCCAAGCCCCGCGCTGCGGCGGCGGTGATGCTGGGTGACTCGCTGACCGACGGGCGCGGGTCCACCACCAACGGCAACGACCGCTGGCCGGACCAGCTACGGGCCCGGCTGCTGGCACACCACGACACCGCGGACGTCGCCATCGTGAACCAAGCGGCGGGCGGCAACCGGGTGCTCCACGACGGTCTGGGCCCCAACGCCCTGAGCCGGCTCGACCGCGACGTGCTGGCGCAGAGCGGCGTGGCGTGGCTGCTGGTCTTCGAGGGCGTCAACGACATCGGCACGGCAGACGCCACCGAGGCGGCACAGAAGCAGGTGGCCGACGATCTGATCGGCGCCTACGACCAGATCATCCGGCGGGCGCACACCCTGGGTATCCGGGTCTACGGCGCCACGATCACACCGTTCGGCGGCAACACCGGCTACGACGATCCGGCCGGCGTCCGGGAGCACACGCGGCAGATGGTCAACGACTGGATCCGCACCAGCGGCCGGTTCGACGCGGTGATCGACTTCGACAGGGTGGCGCGTGACCCGGCCAACCCGCGCCAGTTGCTGCCCGCATACGACGTTGGCGACCACCTGCACCTGAACCCGACCGGCTACCGGGCGTTGGCCGACGCGGTACCGGCCCGGCTGTTCCAGCACCGATCGCTGCCCTCCGGCTTCGAGTTCAACTGACCGGGCCCTACGCGGGAATCGCTTCGACGAGACCGCAGACGCCGGCCGGAACGACCCGGGACGGCTCGAGGCCGGCGCGCCGGAACAGCGCGGCGAACTCGGATTCGGTGCGCTGCCGGCCACCGATGAGCAGCATGTGGAGGTCGGTCCACTTGGCCATGGACGGCTCGATCTTGTCCGAAAGCACGTCCTCGGCCAGCACGACGCGACCGCCGTCGGCCATTGCGGCCCGGCAGTTGGTCAGGATCTGCACGGACCGCTCGTCGTCCCAGTCGTGGATGACGTGTGAGAGCAGGTAGGCGTCGCCACCGGACGGCACGGAGTCGAAGAAGTCTCCGGCCACGACGTTGCAGCGGTCCGCGACGCCGGCGTCGGCGAGCACCCGCCGTGTGCCGGGCACGACCTCGGGCATGTCGAACAGCACGCCGCGCAGCCCGGGGTTGGCGGCCAGCACCGCGGCGAGCAGGGCGCCGTTTCCGCCGCCGACGTCCACCACGGTGCGGAACGAGCCGAAGTCGTACACGCCGACGACGGCGGCGCTCAGTGCCGCCGAGTTGTCCGTCATCGCGGCGTCGAACACCCTGGCCGAGTCGGGGTGATCGCGCAGGTACTCGAACGGCGGCTGCTCGAATATGCGCTCGAACGCCGGCTCCCCGGTCCGTACGGCGTCCAGTAGGCCGGCGCACATCCCGTGCCAGGGCTGCATTCCCATCATGATCGCCCAGTTCCGCATGGAGCCCGGCACCCCGGTGCGGAGGAGCTCGCTCAGCTCGGTCAGCGCGAAGCACCGCCCGTCGAGCTCCTGGAAGAGCTCGACGTCGGCGAGCGCGCGCAGCAGTCGGTACAGCGTGGGCGCGTCGGCGCCGACGGCGGCGGCGATCTCGTCCACCGGGCGCGGCCCGGACGCCAACTGGTCAGCCACGCCGAGCGAGGCGGCCACGCTGATGGCCTGGGACACCAACGTGCCGTTGGACAGCCGCATCATCTGCCGCGACGCGAAGTCTTCCAGCGGCTCGGTCTGCATATCCTTGCTCCTTCGTGGTCTCAAGATCGCCAGTTGACGGGACACCGTCAGTCTCGCCGCCGAACGCGCCGTGGGCCGTTAGCGCTCAGCGCACGGCTCTTGCCGGTCCGTGCACGGCTTAGGCTTCCTCACATGGAGGACCGGATCTTTAAGGACAACCGCCCCGGTGGCGCGGCCGGGAGCGTGCTGTTGCGGGCCGAAGACGAGCCGGTTGCTTCCCGTCTCGACTACTGGCGGCACGTGCTCGGCGACGCGGTCGTGCCGATGGACGTGCGGTTCGACCAGCCGGCGTTTCGGAGCCAGCTGGTGGTCGGCGAACTAGGTGCCGTTCGCGTCGCCGAGGTCGACGAGGGGCCGGGCGAGGCCCGCCGAACACCACGACACATCCGCAGGTCGGACCCGGATGTGTATCAGGTTCTCGTGCAGACGCGCGGTCACATGGTGGGGGAGCAGGACGACAAGCAGGCAATCGTGGGACCGGGTGACTTTGGCCTGACCGACCCTTCGCGCCCGTTCCGCTGCGCCCACCCCGGTCGCCGGGCGGTGTGCCTGACGTTCCCGCGCACGCTGCTGCCGATACGCCGAGACGACGTGGCGCAACTGACCGGGCAACGCATTCCCGGCGGTCACGGCACCGGCGCGCTGCTCTCCTCCGTCGTCCGGCAACTCCCCCACAACCTCGGCACCGGCAGCGGCTCCGAGCGGGCCCGGCTCGGCACGGCGGTACTCGACCTACTCACCGTCGCGCTCGCCGAGCGGCTGGACCGGGCGTCTCTGGTCCAAGCGGACACCCGGCAACGGGCCCTGCTGCTGTGCATTCAGGCGTTCATCGAGGAGCGACTTGGCGATCCGGAGCTCTCCCCCGGCCTGATCGCCGCCGCGCACCATATCTCGCTGCGGTACCTGCACCGTCTTTTCGAGACCACGGGCACCACCGTCGCCTCCTGGGTTCGTGACCGCAGGCTGGAGCGCTGCCGTCGGGACCTGCTCGACCCGACCCTGTCCATCCGTCCGGCGCATGCGGTCGGTGCGAAGTGGGGCTTCGCCGAGCCGGCCCACTTCAGCCGGGCTTTCCGGGCAGCGTACGGAATGCCGCCCGGGGAGTACCGCCGCGTCAAGGGCCGCTGACACAGCGGTTGCGCATCGTGCCGATGTTCTCCGCGAAGCTCTCGATCACCTCTCCGGGCTGGAGGTAGCGGCGGGGGTTGCGGGTGCTGCCCACCCCGGCCGGCGTCCCGGTGAAGATCAGATCCCCCGGGAGCAGCGGGCAGATCCCGGAGAGGTAGGCGAGCAGCTGAGGGATCGTGAAGATCATCAGCGAGGTACGTGCCCGCTGCACCTCCTCGTCGCCCACCCGGCACCCCAGCTCCAGGTCGTCGGGGTCGGCGAACTCGTCGGCGGTCACCAGCACCGGCCCGATCGGCCCGAACGTCGGGTAGGACTTGCCCATGCTGAACTGGGGCGGCTTGGTCGCGAACTGCACCCGCCGCTCCGAGATGTCCTGGCCGAGGGTCAGCCCGGCCACGTACGACCAGGCGTCCGCCTCGGCCACGTCCTCGGCCCGCCGCCCGATCACGACGACCAGCTCGACCTCCCAGTCGACCCGGTCGCTCGGCAGCACGACGTCCGCGTACGGGCCGGCGAGGCAGGTCGGGAACTTGGTGAACACCTGCGGCACCGTGGGCACGTCCTGTCCGGCCTCGGCCGCGTGGTCGCGGTAGTTCAGCCCGATCGCGAACACCTGGCGGGGCGACGGCGACGGCTCGCCGAGCCGCCGGGGGTCGAGCGGCTCGGCGAGCTCGTCGAGCCGGCGCGCGCCGGCCGCGGACGCCTCCGCCGCCCATGCCCGCAGCTCGTCCCAGTGCCCGTACGCCTCGCCCGGATCGGAGGGCAACCGGCCGTCGCTGGCCCGCCCCACGTCCACCGCGCGTTCTGCCGCACCCTCGCCGACCACGAGCGCGAGCCGGCCCGCAACGTTCGCGACCTTCACTCACGACCCCTTCCATGCCTCTCGCTCCGCAACCCCGACTGTAGACCCCGCGATCCTTGCCACCGCTAGCCGCTCACGGTGAGTTCCAGGCGGGAGGGGTGCTCCCGTCCCAGGTACACGGTGTTGCGGGCGATCGCCGTCGTCCGGGCGGAGCCGAGCGGACCGCCGGTGTTCGGGTTGACGTCGAACCGCGGGAAGTTGCTGCTGGAGACGTCCAGGCGGATCCGGTGCCCGGCCGCGAACACGTTGGCCGTCGGGTACATCTCGATCAGCACCGGCACCGGGCTGCCGGGCTCGTGCAGGCGTTCCCGGTCGAAGCCGCGGGCGAAGCGCAGCCGCTGAATGCCGTCGGCGACGTTCAGCGCATACCCCTCGGGGTAGTCCGGGTTCGGCGGATACCAGTCGACCAGCTTCGCTGTGAAGTCGGTGTCGGGCGCGTTCGAATCCACCCAGAGCTTCACCCGCACCGGCCCGGTGACCTGCACCGGGGCCGGGAGCGGACCGGTGGTGAAGGTGAGCACGTCGGCCCGGGCGGCAAGCGGGCCGTACGGCGGCCGCGCGCCGAACAGCCCCGGGTAGGTCCGCTGGTCCCGTCCCCCGACCGGGGACACCAGCACTCGGCGGTCGAGCACGGATATCGCGTCGAGCAGCTCGTCCGGAAGCTGCCGGAGGTAGCCCAGAAACGAGATGTTGCCGCCGATCGTGGGCACCGGGTCGTCGGGGTCGAAGTCGTAGCCGAGCGTCCCCGACTCGCCCGCGGCGTCCACCAGATGCCCGTCCCCGGTGAGGAAGAGGTGCAGGTCGGCCGAGCCAGGCGGCGGCCAGGTCGACGCGCCCCGCCAGGACCCGCCGTGGTCCAGGCGCCCGTCGGGAAGCCGCCGCCCGGAGCCGCCGCCCATCAGGAAGTAGCGCACGGTCGGATCCTGCGTCTCGCCGGCGCCCTTGAGCCAGCGGTCGAACCAGCGAATCTGCTCACCCACCAGGTCCGTCGGCGCGTCGGCGCCGAGGTCGGCGTCGCCCGCGTAGGTGAGGCCGGTGTCGGCGTCGCCGTGCGTCCACGGCCCCATCAGGAGATGCTGCGGGGAGCGCTTGCCGCCGAGGCCGGCCCAGTTGCGGATCGTGGCCCGCGTGTAGGAGTCGTACCATCCGCCGGAGTACATCGCCGGTACGTCGGCGTGCTCGCCGTAGTGCCGCTCGATGTTCATCGCGCGGGAGTCCCACGGCCCGCCCTCGGTGCCGGCCGTGAGGTACTCCCAATACCACCGTTCGTATGTGGGCGCGAGCGCGAGCGGGCTCGTCCGGGCTGCGGCAGTTGCGGCCGCAACCAGTCGCGCAGGTCGACGCGCCCCAGCCGGTCCCGGGCCCAGCCGGGCAGCCGCGGGTCGGTGGCCGCGCCGTAGAACGCCCACGCCATCCAGCGCAGCTCGAACGCGCCGCCCTGCCGCACGCTCTCCTTCAGCGGGTTGGCGATCCCCTCGTGCACCCACATCGCCTCCAGGTGTGGCGGCGCGAGCGTGGCCAGGGCGCTTTGCACCCAGGCCATGTACGAGGTGCCGTACGTACCCACCCTGCCGTCACACCACGGCTGCGCCGCAGCCCACTCCACCGCGTCGTAGCCGTCCTCGGCCTCGCGCATGCCGAGCACGAACTCGCCCTCGGAGCCGTACCGCCCGCGCAGGTCCTGCACCACCACGGCGTACCCGGCCCGGGCCATCCGCTGGGCCGTCGCGACAAGCCGCGGGGACGTCCTGTCGTACGGGGTGCGCAGCAGCAGCGCCGGCAGCGGCGGCCCCTCCCCCGGTGCGTGCGGCAGGTGGACGTCGGTGGCGAGCGCCACCCCGTCGCGGGTACGCACGGCGACGCCGTGCTGTGTCCAAAGGGGGGCTGTCCACCCTGCCACGGGCACCTCCTTTTGCGCCGAGATCTATGTTGTGGGGGCCAGAATCGGACAAAACGACCCCCACAACATAGATCTCGGCGGGGGGTCGTTTACGGCCAGACCTGTTCGGCGCCGACCCAGGTCTCCCGTACCCCGATGCCGGACAGCCGGTTCGGGTCGACGGCGAGCGGATCTTCGTCGAGGACGACGAAGTCGGCGAGGTGGCCGGGAGCGAGACGGCCCTTGATCCCCTCCTCGCCGGAGGCGTACGCGGACCCGGTCGTGTAGAGCGCGAGCGCCTCCCGCGGGGTGATCCGCTGCGAGTCGCCGAGCACCGTGCCGTCGGCGGCCCGGCGGGTGACGCACGACTGCAGGGCGAGCAGCGGCTGGTACGGCCCGCACGGGTAGTCGGACGAGCCGGCAGCGGCGATCCCGGCGTCGAGGAGGCTGCGGTGGGCGAACATCCGCTCCAACCGCTCCATACCGTAGTAGCCGACGAGCTTGTCGCCGTGGTACGCGACGTAGCTGCCGAACGGGACGGCGACCAACCCCAGCCGGCGCATCCGCTCGACGATCTTCTCGTCCACCACCGTGCAATGCTCGATGCGATGCCGCGCACCCGGGCGCGGGTTCGCCTCGTCCGCCGCCTCGAGCGCGTCGAGCAGCTGGTTGATGGCGCGGTCGCCGTTGGCGTGCACGCCCACCCGGCTGCCGGCGTCGTGCACCCGGCGCACCAGCTCGGTCAGCTCTTCCCTGGTCACCGTCTGGATGCCGTGGCCGCCGCCGCCCGTGTATGGCTCTTCCAGCAGGCAGGTCCCGCCGGCGACGGCGCCGTCGACGAACGCCTTGATCCCGCCGAGCCGCAGCCGGGCGCCGCCGAAGTCGGTGGCCAGCCCGAGGCGGCACATGTGGTCGAAGTGCGGGTAGGCGACGAGCATGTTGACCCGCAGGCTCAGCTCGCCGCGCCGCTCGGCGGCCTGCAGCAGCTCCAGCCCGTCGGGACCTACCAGCGCATCCCCCACAGAGGTGATGCCCGCCGCGTGCAGCATCCGGGAGTACTCGCCGAGGGCGCGCAGCCTGTCCTCGAGCCCGCTCGGCGGTACCACCGGCTCGCGCCGGGCCACGGCGGGGTAGGCCAGGTCGAAGAGCGCCTGCTCGTAAAGGATGCCGTTGAGCCGGCCGGAACCGTCCCGACCCAGCTCCCCTCCCGGTGGGTCCTCGCTGTCGTCGGTGAGGCCGGCGGCGGCCAGGCCCGGGGTGTTGACGGCTCCCCAGTGGCCGGCGACGTGTACGACCAGCACCGGATGCTCGATGCTCACCTCGTCGAGATCGGATCGGGCGAGTATCGTCCCGCCCGAGCTCTTCGTGTGGTCGTACCGGCTGCCCCGCACCCACTCCCCCGGCGGAGTGCTGTCGGCCCGTTCCCGCAGCGCCGCGGCGATCTCGGTCGGCGACGCCACGTTCTCCGGCGACAGGTCGACCTGCAGCAGGTCCTCGGCCACCATCGTCGGGTGCTGGTGCGCGTCGTTCAGCCCGGGTACGACCGCGGCGTCGCCGAAGTCGGTCACTACCGCGCCGGGGAACCGTTCGCGCAGCTCCGCGACGCTCCCCGTGGCGACCACCCACTCACCTAGGCAGCCGAACGCCTCGGGGTCGCTGTCAGTCATCGCGATGACGCGGCGGGCGGTGAAGATCTGCACCGACACCGGTATTGGCACCCGGTCACCCGGCCCCATGCGCACCCTCCCTCTTCGCGCTTCACTCCAGATTCTCACGCTTGTCCACAGGGGCCGAATATCCACAAGGGCTCCGAACGCCGTGGCAACGAGGATGGCCGGCCACTAGCCTCCCGGGAAGGTCTTTGCGGAGCACTGGGGGAACGAGATGTCCCACATCCAGCAAGCGCTCGATCCCGGCGAGCACGGTCGCTCCTCCACGGCGTCCTCGCCCGTGGTGTCCGGCGACACGGTACTGGTCAGGCCCGAGCTTCTGGAGCGGGCGGCGGGCAGGGCCGACGCGATGGAGGGTGAGCTGCGCGGCGGGGTGAAGGACGTCGAGCCGGAGACCACGGCGGCCGCCCGCGGGCTGACCGGCTGGGCCACCGGGAGCAAGCTGAGCCAGACGGGGGCCGAGTGGAAGGACAAGCTGACCGACCTGGCCAACCGGATGGGCGGGGTCTCGGAGCAGCTGGTGGCGACGGTCCGCAACTACCGGAGCTCGGACGAGGGCGCGGCCGGCCGCTTCGGCGGAATCGGCGGGACGGGCACGGGGGCGGGGTGAGCGGACATGGTCGCGTTTTCCGACCTGCGGGACGCCCAGCTGGGCAAGCTGAACGAGGCAGCGGGTGCCTGGCGGAAGCTCACAAACGAGCTGGACGACCTGGAGGAGCGAAGCAAGGACGAGGTCACCGGCCCGATTCGCGGTTCCGGGTGGAAGGGCCCGGCGGCGAAGGCGGCCTCCGCGGAGTTGGACCGCCTCGACGACGAGTTCGCGCTCGCCACGCTGGAGGTCCGCAACGTCGCGACCGCGTTGGACGCGGCCGTCGGCGAGTTCCAGGGCCTGCAACAGGAGCTGCGGCGCGCGATCGACGAGGCGACGGACCTGCACCTGAAGATCCGTGACGACGGGGCCGTCGAGCTGCCCCCTGTCGCGGCGTCGGAGCGCGACGACCCCGGCACGGCGCAGGCGCGCTCCCGACTGGCGGCGCAGGCCCAGCAGCTGGCGGACCGCATCACCGGCATCGTCAGGAGGGCCACCGACGCCGACGGCAGGTACGCGTCGGCGCTGGCCGAGTTCGCCCCGGTCGAGAACCTCGCCGAGCAACCCAACGCCTGGCACGACGCGGCCGACGACTCGCGGCTGGCCGCTCGGCTCACCGGGATCAACCAGAACGCCATCCCCGACCCGAACGCCGAGAACTTCGACCCGAGGCGCGCCCGCGCGTGGTGGGACGGCCTGAGCGAGGAGCGGCAGGAGCTGTACAAGCAACTGTTCCCGGGGCGGGTCGGCGCGCTCGACGGGCTGCCGGCCGAGGACCGCGACGAGGCCAACACGCTGGCGCTGCGGGAGCGCATCGGTGAGCTGGAAAACAAGCAGGGCCAGACACTGAGCGGCTTCGAGCGACGCGATCTGGAACGCTCGAAGGCGCTGCTGTGCCGCCTCGAGGCGTCCGAGGGCGGCGCCAAGGAGTTGCTGCTCGTCGGCATCGACAACGAGGCCGACGGCAGGGCTCTCGTCGCCGTCGGCAACCCTGACACGGCCCGGCACACCGCGGTGGTGGTACCCGGTGTCGGCACCGAGCTGGACGACATGCCCGGCCAGATCGCCCGGGCGGAGCGGATCCAGGCGGCCGCCGACGACCTGACCGCCGACCGGAGGGGCGACGTCGCGGTCGTCGCGTGGCTCGGCTACGACACCCCCGGCGTCGACCTGAGCGCCCTGAGGAGCAGCTTCGCCGAGGCGGGCGGCCGGGAGCTGGACGGCTTCGTGGACGGCCTGCGGGCAGCGCAGGGCGGCGAGCATCATCACGTCACCGCGGTCGGCCACAGCTACGGCTCGACGGTGGTCGGCGAGGCCGCCAAGAGCGGCGACGGGCTCGCCGTCGACGACATAGCCGTCGCCGGCAGCCCGGGCATGCACGTCGACCACGTCCGAGATCTGAAGATCGATCCCCAACATGTCTGGGCGGGGCACGCCGAGGGAGACGCCATCTCCGGCTGGGCGGGTTCCATCCCCGGCATCCACAACAACGAGCCGAGCGACGAGGACTTCGGCGCCAACCGTTACCACGTCGACACCCATGGACACAGCGGTTACTGGGACCCCAACTCGGAGAGCCTCCGAAATCAGGCCCGCATCATCACCGGGCAATACAACCGAGTGACCCTCGACCATGGTCGGCCGCCGTCATGAGGGAGGGTGGTTCCGTGCAAACCTTGCGCACCATGCCGGTCGACGAGGCGAAGCGGATAGCCGACCGCTACGCCCAGGAGACCATCGGCATCATTCGGCCCACCGGTGCTGCGGAGAACACCGACAGCGGTCCCGCCCCCTGTGAGGGGCAGCACGGAGAGGTCGCCGAGGACGGCCGCTACTACATCCAGCACCTGTACGTGGTGCCGGTCTCCCGGGACAGGCAGATATCCACCCTCGAGCTGCTCCAGAGCAGCTGGGAGCGAGCGGGGTACGAGGTCCTGAGGCTGCGCCGGTTCCAGGGCGAGGAGGCCGGGGAGGTGGCGGCGCGCATTCCTGGCGACGGGTACCAGCTCTCGGTGGAGAGCACGTCTCCGCCCACCGCCGTGTCCCTTGCCGTCTACTCCCCCTGCTTCATGCCCCCCGACGGCGTCGACCCCTTCCGGGGCTGAGCCGCCGCGTCTTATCGCTGCGAGCGAGAGGAGCGAAGGACCGGCGGAGGCTTGCCCTCGGCGCCGGGGGTGCGCGGTCCCGGTACCCCGGAGAACCGGTACGGCACCGGCTCCCTTCCCGGCTGGACCACCCACAGCTGGCCGGTCTCCGGGTCGAGGAACGCCCGCTCGACGGCCTCGGCGACGTCGTCGGCGGTCAGCAGCGGGAAGTCCGCCGAGACGAGCATGTCCCGGTGCGGGGCGAGCATCGCGGTGTCGGCGAAGCCCGGGCAGATCGCGCTCACCCGGATGCCCTCATCCGTCAGCCGCGCGGCCAGGGACCGTACCAGTCCGACGACGGCGTGCTTGGTGGTCGCGTAGATCGGGTCGTCCGGGTAGGCGACCAGCCCGGCGAGGGACGCGGTGGCGAGGATCGCCCCGCCGGCGGCGCGGCGCAGGGCGGGCAGCGCGGCCCGTGCCCCGTACACCACGGCGTCCAGGTTGACGCCGACGACGGAACGGTAGCGCTCCGGGTCCAGCTCGGTCAGCTCGGCGACGCCCGTCACCGCGCCGGCGTTCAGGTGGACGAGGTCGAGGCGCCCGTACCGCTCCTCCGCCAGCGCGACGGCGCGCTCGGACGACTCCGGCCGGCCCAGGTCGGCGCCCAGGTACGCGCCGCCCACCTCGGCCGCCACCGCGGCTGCGCCGGACTCGTTCAGGTCGGCGACGACCACCCGGGCGCCGCCGCCGGCCAGCCGGCGGGCCACCGCGCTGCCGATGCCGCCGGCCCCGCCTGTGACGAGCGCTACTTTGCCCTCGAAGGCGCCCGCTGCCATTCACATCCCTCCCTTGTCCAGGATGCGGTGGGCCCGGTCGATGAGCAAAGGCACAGCCTCTCCCTCGGACTCGAACCCCTCGCCGACCGTCTTTCCCTGCAGGTATCGCGCGTGGATCCCCTCCATCACCACAGCGAGCTTGAAGTGCCCGAAGGCGATGTAGAAATCGAGGCCGGTCAGGTCCCGCCCGCTCAGCTCGGCGTAGCGCCCGGCGAACTCCGCGGAGCCGAGGAAGCCGGGGCGACTCGTGACGCCGACGGCCACCGGGACCGCGGCCCGTTCCTCGTCGCCGGCATCGGCCCAGTAGGTGAGGGTGAGCCCGAGATCGGCGAGCGGGTCGCCGAGCGTCGACATCTCCCAGTCCACCACGGCCAGGATGTCCGGCACGGGGTCGAGCCGGACCAGCGCGTTGTCGATCCGGTAGTCCCCGTGCAGCAGGGCCGCGTCCTGCCGCGCCGGCATCCGCTCGGCGAGCCGCTCGACCAGCCTGTGCAGCGCGGGGAGCGGGCGGGTCTCCGACCTCTCCCACTGCTGGGACCAGCGCCGGAGCTGGCGCTCCAGGTACCCGTTCGGCCGGCCGTGCTCGGCGAGCCCCACCTGCGCGAAGTCCACCCCGTGGATCTCCGCGAAGACCTCGGCGAGCCGCTCGGAGATCCGCCGTGCGCGGGCTTCGTCCAGCACCGCCGCGTCCTCGGCGTTGCGGATCACCGTGCCGTCGACCCACTCCATGAGGTAGAACGGCGCGCCGATCACCGACTCGTCGGTGCAGTGCGTCAACGGCCTCGGCACCGGCACCGAGGTGTGGTGCAGCGCGGCGAGCACCCGGTACTCCCGCCCCATGTCGTGCGCGGTGGGCAGGACGTGGCCGAGCGGGGGTCGGCGCAGCACCACCGGCCCCTCGCTGAGCTCGACGCGGTAGGTGAGGTTCGACTTGCCGCCGGAGATGTGCTGGACACCCTGCAGTTCGCCGGCGTCGGGCAGGGTACGGGCGAGCCATTCCCGCAGCCTCGGCACATCGACGCCGGGCGGGCCTACGTCAACCGTCATGCCGCCTATTAGAACGTGTCTCTAGATCATTACCAATGTCTCGATCATGATCCCGCCTCGCGTGCCCAGTCGCGGAGCTCACGGCGCAGCAGCTTGCCGCTCGGGTTCTTGGGCAGGTCGTCGAGAATCTCGATCCGCCTCGGGTACTTGTAGGCGGCCAGCCGCTCCCGGCAGAAGCCAACGAGCTCGTCCGAGGTGGCCCCCTTCCCCGGACGGAGGCTGACGTAGGCCCACACGGTCTCGCCGCGGTAGGGGTCGGGCACGCCGACGACGGCCGCCTCCCGTACCGCGGGATGCTCGAGCAGCACGTCCTCCACCTCGCGCGGCCACACCTTGTACCCGGACGCGACGATCATGTCCTTCTTTCGGTCGACGATGTAGAACCAGCCGTCGGCGTCCATGAAGCCCACATCGCCGCTGCGGAGCTCGCCGTCCGGGAACGTGCTCGCCGTGACCTCCGGCTTGTTCCAGTAGCCGGGCGCCACCATCGGCCCGCTCATCGCGATCTCGCCGACCTCGCCGACCGGCACGTCCCGGCCGTCGTTGTCGACCACCCGGGCGGCGACGTTGAAGACCGGGACGCCTACCGAGAGCGCCCCACTCGTCGGGTCAACCGGCGACCGGGCGCCGAACGGCACGAAGTGGGTGGGCGAGGTGGTCTCGGTCAGCCCGTACGCGTTGTGGATGTACGGACCGACCTCCCGTTCGAACCGCTCGACGATGCTGGGCGCGATGGGGGCGCCGCCGCTGTACACCTTGGTCAGCGACGACATGTCGCAGGTCCTGATCGAGGGATCGTTCATCATCGCCGTGAAGGCCGTGATCGCCATGATCGTGAACGTGCAGCGATGCCGCTCGACGAGCCGGTTGATGGTGGCGGGCTCGAAGCGGTAGCCGAAGACCATGGGCATCGGCACCAGCACCGAAACGGCGATGTGGCCGATGAGTCCGGTGATGTGGAACAGGGGCGCGCCCGCGAGCAGCACGTCCCGCGGGGTGAGGCTCATCCACTCCCGGTAGGTGCAGGCGTTGAACACCACGTTGCCGTGGGTGTTCATCGCGCCCTTCGGCTCGCCGGTGGTGCCGGAGGTGTAGGTGAGGAGGGCGACGTCCTCCGCGGTGAGGCTCACCGGGTCCGGGCGTCGGCCGGCGGACTCCCGGACGAGATCGACGAGGTCCAAGGCGTCGGGGGTGTCAAGGCGCTGCAGACCCTCGAAGACCGGCGGGATCTCCCCGCCGAGGCATGCCGCGTCCTCCACGTAGTCGAGCGGGCTGGTGGTGACGGCGACGGCCACGTCGGTGTCCTCGACCGCCTTGGCCGCCACGGAGTTCCACAGGTCCTGGAGGCTGATGATCGCCTTGGCACCGCAGTCGGCCAGGACGTAATTCAGTTCCCGCTGCTTGAGCATGGGGTTGGCGGAGACCGTCACGGCACCCAGCTTCCACGCGGCGAGCATGCCGATGACGAACTGCGGAACGTTCTGCAGGTAGAGCACGACCCGGTCGCCGCGCCGTACCCCCCGCGCGGCGAAGGCGACGGCCAGAGCGTCGCTGTCCCGATCCAGCTGGCCGGCGCTGAGCGCGGCATCGAAGTAGTACAGGAAGGGCCTGTCCGCCGCCTTCTCGGCCGTCGACCGCCACATCGTGAGGCCGTCGGGAAACTCGGCGGTGATATCGGCGGGCCTGCCGGGCTCGTACTGCGCCAGCCACGGCCGGTCGCGGTAACTGCTCATGACCACTCTCCTGCAGGAGGCGCGGGCGTCATGTCAACGTGATCTCGATAACCCTCCGGACGTTAGCCTGGCCGCATGGAGGTTCTGAGCAGCCGGGTCCTGTTGCGTCCCACGGATCTGGAGCGCTCCCGTGTCTTCTATCGGGACACCCTCGGCCTCGCGATCTATCGTCAGTTCGGTACGGGCTCCGAGGTCGGCACCGTCTTCTTCCTGGGCGGCGGCTTCCTCGAGGTCTCCGGCCGGTCCGAGACACCCGCGTCGGCGGCGGTCCAGCTGTGGCTGCAGGTCCGTGACGTCAAGGAGGCCCACCGCGAGCTGACGAAGTCCGGAGTGGAGATCCTCCGGGAGCCCCGGCGTGAGCCGTGGGGGTTGATCGAGATGTGGATCGCCGACCCCGACGGCATTCGGATCTGCGTGGTCGAGGTGCCGGAGGACCATCCGCTGCGCCGCCGTGACTGAAACCACGCTCGTCTTGAACTGGACTTTCTGCATCAAGTATGGACTAACCGGTCACCCTGCAGTACGAAGGATGGGATTCGGGCTGCGCACTGAGGGGTGACCATGGCTGACGCCTGGCTGCCGGGAGCGGTACGCGTCCCCGCCGACGGCGACGGAGGAATCCAGGCCGGCGGGGCACCGCGTGTCGTCTGGCACACGACAGAAAGTGATCCGCGCACTACGGAGCCGCGCGCCGTCGCCCACTATCTCAATCAACTCGAGTACCAGACACACGTTGTCTGGAACCCGCTCACCGGCGAGGCGATACAGATGATTCCCGCGACTCTTGCCGCGCGAGGGCTGCGCGGCAGGTCCGGCGGGACAGAGATCAACCGCGAGGGCCGCCTGTGTATCCAGATCGAGGTCATCGGGTTCGCCAGCGACCCGTTCACCCGTGGACCGCTGCACGGACTCGAGACCATCCTGGGCTGGCTGGACTCGTGGCGGGTGCCGCGACGCTGGCCCGCCGGGGCGCCGACGGCCCGCCCCGCTCCCAGCGGCCGGAGCCGGCGGCGCTGGGCGCAGGGCGGTCACTTCGGCCATTCCCAGGTACCGGAGGCTCAGCACAGCGACCCCGGCCCCATCGACGTCCAGAAGATCACCGAATTCGACGTACGGGTTCCCGCGGCTCGGCGGCAGCTGGCCCAGGAAAGCCTCGACGTCCAACCCGCGTGGCGTTAGTGTCCACGTGGCAGGGCGAACTGACCGGCAGGAAGGCCATGGAGCAGACCTTTTTCGGGATCGTCGGCATCATCATTCTGCTCGCGATGGTCGCGTCCTACGGCCTGCCGAGCATCATCGCCCTGCTGCGCAAGGCCCCCAGCGCGGGCTCGGTCATCGTGATCAACATCTTCCTCGGCTGGACGTTCGTCGGCTGGGTGGTGGCCCTCGCCATGGCCGTACGCTCACACCCGCAGCAGGTGGTCATGGCGCCACCTACCTGGGGTCCCGGCAGACCCGGCGCCCTGCCACCACCGGGCGGCGCCCGGCCCTGGCCTGGTGGGCAGCTGCCCGCACAGGAGAGGCGGGGCGAGCTCAACCCCCCGTCGCAGGAGGGAAACGGATGACGCGGTCGTCGTCAGGTACCGGGCTGCCGCGGCCGTCCCGGTTGCTGGTCATCACCCACAGCCAGCCGTCCGGGCCGACGGCGACGGTCCGCAGCCTGCCGTAGGCTCCGTCCAGCACGGCCGTCGGCGTGCCGGCCCCGCCGTCTTCGGTCAGCGGGACCTGCCACAGCCGGGTGCCGCGCAGCGCGGCGGCGTACAGCGTGCCGTCCGAGACGGCGGCGCCGCTGGGCGAGGCCTCCGCCGTCGTCCAGACGGCTATCGGGTCGCGGTACTGCGGCTCACCGCCGCTGCCCTCGACGTCCGGCCAGCCGTAGTTGCCGCCGGCGACTATGCGGTTGACCTCGTCCCAGGCGTTCTGGCCGAACTCGGTGGCGTACAGGGTGCCCTGCCGGTCCCAGGCGAGGCCCTGCACGTTGCGGTGCCCGAGGCTGTAGACGACGGAGTCCCCGAACGGGTTGCCGGAGGGTACTCCCCCGGCCGGAGTCATCCGGAGGATCTTGCCGCCGAGGCTCTGCGGGTCCTGAGCGTTGCCGGTGTTGCTCGCGTCGCCGGTACCGGCGTAGAGCATGCCGTCCGGCCCGAAGTGGATGCGGCCACCGTTGTGGATCGCGGCGCCGGGTATGCAGCTTCGCACCACCTCCGGTGCGATCGTCCCGCCGACCCGGAACCGCACGATGCGGTTGTCGGAGCTCGCGGTGTGGTACGCGTACACGTACCCGTCTTGCTCGTAGTCCGGGGAGACGGCGAGGCCCAGTAGACCGCCTTCGCCCGACGGCACCACACCGGGCACCTGACCGACCTCCTGGGGCTGGGATCCCGGACGCAACTGCAGCAGGCGGGCGCTCATCCGCTCCGACACCAACGCGCTGCCGTCGGGCAGGAACGCCAGCCCCCAGGGAACCTCGAGCCCGGTGGCCACGATGTCGGGGCTCGAGAAGTCGAAGCCCGCGGCGGCCGCCGGCTCCGGCCGTGGAGAGGCCACCGACGCGGCCGGTTGGACGGCCAGCACAAGGGGCAGGGCGAGGCCAACGGCGAGAACAGATGGGCGCATAGTCCGCTCCAGGGGGACAGTCGCCGTTGGCAGCCGCATCCTTTGTTATCCCCGCAGCCTCCGCCGCTGTCAAGCTAACAGTCGCCACCGGCCGGCCTACCGGCGAACCGGTCGGCCAGCCAGGACACCGCGAACGGCGAGCCGGTGGCCGCCGCCTCGACGTGCTCGTTCGCCGGGATCGGCTTCCAGGACACCGCGACGTCGCGGGCGCAGTAGTCCCGGCGCAGCCCTTCGGCCTGGGAGAACGGGATGAGCTCGTCCAGCGTGCCGTGGTAGATCAGGACCGGGACGTCCGGCGTGCGCTGCGGAAGCGCCTGTTCGGCGATCCGGGCCCTCCAGTGCGGCTCGTTCAGCGGGTCCTCGACCGTGGTGAAGTCGGTGATCTTCGTGAAGGCGTACCGTGAGGTGATCGCCTCGACGCAGGACCCCCGCGCGAACGCGGCGGCGCGCTCGCCTCGGCTGTTGAGCATGGACTCGAACG
Organism: Streptosporangiales bacterium; assembly: GCA_009379995.1. GTDB lineage: Bacteria > Actinomycetota > Actinomycetes > Streptosporangiales > WHSR01 > WHSR01. Next base: position 38,073 of record WHSR01000024.1, read on the forward strand.
GCAGATCGGGATAGGCGGCGGCCAGACCGATCGCCGCGGCCAGGGTGAGGCCGGCGAACGGCCCGCCCTCGATGGCATTCATCACCCCGACGAGGTCGGTCGGCACGCCGCCGGCCGCGACGCCGGCCACGTTGAGCTCGGGTGCGTAGGAGCGCCGCAGCTCGGCGGCCCACGCCGAGGACTGCCCGGCCGCGGAATAGCCCCAGATGCCGACCGGTCCGTCCGCGCTCAGCCCCGCTTCGTCGAGCCGCCCAGCGGCGCGCGCCATGTCCAGTACCGCGTGCCCCTGGGAGGCGCCGGCCGTGTAGGTGTGCGGACCGGGAGTGCCGAGCCCTTCGTAGTCGGTCACCGCCACCGCCCACCCGCGCAGCAGCGCCCCGCCGATCAGCGAGGTCTCGTACTCGGTGCCGGTACGCAGCCGGTACGACGGCGCGCAGTCACTACCCAGCCCGTGGGTGCCGACGGCGTACGAGACGAGCGGACGCGGCCCGCGGGACCACGGCGAAGCGGGCACCAGCACCGTGCCGGAGACCGCGTTCGGCTCGTTCCGGGCCGACCTGGACAGGTACAGCACCTGCCAGGCCCGGACGGGCACGGGAACGACCGGGATGGCCTGCACCGTCACCCGGCGCGAGCGGATGATCGTACCCGGCGCGCCGGGCGGCAGCGGGGAGGGCGGTCGGTAGAACGGGTCCACGCGCGGAGGCGGAACTTCGAGCCTTGGCGTGGGGGTAGCCGCCCTGGCCGCCGTGGCCGCCGCGCTCGCCGGAGCCGCGAACGCCCCGGGGATGACCAGAAATGCGACGGCGAGCGCACCCGCCAGGCACGGGCGCCCGAGAGGTCGCGTTACCGTGCGGAACATGGCGCACCAGCCTCCCCGAGAACGGACGGCACCGAGGAAGGAGCTAGGGCGGCCGATGCACCGACACGTTGACGCGGATCGGTCTGGCCCGCCCCCACCACGGGCCAGACCATCCGACCTGTGCCACCTCGACCCATCCCGGGCAAGCACCCGATCACCCTTGCTCGGGCCGCGTGTGACAGATCCGCACTACTGTGGTCGCACCTATTTCAGAAATGGTGTGACGGACACTAATCGACGCGATACTAACTAACAAGGCTGCTGACCACTTTTCGCCAGGGGGATCCATGCCGCGTCGCGACCCGCCACCGGAACGGAGCTACCGTGGCCGCTCGGCCGCGGAGCGCCGCGCGGAGCGACGAGAGCGCCTCATGGCCGCGGGACTCGACCTGTTCGGCACCGAGGGCTACACAGCGATCTCCATCGAGCGGCTCTGCACCACGGCGGGCGTGTCGACCCGCAACTTCTACGAGGAATTTCCCAACCGCGAGGCGCTGCTCATCGCGTTGCACGATCGGATCACCCACCGGGCCGCCGGGGCGGTGACCGAAGCCCTCGCCGACGCCGAGGACGCCGACCTGGCCCGTCGCATCGAACTGTCGGCGCGCGCCTACCTCGCCACCACCGCAAGTGACCCACGCTGGGCCCGCATTGCCCACGTCGAGGTGGTCGGCGTCAGCACCGCCGTGGAACAGCACCGACTCGAGTGGCGCCGGCGATGGACGGAGTTCCTCGAGGCAGAGGCCACGCGGGCGGTCCAGCCCGGGGAGGCCTGCGAACGCGACTATCACCTCACGGCTGTCGCGTTCATCGGCGCCGTCAACGAGCTCGTCTACCACTGGTCCATCCACGGCCGCCGTCCCTCGCTCGACGATCTCACCGCCGAACTCGTCCGCCTGGCCGTCGGCATCCTGATGACGCCATAGGTGCACGCAGGGTCACGGACATTGGGGCGGTACCCCCTCGCCGGCGCTTCCCATCGGAACGGCGGTACGTAGACGGATGTCCCGCGAGGACGCTCCGACCAGGACCCGATAACAGCCGGGAGCGGTGGTCCACCCGTCGCGGCTCACGTCCCAGTAGGAGAAGGCGCGTACGTCGAGGCGCAGCACCCGCCCCCGCTCGCCGGCTCGACGCGCAGGTCCGTGTACGCGAACCGCCCGGCGTACATGAGCCCGTGGCCGAACGGGAAGAGCGGTTGGATGCCCCTCTCGTCGTACCACCGGTACCCGAGGAGCACGCCCTCCCGGTATTCCACGTTGCGGGCGTCCCCGGGCCGCTGCGCCGGCGAACCGGCGGTGGGCAGATCCGACTCCTCGGCCGGGAAGATGATGGGCAGCCTGCCGGAGGGGTTGACGTCGCCGAAGAGCAGCCGCGCGATCGCGTGCCCGCCCCGCTCGCCTGGATACCACGCCTCGAGCACACCGGGTACCGAGCCGAGCCACGGCATAGTCACCGCCGAACCCGTCTTCAGCACGACGACGGTACGGGGGTTGGCGGCCGCCACCGCCGAGATGAGCCGGTCGGCGTCGTCGTCGAGCGTGAGATCCGAGCGGTCCCTGCCCTCGGCCTCGGTGTCCCGCGGGTAGACGATCGCGACGTCCGACCTCCTGGCGAGTGCGGCGGCGGCCGCGCGGCTCGAGCTGGCTCGCCGCGTGTTCGAGGAGCTGTGAAGCGTGCTCAGGCGAGACCGGCAGGCCGCCATTCGTCGAAACGCTGCGATATATAGCGTCAGGAGATACTTCGCAGTGGTGCCGGGCGGCTGGCGCTGCAGACTATGCCTATCTCGCTATACAATGCAGCTATGCCGCATGCGTCAACCCTGAGTGTCCTCGCCGATTTGGCCGAAGAGCAATCGGGGCTATTCACCCGTCGTCAGGCCGAGGGTGCCGGGCTCGCCTGGAGCACGTTGGCCCGTCTGGCTGCCGATGGCGCCGCCGAGCGTCTTGCCCATGGGGTGTACCGATTGCGCGGAGCCCCACAGGCAGACCATCTAGATCTACGCGCCGCCTGGCTGCAACTCGCTCCCGGCTCCCCGGCCTGGGAGCGCACCTCCGACACCGGCGTGGTGTCCCACCGTTCGGCTGCCTCCCTTTTCGGCCTGGGTCACCTGCCCGCTGACGTCCATGAGTTCACCCTGCCCACCCGACGCCAGTCGCGCCGGCATGACGTACGCCTGCATCGCGGCCACCTGGACGACGGGGAGTGGATCACACTGCGGGGTCTCCCGGTGACCCGTCCATCGCGGATTGCCGCAGACCTGCTCGCGGGCCAGGAGGACCCCGGCGCTGTCGGACACGTCATCGCCGACGCGCTGCGCGGCACGTACGACTACCCTGCGACTGTTGCCCGGGCGCTCGCTCCCTACGCGGCGCGCTTCGGGTTTCGCCGCGGCGACGGCCACGCCCTGCTGGGCTGGCTGCTGGATCTCACCGGCGCTCCTGAGCGTCAGCAGTGGCTCGATGAAGCGGGCGGCGCCCACGACGTCGGGGAGTCAGCATCGTGAGCCTGGCCTACACCACTCCTACCGCCTTTCGGCGCGCGCTCACGGATCGGCTGCGCGGCGTCGCCCACCCCGCCGGTCCGTGGCCACTGGCCGATCTGCAACGTCAGTTTGCCTATGACCGGCTGCTTGCCCGCCTTTACCAGCTCGACAATGGATGGGTCGTCAAGGGCGCCACCGCGCTGCTCGCCAGGGAAATCGCGGCACGGCACACTGTGGATCTTGATGTGTACCGCGCGACCGACCGACACCAGGCCGAGCGCGACCTCCGCGAGGCCGCCGAGCTTGACATCGGCGATTGGTTCCGGTTCGAGATCGGCCCGAGGAGAGCTATCGCGGACGCGGGCACGAGCGTACGCATGCCGGTGATCGCCCGCATTGGTGCCGTTGAATGGGGACGTTTCCACGTCGATATGGTCGCGGAAAGGATCCGCATGACTGGCGTCCCCGACAATGTGCCGCCCCTCACCCCGATCGCCATCCCTGGCCTCGAACGCCACGGCGGCACTGGGCAGCCGTCCACCCGAGGCGTAGCCTCGCTCTTCCGATCCGATTCCGCGTCCCCGACCGGACGCTGTGGGAACGGGGCTACGCCGCCGAAGCCCGCCGAGCCTTTGCGCTACCGACCCGCGCTCTGGACGAGGCATTGGTGATCGTGTCCCCATTCGTGGATCAGCTACTTGACGGCACTGCTGTCGGCGCTTGGGACCCGCATCACGGTGCATGGCATCAGCCGGCAGCCGACGCTGATCTGCAATGACGAGGGCGATGGAGACCGCCACGGCCACGCAGCTTCTACCAGCCAACGCTTCCCCTTGGCCTCGGGTTCGGTACGAAGGCCTCTAGGCCTTGAGTCGCGGCCGGGCGCCGAGCGCGTACACCCGGGTGGTCTGCGACGGGTTGGCGTTGTCGTCGGAGATCAGGTACAGCGTGCGGCCGGACAGGGCCATGCCCTCCACGTTGTCCAGCAGCGGATTCGGCTGCGGCTGCTTGGCAGTCGCCCCGGACGGAGGGCAGGCGGCGAGATCGACCAGCAGCTCCTTGCGGAGAAACGTGCCGGGATCCTCCGCCGTACCCAGGGACGCCACCCCTGTGACGTCCGGTGCGCCCTTCGCCGAGACGCGGTAGACGCGAATGGTGTTTCCGAACCCCTCGACGAAGCCGCGCTCCAGGGCAAGCAGTTGGCCGCCGCCGAGCGCCACCAGCTCGACCAGCCCGAGCGCGGGGTCGGTTCGGTAGGCGTACTGCGCCGTCGGTACGTACCCCCGGCCGGACCTGCCGTCGTAGCGAAGGACGCGCTGCAGGCCCCGGTCCTCGGCATCCCGGCCGTCCGGGGCGAGCGGCCCCTCCATGCCTGCGTAGAGCACCCGGCCGCTCGGCGTGGCGGCCAACGCCTCGAGGGTCTGGTTCTGCTCCGCTTCCCCTTCGGGCGTCACCCGGAACCGGGAGGGCACCCGAAACTCGGCGACCTGTCGCCCGTCGGAGAGACGGAACCGGCGGATCGAGGGTTCGACCTCCGAGCTGGCCAGCAGCGTCGCGCCGCCGCGCTCCACGACGAGCCCCTCCCCGTCGAAATCGGCCCCGCTGTAGGGGGTGCCGTCCGGCGCTTTCAGCGTCGTGACGCCGCGGACGTCCACGGCGAGGCCACGTCGGCCGATCGCCAGCGAGAGGTGGTAAACGCGGGCGGGGGCGCCGACGTTGTCCACGAGAGTGAGGGCGCGCGACGGCCGCGTCACGCGGAGCGCGGACAGGCCGGCGACCGCGGTCCCGTCGAAGGTGGCCTTGTCCAGCCCGTCGGAGAAACCGAGCAGCGACACCTCCGGTGAGCAGCGCGCGCCGAGCGCGGGGCCCTCTCGCTGCGTCGGCGCCGGCGGCGCCATCGACACCGCCGAAACCGAAACGGCGGCGGCCGCCGTGGCGAATGCGGCCGCCACGACCCCAAGCGTGACGGCCAGCCGAGTACTGCGCACCACAACCTCCCGGGCCCGTACCGGCGAACCAGCCCGATCATCCGGCAACGATCGAAGCCACCCTGCCGGATGAAGCCCAACCCTCAGGAGAACACAGCATGAGCTCCCGGCAGACGACAACCCTCGGTCGCCGTCTCACCGCTACCCATCCGCTACCAGAAGGCGCGTCAGCAGGGCACATCCCCACCGCAGGTCAGCGAGGCTCGCCGCGCCGTACCCGAGCACGAGGCCGGAACGCGTCGGAGGGCCGGCGTAGGAGCGGTCGAGCGTGCCCACCCGCACGCCCCGTTCTCCCGCTGCACCCGCCACCTCCGTCGCGAGTTCCGCAGGCAGTTCCACGACGACGTGCAGCCCCGCCGTGTCACCGCGCAGCGCCGCCGGCGGTTCCAGACCGGCGAACGCCTCCACCACCGCCGCCCGACGGCGCGCGTACTCGTGGCGCATCCGCCGAACGTGCCGATCCAGGTCCCCGCGCTCGATGAGGAACCGAACCGCCTCTTGGGGCACGGTCGGGTTACGGTCGACCACGTCGTTCCGGTGCTGGGCGACGCGCGCCACGATGTCCTCGTCGGCCACCAGCCACCCGACACGCAGGTCCGGGGTGAGGGTTTTCGCGGTCGTGCCGAGGTAGACGACGACACCGGGATCGAGGCCGTGCAGTGCCGGAAGCGGCGCGACGTCGTAGCGGAACTCGCTGTCGTAGTCGTCCTCCACCACCAGCGCGCCGTGGCGGCGGGCCCACGCAAGCAGGGCCTGCCGGCGCGGCACGGAAAGCCGGCCGCCCAGTGGGAACTGGTGGGCGGGCGTCGTGTAGACCAGCCGGAGCTCGCCCGGGAGACCGTCGACGATCAGGCCGTTCGCGTCCACCGGGCACGGCACGACGTCGACTCCGGACGCGGACAGCGCCAGGCGGGCCCGTGTGTACCCCGGCTCCTCCACCCCGACCCGATCGCCGCGTCGCAGCAGGGCCTCGACGAGCAGGCGGAGCCCGTGCGTGGCGCCGTGGGTGACCAGGACCTGCCCGGCGTGGCAGCCGACCCCCCGGCTTCGGCGCAGGTAGTCGACGAGCGCCGCCCGCAGAGCCGGCGAACCGCGGGGGTTCGGGTCAGGCTCCGGGTCGGCCTGAGCCGCGAGCCGCCAGGCCCGGCGCCACGCCGGCCCGAACGCCGAACCCTGCAGCGCCGCGGTCCAGGGATACCCCGGCAGCAGGTTCACCCAGCCGCCGCGGCCGTGGGATACCTCGGCTCCGTCCGCCGTCACGCGATCTGGTGGGACGGGGGCGACGTCCGCGACGTACGTACCGGAGCCGTGCCGCCCGCGGATCCACCCCTCGGCGAAGAGCTGCTGGTACGCCTCGGTGACCACGGTCCGGCTCACGCCGAGGGTCACCGCGAGGTCCCGGCTGGACGCCAGCCGCTCCCCCGCCCGCAGTCGCCCCTGCCGCAGGGCCGTGCGGAGCTGCCCGGCGAGCTGCTCACTGAGTGGGTGGCCCAACCCTCGATCGACGACAAGAGGCGGGTCGACGTGCGGACGAGGCCGAGAACGAGTCAAGTGGTCTTCCGGATCGACTAGTAGGTGGCTATCAACTGTAGTCCACTTTGGTCCTAGGGTCGGAACCGTGAGTACATCCAGCCCTCCGCTGTCGTCCACCGAACGCACCCAGGTCCGCCGGCACAGCGAACGAGCCCGTACCGATCGCCAGGAGCTGTACGCCGTTCTCGACGAAGGTCGGGTCTGTCACGTCGGGGTGGTCGTCGACGGGCACCCGCTGGTGATGCCGACCGGCTACGGCCGCCTCGGCGATACGTTGTACCTGCACGGATCGTCGGCAAACCGGAGCATGCAGGCGGCGGCCGACGGCATCGGGGTGTGCGTGACCGTAACTCTCCTGGACGGGCTGGTGTTGGCCCGTTCGGTGTTCAACCACAGCATGAACTACCGCAGCGCGGTGATCTTCGGTGCCGCTCGGCAGATCGAGGAACCGGCGGAAAAGCTGGCCGCGCTGCGCGTCGTCACCGAACACCTGGCTCCCGGCCAATGGGAGGCCGTGCGGCAGCCGACGCGGAAGGAACTCGCGGCGACCATGGCGCTGGCCCTGCCGCTGGACGAGGCGTCCGTCAAGGTCCGAAGCGGCCCGCCGCGCGACGGCGACACCCCGGACGCCGAACTACCGGTGTGGGCGGGTGTGCTGCCGATACGCCAGGTCATCGACGAGCCGATCCCGGCACCTGACGTGCCCGACGACGTCGACATTCCCGAGCACATACGCCGTCTCGTCCACTGACCCGACTCCACCGGTCCCAGAAGGCCGCCACAACATGGATCTGGCGGCATTACGGTGGCCCGCGGGACCGTGGCCGGGCATTACGCTGGCCGGCATGAGCACGCAGCCTCCGCCGGGGTGGTACCCGGACCCCTCTGGCACATCGGACACGCTTCGTTGGTGGGACGGTACGGCGTGGACCGAGGCGACCCATCCCGGCGCACAGCAGGCCTATCCGCAGGCCGAGCCCGATCAGGATCAGGGGTACTCCGCGTGGCCCGAGAGCTACGGGCAGCAGGAAACCTACGGGCAGGAGGCCTACGGGCAAGCCGGCTATCAGCAGGCCGCTCCCGAACCGGCCGCTCCGGAACAGGCCAGTCCCGAGCAGGCCGGCCCCGAGCAGGGTGGGTATGAGCCGGGCGAATACCAGCAGGCGGCCTACGGGCAGGTCCCGTACGGCCAGGCCGGCTACGAACAGCCCGGCTACGAACAGCCCGGCTACGAGCAACCGCACCAACAGTCGCCGTACGGGGGGCCGTACGAGCAGACGCAACAGTACGGATACGCGCAGCCGTACGGACAGACGCAACAGTACGGTCAGGGCTGGGGCGAAGCGTGGCCGCCGCAGGGTTTCGAGGAACGTCCCCGGAGGATGTGGCCGTGGCTGGTCGCCGGCGGCGCGGGGTTGCTGGTGCTCGTCATCGTCGGCGTGGTGGCCCTGTTCGCCACCGGTGTCATCGGCGGCCGCTCGGATACGCCCCCGGTGGCCAAGCCCCCTTCTCCCGCCCCCAGCCAGGGAGGGGGCCAGAGCGGCGGCCAGACGTCGCCGGTGTTGGGCCGTATCAACGACCCCCAGGCCGGGCTCTCCTACGCCAAGCTGGGCGGCGACTGGGCCGCGCTGCAGCCCGGCGGCGAGCACGGGATGGATGACTGGACCGGCGGGCAGTACCAGGTCGCGCAGGCCGACTTCCAGGGCAGCTCCGACTATCTCGCCACCTGCACCTCGGCCCCGCTGCTGCCGAGCATCCAGTACAACGGGCCGGACAGCCTGCAGGCCACCACCACCTTCCTGGCCAAGTCGATCGAGGGCCGGTACTACCCGGCCGAGCACATCCGAGAGGACGCCGCCAGCGAGGCGAGACAGGTCGACGGCCACCAGGCGTGGATGGTCAGGTACCAGCTGAGGTTCCCGCAGGCCGAGCAGAACGGCTGGGAGTTCCAGGGAGAATCCGTGGTCATCATGGTCATCGATCGGGGCTCCGGAAAGGATCCGGCGATGTTCTACTTCTCCCTCCCGGACAACCTGCCGCTGGAGGGCGATATCGACGCCGCGCTGTCGTCGATCAAGGTGACGGGGTGATCTCGCGGGTGACGGTACGAGTACCCGAACAGGCGGCCTCGCGCACGGTGACGGCAGGGTGACCATAGGGTGAAAGCCATGGAAGACCGGCTGGTCTGGATCGACTGCGAGATGACCGGGCTCGACCTGCACCGGGACGCGCTCATCGAAGTAGCCTGTTTGGTCACCGACGGCGAGCTCAACATTCTCGACGAGGGTATCGACCTGGTCATCAAGCCGCCCCACGAGGCCCTGGAGGCGATGACCGACGTGGTACGGGAGATGCACACAGCATCCGAGCTGCTGGAAGCCCTCGCCGCCGGAACATCACTTGCCGAGGCCGAGGAGAAGCTCCTCGCCTACGTAAGGGGATACATCTCCGAGCCGAGGAAGGCGCCGCTGTGCGGCAACTCCATCGCCACCGATCGGGCGTTCCTCGCCCGGGATATGCCGGCGCTCGACGCATACCTGCACTACCGCATGGTGGACGTCTCGGGAATCAAGGAGCTTGCCCGGCGCTGGTATCCGCGGGCGTACTACGCGAGCCCGGAGAAGAAGGGCGGCCATCGGGCCCTCGCCGACATCACCGAAAGCATCACCGAGCTGCGCTACTATCGCGCGGCCGTCTTCGTCCCCCAGCCGGGCCCGGACTCGGCGACCGCGCATGCGATCGCCCGGCAGATTCAGCAGGACGAGCAGACCCAGACCGACACGGGGAGCGAGGCGAACGGACCCTCCAGGAAGTAAACATCCCGCGGGGGCGTTAAACTTCTTCAGGCCGCATCACGCGGTCCATGGTGGGCGTAGCTCAGTCGGCAGAGCACCAGGTTGTGGTCCTGGGCGTCGCGGGTTCGAATCCCGTCGCTCACCCCACTCCAGTTACGGCGTTGACCTGCGGTTTCCCTACTGCAGGCGGGCCGACCATGATCGTTTGGGTGCACCGTGGGTGCACGCGGTCCGTGGACTTGTGCGGATTCCCTATCGCCTTTGCGCGGAGTCGAGCCATGGTGCCGCCATGGCGTTCATCGAAACCCGCAAGACCAAAGGTGGTCGCAAGCGCTACCGGGTGTGGTGGCGGCTGGGCGGCTCCCGGTACGGGGAGCCGCAGTCGGAGACCTTCGACGCGCTCGCCGAGGCCCGCGACTTCAAGGCCGCCGTGGAGGTGGCGGGCCATCAGTGGCCGCCCGGCTACGTCAAGGGGGTGGGCTGGGTCGCCGATCAACCCGACGAGCCGGACCAGCCCGAGGAGGACCCGAGGGCGCCGGAGGAGCCGGTGTTGTTTCGGGATTACGCGTTGGCGTACGTGCGGGGCCTGTCCGGGGTGGATGATCGGACCCGGCACGACTACGAGCGTGATCTGAGGCGGCATCTGCTGCCGGTGTTCGGGGATTTGGATATCCGTGACGGCACGGCGCTGTGTCCGGCGTTGGTGCGCCGCTGGGTCAACGATCTACAGGCCGGCCAGCCCGACCCCGACGACCCGAAGCGGTGGCGGCGCCGCCCGTTGCGGCCGAAGACGATCCAGAACCTGCACGGACTGTTGTTCACGGCCCTGCAGGACGCGGTGAACGCCGATCCGCCGCTACGCGCGTCGAACCCGGCGGCCGGCACCCGGCTGCCCAGGCTGGACGACGACGAGGGGGATGAGGAGATGGTCTTCCTCACCCGGGCCGAGTTCGCCCTGCTGCGCTCCTGCGCCCAACCCGATGTCCGCGACATGTTGACCGTGTTCGTCGGCACCGGGCTGCGCTACGCCGAACTAGTCGCCCTGCAAGTCCGCGATCTCGACCTGGACGCCACGCCGCCGAGGTTGCGGGTGCGGCGGGGGTGGAAACGCCAAGCCGATAACACCTTCGCTCTCGGCGCACCGAAGACCAAACAGTCCCGCCGCACCATCACCTTGTCCGCCGAGGTGGCCGCAGTCCTCAAGCCCTACGTCAGCGGAAAGGAGCCGACCGAGTTCGTGTTCACCACCGCGCAAGGCTTCTGGTGGCGGCACACGAACTTCTATCACCGCCGCTGGCTGCCCGCCGTGAAGGCCGCCCGCGACAAAGGCCTGGCCAAGCGGCCCCGCATCCACGACCTGCGGCACACCCACGTGTCGTGGCTGATCGCCGCCCAGGTGCCGCTGCCGGCCATCCAGCGGCGACTCGGGCACACCTCCATCACCACCACCATCGACCGCTACGGCCACCTGCTCCCCGAAGTCGACCTCGACTTGCTGGCTGCCATCGACCGGGCGCTCGGCGACGACCCGCCCGCCGCATGACACCCCGACGCCAAAGGATGGTTATCTAGCGGCTACCGGCGTGGTGCCCGGTGGCCGCGCCGCACGATCTCCTCAAGGTCTCCTTCGTGAACCGCACGTGCTTACCGAGCCGGGTGTGCGGCACCTGCCGGCGAGCGACTTTCTCCCGCAGCCACGACTCCGGCACGTTCAGCCGCTGCGCCGCCTCGCTGAAGGTCAGCAGCCGCTCACCCACCCCGGGCCTCCCCGGCCCGGAGTAGTTGTCGGGCGCGGCGACGCAGCCGGCGGCGCTGCTCCTCGGATAGCCCGCCCCACACTCCGTACAGCTCACCGTTCTCGATCGCGAACCGCAGACACTCTCGCCGCACCGGACACGCGGCACACACCCGCAACGCCGGCCGGACAGTGCCGCCCTGGCCGGGATAGAACAGGCCAGGGTCGACCCGGGCGCAGGCCGCCGCCTCCTCCCAGCCGGCTCTCCGGGGGACGTGTGCGACACCGGCGAGATCCAGGGCCACCGCGACCAGCGACGGTTCGGCCGGGTCCTGAACGCTCTGGGCGCCCTGCCTGGGCTGGGCGGCCAACCGGGCGGGTCCCGGGCGGCGAGAAGCTGGTGGGTGCACTCCCCCCTTGACCGTGTGTGCGCCCACGCGCCGCGGACCGCGCCCGGGACCGCCGCCATGGACCCTCGACTCCGCGGAAACGTCAAGCCCACGGTCCCGTCGGGCAGGAGCGCCGACCCGCCGCCCAACGCGAGTAGTGGTACGCGTCATCAACGAAACGGCCGCAGCCCCGCGTGTTCACCCCAATAAACGGGTCTGCGGGCCGCCGCGATAACCCGCCGGTGACGAACCTCACCCTCACACCACGACGTGCGCCTGCGGGCGCGATCACCGATAGCCGCGTGACCTGCGCGGATGGGCCTGGCTGATGGAAAAGTGATGGATTTTTGATGGAAAAGTGATGGAGCACCGCCCGCACGCTTCGGGGATGCGACGGCGCTTCAACCGACGATCCGAGCCCGACCGCCGTGGCCCGTCGCGGTAGTCGAGGTGGCTCGTCGAAGTGGAGGCGCGCGCCGCTCCCAGGACTGCGTTGAGCGGAGGTGCAGAACACATGACGGTGCGACACACCGACTCCCCGACCTCGGCAGAGGTGCTGGCGTCGGGCGCGGCTGCGGGCTCGACGAACCGGGGTGGCCGGGACTGGTGGGTGCTGTGCGGCATGGCGATCACCGCGACCTCGGCGGCCGTCGCCAGCTTCAGTGGTCTACGGGGCTTGGCGGAACTCGCGGGTTGGCCCCAGCCGTTGGCGGCGCTGCTGCCGCTGACGGTGGACGCGCACGCCCTGACCGCGACCCGGGTGTGGCTAGCCGGCTCCACAGCCAGCGCGCGGGCCCGCGGGTTCGCCCGCGCCAACGCGCTTGCCGCGATCGCTACGTCGCTGGCCGGCAACGCCTGCTACCACGCCATCATCGCCGACCTGATGGGCATGTCGTGGCCGATCATCGTGGTCGTGGGCGCGGTGCCCGCAGCGTCACTCGGTGCGCTGTCGCATCTGGCCGCCCTACGCGGCCGAGCCGACCCCGTACCCAACGACGACGCGGGGACGGGGCACCGCCCTCACCCCGGTCCGGCGGACGGACCCGAGAACCATCTCCGTCCCCGTCCCCGTCCCCGTCCTCGAACTCGTGCCGGTTCCCGTCCCCGCTCCGGCTCCCGGCGCACCGGGCGTCCCGTCTTCGCCCAAAATCCTGTTGACGGAACGTCCTTGTCGATGGAGAGGATCGGGTACCCGACCTGGATCGGTACGTGGGAGCTGCGGGTGCGGAATCCGGACGAGTACGGGGACCGGTGGGCAGAGGTCTACGACGAGCGCTACCCACGGGACGAAGATGCGGAGCAGGCGGCGGAAATGTTGAGTGCGCTCGCCGGATCCGGGCCAGTGCTTGAGCTGGGTATCGGGACGGGCAGGGTCGCGCTTCCTCTCGCCGCTCGTGGCGTCGTGGTGGCTTGTTTGTCGTCGAGGCGTTCGTGCCGGACGTCGCTAGGTACTCCGGCGGACAGGAGCTGTGCGCCGAGCATCTCAGCGATGACGCCACTTGGCTGTTGGCCTCCCGCCATGACCCGGTGGCCCAGCTCGTCACTACTCATGCGCTTCGGCTCGGTGAGGATGGGGTGCGACGGTACCCTGTCACGCTTCGCTATGCCTGGCCGTCCGAGCTCGACTTGATGGGCCGGCTTGCCGGCTTCAGGTTGCATGATCGGTTCGCGGGTTGGACGCGGGAGCCGTTTTCCGCTCGCAGCCAGAGGCACGTGTCTGTGTACGAATTGGTTGGCTGGGCCGGTGACGAAGCCTCGACGGCTGGGTTGGAGCAGCGGTGAGATCTGACGGGCCGCACGCGCCGACACAGCAGCAGGTGCTCGCTGCGCTCACCGAGTTCATCCGCAGTGAGCAGTTCTCGTGTGTGGGCGCGAAGACCGCAGTTGCCGGCAGCTCGCTGGTACACCGGCACTACTCTGCGCTCGGTGAGGTGTCCGAAGTCGGTCGAATGTATGAGGACCTCCGCTCTTTCGCGGAGCGTCGGGTCAGCATCGACGCGCATTTCGCCACGTTCGCTGCGACGTTCGACAGCCCTCGGCGCTCGGACGAGGTCACCTTCGAGCGTCTTCTGTGGCGCCAGCTTCAGCTTCTGCACGACATCGACAGCCGTTGGTTCGGCTGGCATCGCGACTTCAGTCCGTTCCCGGAAGCGGAGAACTTCGGGTTCTGTGTTTCTGGGTGGCCTTTCTTCGTCGTGGGTATGCACGACGGCGCCTCTCGGCTGAGCCGGCGGTTCGCCTACCCGACGCTGGTGTTCAACTCCCATGAGCAGTTCGAGCTGCTGTTCGAGCTTGGGACCTTCCAGCGGCTTCGCGCTGAGACGCGGAGGCGGGAGCTGGCTCTGCAAGGGTCGATCAACCCGAACCTCGTCCACTATCCCAGCCAAGAGGTGCGCCATTACGCCGGACGTGTGGCCGACGAAGATTGGCGGTGTCCGTTCCAACCCCGTATCCGCGTCGATGTCGCCGATCGGCAACGGGAGCTGACCGATCCGACCGGCCCTGCGGGGCCCGCGTCCGAGGGCCCGCCTCGTCCACGGGTCCGGTTTTGCTCGGTCGGACACCGTCATCGCTTGGGATGGCCACCATGCGTCGCTACTCGACCTGTGCCTGGCCAACGACCTACCGGTTGCGTGGATGTGCCGCGGCGGAGTTTGCGGGTCTTGTGCCACCACCTTGTTGAGTGACGCCGTCCAAACGCTGGCTGAGCCGCTGGCGGACACCGCGCCCGGCGAGGTTCTGCTGTGTATCTCCAAGCCGGTCACCGGCGTCGACCTGGACCTGTAGGTGTCGGCCGTCGCCGTTATGGCAGGAGACGTTGCCGCAGCGCGGCGGCGCCGAGCACCACGGCTGACAGCTCCTGGCGTGGCGTCATGCCGAGCCTGTTGAGATGCATGTGCTGCAGGTCGAGGCAGATCTCCGGCAACGGTCTGCTGAGGAGGCCGTCGTTGTTGGCTTCCCGCAGGTGAGCGCCGAGGTAGGCGAGGCAATTGCTGTCCGGCGGTCGGCCGGTGATCTCTTTGGCCCGCGTGAAGGGCTCGTGTTGCCGCTCCAGCTTCCTGTCTGCTGCAGCCAAGAGGCCCGGTTGGTCTTGCCCGGGCAGACGCAGCTGCTGGGTGATCCACGTCGTGTGTTCCCGGTAAACCTGGTCCAGCTCCTCGATGTCGAGGCCGAGGTCGACAAGAAGCGCGCAGCTGGAGACGACGGCCACAACCGGATTCGTCGTGACCCGGGTGAGGAGGGAGATGGCGACGCTGCTGTCGACACTGAAGATCGCATGAGCGATCTCAAGGCCGGCGGGCCCCCCGTATCGGGCGACCTCGGGCTCGTAGTCGGCATGCTCTAGCCGTGCCGGGTAAGCCGCCCTCGCCAGGCAGGCGTGGATCTCGCTTTCCCAGACGGGAACCGTCTCAGCAGGGCACAGGAGCCGCAGCCTGATGTGGTCGCCCCGCCAAACAGCGTCTGAGCCGGGCGCCGGCAATTCTGCTCCGGCAGGCAAGGCGTCGTAGTCGGAGTACCGGACGTAGAACCACTGTTTCAGGGCGGCCCGGTATTCGCGTCGCGCCAGCGCGTCGCGGAGGCTCTGCAGGAACTGGTTCTGTACCCGGGGCTCCAGGTAGATCTTGAAGTAACACCAGCGGACCTGCCGACCGCCGGAGCTCATCAGCGCCACCTCTTCAGCTGAGCGGCGACGTAGGTTTCGTCGGGGTCTCGGGGCCCGGTCAGCGCGGTGAGCAGCGGCTCGGGCACCGGGTCCGTCGGTTGTCGCACGCCGTCCTCGCTGATCAGGTAGATGCGGGCGGTGTGTCGGGTCCGGTCCCCGAACAGGTAGCCGTATGCGGACGATCGGCCGTGCAACAGGTCGTACAGGCCGGTTGCGGCGACCGCGGTGCGCATCGCGACCTCCACGGGGCCGGTCTCGCGAAGCGTCGGGGTGCCTGGGCGGAAGTCCAACCACCAGCTCCTGCTGGGCCCGCCCGCCGAACCGACGCCGGCGTGCCGCGGTGCGTAGAGGTCGAGCCGCCAGGTGACCTGCCATCGCCGCCACGCCGACAGCGCCTCCGCGTTGGCCGGGTGGAGCAGATCGTCGAGCATTTCGCCGGTGACATACCGGCAGGCGAACTCGTAGGCCTCCTGTGGTGGGCTTTCGAGCGGGTTGGTGTCGGCGAAGGGGATTCCGGCGGCGGGGTCGTGTTGCCAGTCCGCGTAGCCGTCGAAGGACGCCGGCGTGGCGACGTAGTCGAGGACTCGCCGACTCGGCCGCCATCGCTCGCCGACGTGTCGGCAGCAGTCACCTGGGTCGAGGATCACACCATCGATGTCCGGCGCAGTGTGGCGGAGGTCGTCGAGGTAGCGGGCGGGTGTCACCGGAAATCCGTAAGTGTTCTGCCACTCCGCCTTCGCGTACCGAAGACCGCCCGCGCTCGGGATCACCACCCGCGGTTGGGTGAGCCTTGGGATGGTCAGCATCCACTGGTACTCGTGTGCGTCCAGCGTCTTTGGTTGGCCAGGGTCGCGCAGCTCGTACTGGACTATCGGGGAATACGGGGCGAGCAGGCAGTCGACCTGACCGACGTGCTCGCGTACGGCGGCGATGACCGTCTCGTCGATGACGGTATCGATGAGACTCCATAGGGTGGTGACGCCGTCGCGGACCAAGATGCCCAGCTCAGGCCAGGACACGTGGGAGGGGGTTGCGATGATCTCCAGCCTCCCCGCCCGCGCCTTCGACCATGGGCGCAAGCCACGTCGTCGCCGGTAGCCCAGCTCGCCGAGTGCGGTTTCGATGAGCGTCTCCCCGTCGGGGTAGAGGACCATCGCGTTGCGGTCCAGTACGGACAGGGTCCGGATATCGAAATGGTCGAAGTGCCGATGACTGAGGACGATGCAGTCGACTCGCGGCAGCCTGGCCGGATCAACGACGCGTGGCGGGTAGGAGACGTTCACCCCGCCTTCGAACGGGTCGAAGAAGACGGGGTCTGTCAAGACATTCCCGGCCGCCGTTTCGAAGAGGTAGGAGGCGTGTCCGATCGCGTTGATCTTGATCTCGCACCCCCAATCCCGCGTGAGGATCGTTCCGGGTGGCCGTGCGTGGGGAACGGTCTCCCCAGGTGGCACCCTAAGGGGAGCTGGCGTGGGCGGGCTAGGCGCGCACCCGGTCCGCGACGGCGCGTTGGACTTCCTGCAGCGCCTCCGGGACCGCGAGACCATCGCTGCCACCGCCCTGGGCGAGGTCGTCTCTGCCGCCTCCGCCGCCGCCGAGGGTCTTGGCCGCGACGCGGACGATCTCGCCGGCCTTGATGCCGCGCTCGCGGGCCGCCTCGTTGGTGGTGACCACGATGACGGGCCTATCGTTCGTGGCTAGGCCGGTGATCGCCACAACGGCGGGTCGTCCCTGGAGGCGTTCGCGGACATCCGAGACAAGCTTGCGTAGCTCGTCGACGGAGGCGCCGTCGGAGACGTGGTGGGTGACGACCGCAACCCCGTGAACGTCGGTGGGGTTGGCGGCCAGTCCAGCCGCGGCCTGGAGTACCTGGGCAGAACGCAGCCGCTCTAGTTCGCGTTCGGCTTCGCGGAGGCGGACGACAAGCTGCGCCGCCCGGTCCGGCAGCTCTTCGGGACGCGTCTTGAGCTGCTCGGAAAGCTGCGAGACAAGCACGCTCTCCTTCGCGAGGAACCGGAACGCGTCGATCCCCACCAGCGCGTCGACCCGGCGTACGCCGGCACCGATAGAGGATTCGCCGAGCAGCTTGATCACGCCGAGCTGGCCGGACCGGTGAACGTGGGTGCCGCCGCACAGCTCCCGGGAGTAGTCGCCGATCTCGACTACCCGCACCTGGTCGCCGTACTTCTCGCCGAACATGGCGAGAGCGCCCAATGCTCGAGCCTGCTGCAGGCTTGTGCTGAAGTCGTGAACCTCGAGGTTCTCCGCGAGGGCGGCGTTGACTTCCTCCTCGACGTCCTGGAGCACCGACGGTGGCACAGCGCCTGGGGCGGTGAAGTCGAACCGGAAGCGGCCGGGCGAGTTCTCCGAGCCTGCCTGCGCCGCCGACTCGCCGAGGGCCCGGCGGAACCCGGCGTGGACCATGTGGGTGGCGCTGTGCGACCGCGAGATGGCGCGGCGCCGCTCCACGTCGATTTCGGCGTACGCAGCGGCGTCAAGGTGCGCCTCACCCCGGCGGACCTTGGCCCGGTGCACGATCAGGCCGGGCAGCGGCTGTTGCACGTCGAACACCTCAAGCTCGGCGCCGCTGTCCAGCCGAATCAGGCCGTGGTCGGCGAGCTGGCCACCGCCCTCGGCGTAGAACGGGGTGCGGTCGAGCACCACCTCGACCGCTTCCCCCGCGCTCGCCGCCGGCACCGAAGCGCCACCAACGAGCAGGCCGACGATCCGCGCCTCCCCGGCCAGTTCCTCATACCCGGTGAAAACCGCACCGCCGAAGCTGTCGCGTACCTCCCGGTAGACGCCGGGGTCGGTGGCGCCGGCCTTACGGCGCTGCGCGTCCTCCTTGCCCCGCAGCCGCTGTTCGGCCATGAGCCGGCGGAAGCCTTCCTCGTCCACCGACAGCCCTTGCTCGGCCGCCATTTCCAGGGTGAGGTCGATGGGAAAGCCGTAGGTGTCGTGCAGGGTGAACGCCTGCTCCCCAGCCAGGGTCGCCGCGCCGCGACGCTTGGTCTCCGCAGCTGCCGTGTCGAAGATCTGCGTCCCGGTTCGCAGCGTCTGCAGAAACGAGGTTTCCTCGGCCACGGCGATCGCGTCGATCCGACCCCGGTCCGTATCCAGCTCCGGGTATTGCGGGCGCATCACCTCGATCGTGGTCGCGACCAACTCATGCATCGCCGGTTCGGTGGCGCCGAGCAGGCGCGCGTTGCGGATCGCGCGTCGCATGATCCGCCGCAACACGTAGCCGCGTCCCTCGTTGGCAGGGGTGACACCGTCGCCGATGAGCATCACGGCGGTGCGCACGTGGTCGGCTACCACACGCAACGACACATCGTCCTTCGGGTCGGCGCCGTACCTGCTGCCGGTCAGCTCGCCCGCCCGGTCCAGAATCGGACGGCTGGTGTCGATCTCGTACAGGTTGTCAACGCCCTGGAGAAGCATCGCCAGGCGTTCCAGCCCAAGGCCGGTGTCGATGTTCTTCTTCGGCAGCTCCCCGAGGATCGGGTAGTCCTTCTTCGCCGGCCCTTCACCCCTGATGTACTGCATGAACACCAGGTTCCACAGCTCCAGGTATCGCTCCTCGCTGGCCTCGGGGCCGCCGTCGGGACCGTACTCCGGGCCGCGGTCGTAGCAGATCTCCGAGCACGGACCGCACGGGCCGGGCACGCCCATGGACCAGAAGTTCTCCTCCATCCCCAGCCGCTGGATCCGCTCCGCGGGTACGCCCACCACACGCCGCCAAATGTCCTCGGCCTCGTCGTCGTCGAGGTAGATGGTGATCCACAGCCTCGACTCCGGCAGACCGTACCCTCCCTCGGCCACCGGCTTGGTGAGCAGCTCCCAGGCCAGCGGGATCGCCTTCTCCTTGAAGTAGTCACCGAAGGAGAAGTTCCCGCACATCTGAAAGAACGACCCGTGGCGCGTCGTCTTCCCCACGTCCTCGATGTCCACGGTGCGCACGCACTTCTGCACACTCGTAGCGCGCGGGAACGGCGGCGTGGCCTCTCCCAGGAAGTACGGCTTGAACGGCACCATGCCGGCGTTGACCAGCAGCAGCGTCGGGTCGTCTGCGATCAGCGGGGCCGACTCGACCACCGTGTGGTCGCGCTCTTCGAAGTAGCCGAGCCAACGCCTGCGGATCTCTGCCGACAACATCGGTGCCTTCCCAAGATTGCTCTACGTCGCGAAAGATGAGGCCAGGTGACGGGCGATTCGGGCGCCCAGCCTGCACCATAGGCACCCCATCGTAGGCCGACGAACCCATCTCGCACTCGTCAGTTTATTGCGAAGCTCCTGGCAGCGGGTTCACCCGCGCGTGCCGCCCTCGGGCTGCCGCAAGGCGTATTTCTTATTGACGCCTAATCCGGACGAACCTAGTGTCGTGACGTATGTTTTTCTTTAGTTTTTGTTTCTTGTGCGTGATAATGGTGTATGCCGAATCGCGTACGGGTGCTGACGGTGTCGGATAGCGACCGGGTGGAGCTGGAGCGGCGGGCCAGGGATCGGGGGGCC
>WHSR01000043.1 GCA_009379995.1 Streptosporangiales bacterium
CAGCCACGCACGTCAGGGCGGGGACAGGTCCCGAACACTGACCCGGAGTCACGTCCTCGACATCAACCGAGCCTCCATTTCGACGTGCCCACTCACCACGTGCGGCCTCGCGTCGCACCGTACTTCTGCGACGGCGACAGCATCCGCTTCGCGCGTCGCCCCGCACGGTCGGTACCGCGGCCGTTCTCGGACATGACCAGATCCTCCAGCGAGGCTCGGAGGACCCGTCAGATGTTGCTTGATGACACGCCGGATCTCTATCGCGAAGTCAGCTGCAAACCAGGGGTGAGGGTTTGTAGGACATCGGCGCGGCGGACGGCTGAGCGTAGGGCGGTGTAGGCGGCGGCGATCTGCGCGGCGCGGTCGGGGGTGCCTCCCCGGTCGGGGTGGGCCGCGCGCAGCCGTATCCGGTAGGCGCGATGGACGTCCTGGTCGGTCAGGTCAGGGTCGCGGGGGAGGCCGAGAACCGCGTAGGGGTCGGGGTGGGCTTCGGTGTGCGGGTGTGGGTCGGGGTGCGCGGCGGTCATCGGCCGTCCTGGTCGTCGGGGCGGTGGGGGGTGTCGGGGAAGACGTCATCGAGGCCGTCCAACGGCCCCGGCGAATCGGGGGGCTGCTGTGGCGTGGGTTCGGGCTGGTCGCGCGGCTCGGGAATGATGGGCTGGTCGGGGTGGTGGGGTGGGGGGATGGCTAGCGGTGAGGGCCGGTGGGGGGCGACGTGGACGTAGGTGGCGGCGTTGCCGTGGATGTAGGCGGCTTGCCCGGCTTGGAGGTCGCGTACCCGGTCGGGGTCGACGACCCAGGCGTGTTGCAGGCGTCCGGTGCCTTCGTCGCCGTAGCCTCGCACGGCGCCGCCGAGGAGTTTCCGCCCGACTTCGAGGGCGCGGCGGGTGCCGGCGAGGTCGACCAGCTCGCCGGGGCTGGGGGTGCGCATCAGTAACACTCCTCCGGCGGCGGTGGCGGCCAGCCGGGAGCGTTCGTCGTCCTCGTCGGCGAGGCCGTCCCAGGATTGCGCGGCGATCTGCACGGCGAGGCCGAGGGAGCGGCAGCGTTCGGTCAGCTCGTGCAGCGGCACCGCTGAGACGGCGCTGAACTCGTCCAGGGCGAGCAGCCCGGCGCGCGGCTCCTCCCGGTCGCCGCCGGGGCTGTCGTCCGGGCGGTTGTCGGGGTTGTCGTTGGGCTGGTGGCCGGGCTGGTGGGGGCGCCAGGTGGTGGCGGCGTGGGCGACTAGTTCGGTGATGGCGCGGGCTTGGGCTTCGGCGACGTCGACGGAGGCGGTGCCTTCGAGGATGCAGTACAGCGCGTCGAAGTCGGTGACGTTGGCGGACCCGTCGAAGCCGGGGCCGAGGCGGGTGAACAGGGTGCGGTAGCGCAGCGCGATGTCGCCGAGGTGGGGTGCGGCGGCGTGGACGTGGGCGGCGGCCGGTTGGCCGGCGTAGGCGGTGGCCAGCCAGTCGGGGTTGAGGCGGGTGAGGAAGTCGGCCGACGACTCGGGGGGCGTGGGTGGGGCGTGGACGGCTAGGGAGACGGCGGAGGTGAGGACGTCGGCGTAGTAGGCGGCGGGGCCTTCGTCGGCGGTGGGCACGAGATCGGTTAAGACCTCGGTGAGGCGTTGGGGTGGCAGTGCCCACAGGTTCAGGGCGGCCTCGTCGGGCCAGATGACGAGATGCGCGCCGACGTCGGCGAGGACGCGGCGGGCTTCGTCGGCGGTGTCGCGGGAGTCGAAGCCGCCTTTGGCGTCGGCGATGACCAGCCAGGGGCGGGCCTCTTTGCCGGCGAGGAAGCGGCGGGCGGCGGCGGCCCAGAAGCCGGCCCACAACCGGACGAGGGCGGTGGTTTTGCCGGCGCCGGTGGTTCCGACGATGAGCATGTGGGTGCGCAGCCGGGCATAGGGGAGTTCGAGGACCGGGCGGGGGCGGTGGCCGATGGCGCAGATGGTGGCGCCGAGCTGCGGGTTACCCCTCCTCGACAGCAGGGGTACGCCGCCGGGGGCGCGGGCGCGCTGGTGGGCGGTGCGGGCTTGTCTGGCCCATTGGCGGGCGTCGAAGTGGGCGGGGGCGTAGGGGGTCCATCCGGCGGTGCCGGCCTCCATCGCGCCGATGCGGCGTTGCCACAGGCCGGCGGCGAGCAGCAGCCCGAGTGGGATGGCGGTCGGGGCGACGATCACCGTGGCGGTGAGCCAGTCACGCATCGTGCCGGCGGACAGGTGGCCCCAGGCGATGAGGTAGGCGTCTACGGGGGACCAGGCGGCGGCCTGCCACGATCGGGTTTGCAGCCCGTAGGCGAGGGCGACCACGGCGGGCATGGGCAGGGACCACGCGGCGGCGAGCAGGCGTCGGGGCGGCCAGCCCCGCGCCCATGCGACGGCGTATCCCCATGCGGCGGCGATCACCAGCGGCCACGCGGCGACCAGCAGCGTCACGGCGGCGAGCAGGAATGCGGTCCAAAAGAAGGTGGTGAGTAGGCATCCGAACCGGGTGGTCCGCGTCCACGCGTGCGCGGTCACAAGGCGGTCCCATCGGGGAGGGGGCGAATGTCGACGCGGGCGGCGGCGGCCTGCGGAAGTTGGGTGCGGGCGGCGTCCACGGTGGGCCGCGCGGCCGGGGTGGTCAGGTACAGGATGCGTGCGTACCGGGGTGCGGCGGGGGCGCCGCCGTGGCGGGGTGGGTCGCCGTAGTCGCCGGTGCGCGCGAGCATCTCGCGGAGGATCGCGGTGGTGCGGGTGACGGTCTTGGGGGTCAGCTCGACCTCGACGCACCAGATCTCCCCGGCGAACTGCGCGCCGGGTTGGTCGGTGGGCTGGCCGGTGGTGTCGGGCCAGTGGATCTCGGCGTCGGGGACGTGTCCGCGTCGGCCGACGCCTGCGCCGAGCTGCCAGCGGAGGCGGCGTTCGCTGCGCCAGTGCGCCCCGGCCTCGTGGTAGGGCGTCCAGGACTCGACCGTGAGACGGACGGTGGCGACGGCACGCAGGTGCCGCAGCCTGCCGAGTGGGGGCTGTTTCGCCGTGTACGGCAGGTCGCACGCGTCTAAGCCGTGGCGGGTCAGCCAGCACCACACCGGGCCTGGCCCTAACCGGCCGGTCTCCACATACCCGCCGCGCCTCCACCGAGCGTGGAGCTGCCGCACCACATCCGTCGAGGTGTCGAGCAGCCGGGCCAAGGTGTCGCCCTGGGCGGCGTACATGTCGGCAAGCCACAACAGGGCACGAATATCGCGGGTGGTCAACCTGATGGTGCCGGCGTCGGCGCGCACCCCCGCGACGGGAATGGGCTGCGGTGCCGCGTTGTCCCGGGCCACGGCTTCGCCTCCTTCCCCCAGATCAAGAAGGCCAGCCATTCAGGATCGGACAAACCCGTGGATTCCTCAACCCCCTTACTGGTGTCCCCTCTCACGTAAGTGGTACGGGTCGCCCGCGAACATGCATCGACGCGCCGACGCGAGAAATTGCGATCCGGGAACCCCTAAGCCTCGTCCGTACCGTGCTGGGGGTGCACGTCTACCTCGGGGGTGATCTTCCCCGCGGTCTCTTCCTCGGTGGCGACGCCGAGGAAGACCCTCACGCCAGTCTTCGTGAGGACGCCGTGCTCATCGCGTCGCCACTCGCGTCCGGCGGTGTCGCGGAATCGGATATCGGCGCGGCCCTCCCTTCGGTCCCGGATACCGAGCGAATACCAAGTGTCCGGCTCGGGTCCAGGAATGCCGACCTTTTGTTCGCCAGGAGGGATTACCGGCAGATCGGCTGTGCCACCGATCTGCTCGCCAGCATGGAAGACACTGATGCGGGCGTCGTAGACCGGCAACTCACTGCCGTTGCGGACCACCAGTCCTTCATGGAAGTCGATCCAGGCGGCCACGTAGTCGGCTTGCTCGGCCTGCTCTGCCGCGCGTCGCTGCTCGACCTCTCGCTGGTCTCGTTTGTCGTCGCGGATTTGCTCCATCCTCAACTGATGCCATGTAGCCCACGCGGCGGTGAACGCAGCGACCAGCGCGAGCAGTGTCACCGCAGCGGTGATCCATGTCGGGGCATCGCCCCAGTCCACGTCGCTCCATTCGATGCTTGCTAGCCACATGGTCGCCAGTATCAAGCAGAGTGAGGGGCGCGACGGCGCCGGGCCCGGGTATCTCACCGGGTCGCGGCGGAAAGCAGGGTCGGCCGAAGGCCGGCGTCTAGGGGCGGGTGGCCGGGGGGAGGTGCTTGTGGGCCCGCGAAAAGGTTCCGGCAGGCGACCGGCCCGGCACGGTCCTCGGGGTCCGGCCGGGCTGCGGGCCGTAGGGCCTCAACGGGCGGTGCGGGGTATGTCACCTCCCCCGATGTCGGCGACGAGGGGAGGCAAGCATGGTCAGAATCTCCAAGTGATCTTGATGCGGTCCGGGTTCCACTTGCGTGAGGGGTTGGGGAGCACGTCGATACGGGCCACACAGGCGGCCACCAGGCCGCGTTTCGCGCCATCGCTCATCTGCGCCCAGCGCTGCCACAGGTCGTCACCCTCCATGGTCGCCCACTCGGCCAGGGCGCGGGCATGTTCGGAGCGGGCCAGTTGCCGGGTCAACTCCTCGGTCTCCTCGTCCAGGGCCTGACGCGCGGCCATCCACTCGGCGTGGGTGATCGTCCGGCGCGCCCACTCCCCGGCCAACACGGCGCGTTGCTCCTCCAACGCGTGCAGCCTCTCGCTCACGCCTTCCGTGTCGCCGCCCTGGTCCTGGTCTCGGGTGGCCGCGCGCATCAGCGTGTCGAAAAACTTCGGCGACGACAGGGCGATCAGTACCCGGTCGCGTACCTCGTCCTCGGCCGGCTCGGCGTAGATCGCGACCTTGCCGCAGCCCGGCAAACCGGGACCAGAAATGCACTGATACCGAGGCTTGCCGTGATGCCGGCGTCCCCTCAACCCGTGCTCGCACCCCTCCCGGCCACACCGGAAAATGCCGCTCAGCAGGTAGGAGCGGGCCTGCTGGTTGCGGCGCCGCTCCGGGCGGGTGAGCAGGGCGCGCAACGCGTCCGACTGCTCCACGGTGATGATCTTCGGGTACGCGTTCTTCTTGACGATCTGCCCCACCAGCGGGCGGCGTCGTCCCCGGTAAGAATCCGTCGGCTTGTACTCCCGGCGCCCGGAGATCCGCGCGGAGACCAACAGGTTGGTCAGGCTTGCCACCGTCCACGGGTTGCCCTGCCTGGTGCGAACCCCTTCGGCGTTCAACCACGCGGCCACGCTGCGCACCGATTCCCCGGCCAGCACCCGGCGGGCGGCCTTGCGGATGTACAGCGCTTCGGTCTTGTCGACCTCCTCACGGATCACCCGGCGCGGTTTGTCGTCCCCCTCGTCGATCCACTCGAAGACCCATCGATACCCGAACGGGCGAGCACCGCCGTGCCGCTTACCCAACCGGGCGGCCTGCGCGTTCGCGAGCCGGTGCCGCTCCGCTTTGTGCTCGGCCTCATGCCGGGCCGCCGTGCCCAACGTCCGGGCGATAAACCGGCCGGTCGGCGTGGACAGATCAATCTCACCGGTACACGTGGCCAGCTCGACCCCATACTTGTCGTGCAGCTCGATCACGTCTTCCGGCTCACGCGGCGAACGCGTGAGCCGGTCCACGTGCCAACACACGATCGCGTTAATCCGCCCGGCCTGCACATCCGCGAGCAACCGCAACCACTCCGGGCGAGGCTTACCGCTGGTGGCGGACACGTCATTATCGACGTACACATCCCGGACCCGCCAGCCGCGACGCTCACACTCCGCTCGGCCGTCGTCCTCCTGGCGGGCCACGCCCAAACCGGCGCCCGTGCGGTCCATGGAGATCCGCACATACACCCCGGCCCGAACCTGGCCCGCCGTGGCCCCAGGACCTACCCTCGCAACCGGGCCGCTGCGCCCCACCGTCCGGATCGTCATGGTACATAACGTAAAACGCGGTAGGTCCATATGAACGGCCCATTCATCGGAAAGACAACCGCGGGTCTTGGCCGGGTCCGTCCTCGCGTGCTATACCCCGGGTATCGCAATAATTGGAAGATATTCCAAATAATGGACCAAGACCGATCGGGTCGCGTCGCCACCAAGGTGGGCGTGCTGGACAAGGCGATGGCCGTCCTGCACTCGTTCTCCGGTGAGGACACCCACCTCAACCCGCGTACGGTGGCCGAGCGGACGGGCCTGTCCCTGCCCACCGCGTACCGTCTCATGCAGGCCCTCGGCGAGCACGGCCTGCTGGAGAAGGAAGGGACCGACTACCGGCTCGGCGTCGCGCTGCTTCACCTGGGCCGGCGTGTCGCGGACTCCATCGAGGTTCGGCACCAGGTGCTACCCCACCTCCGATGGCTGCGGGACCGTACCCAGGAGAACGCGGAGCTGCACGTTCGCAGGAGCGAGTCGCGCGTCCCCGTCGAGATCATCTGCGGACCACAGAGTCTCCGCCCGTTCGTCGAGGTCGGCGAGCCGCTCGCCCTCCACGTGGGCGCCAGCGGCAAGACGCTGCTCGCCTGGCTGCCCCCTGCCGAACAGGACGCGTTGGCCGCCGCGAGTGCGGCGCGATTCGACGAGTCGGGACCGTACGAGCGGGCGGCCCTGCGCAGGGACCTGATACGGGTGCGTGACCAGGGCTGGGCGGACACCGACGGCGAACGCTGCCCCGGGGTGGCGGCGGTCTCGGCTCCGATCTTCGACGCGCGAGGCGAGGTGGCCGGGGCGGTAGTCCTCAGCGGCCCGTCCGTGCGGCTACCCGCACGGAAGCGCAGAAGCCTGGCATCCCTGGTGCGCGAGGCCGCGGCAGGTACCTCGCGAGACCTGGGCTACCCGGGCGAACGCCCGAGCGGGAGGGAGGCGATCTAGCTTGGCCGGGTCCACCGACAACGAGGCGCCGGGGCGGTCCGCGGGCCCGCTGGCCGGGCTGCGTGTCCTGGACATCTCCACCGTCTACGCCGCGCCGTTCGCCGCCTCCCTGCTGGCGGACCTGGGCGCGGACGTGGTCAAGGTGGAGCTGCCCGGATCGGGAGACCCATTGCGAGGCATGGAGCCCTTCGACGGTGAAGAGTCGCTGTCCTGGGCGTCCCTCACCCGTAACAAGCGGTGCGTCACCCTCGACCTGCGCAGGGAGCAGGGCCAGGAGATCCTGCTGAAGCTGCTCGCCGGCCGCGACGTGTTGTTCGAGAACTTCCGTCCGGGCACGCTGGACCGCTGGGGCCTGGAGGCCGACCGCCTCCGGGCGGCAAACCCCGACCTCGTCATCATCCGGGTCAGCGGGTACGGCCAGACCGGCCCGTACCGCGCCAAGGCCGGGTTCGGCACCCCGGCGACCGCCTTCAGCGGCTACGCCTACATCACCGGCTACCCCGACCGCCCTCCGGTCCTTCCGCCGGTCTCGCTCACCGACTACGTCACCGGAATGTTCGCCGCCATAGGGGCACTGTCGGCCCTCTACCACCGCGACGCGCTCGGCGGGCAGGGGCAAGAGATCGACGTGGCCCTCTACGAGTCGATGTTCCGGCTGCTGGAGAGCGTTGTGGCCGGCTACGACCGGCTGGGCCAGGTCCGAGAACGTTCCGGCAACCAGATGAGCGCCTCGGTGCCGGCCGGAATGTTCGGCACCGCGGACGGCCGGTGGATGGTGCTGACGACGAGTACGGACCGTACGTTCAACCGGCTGGCCCCGCTCATGGGCCGGCCGGACATGCTTACCGATCCCCGCTACGCGACCAACCGGGCCCGGGTCGAGCACCGCGACGAGGTCAACGCGATAGTCGGCGAGTGGTTCGCGGGCCACTCCGCGGAGGAGATCCAGCGCCGCTGCGACGAGGACGGGGTGCCTGTCTCACCGGTGCTCAGCGTCGCCGACGCCTTCGCGGAACCGCACTATGCCGCGCGCGACATGATCGTCGAGGTGGACCACCCGAAGCTCGGCCGGGTACGACTACCTGGTGTGGTCCCGAAGTTTTCCTCGACGCCGGGTGCGGTCCGCAACGCCGGACCAGGGCTCGGCCAGCACAACCACGAGGTGTACGGAGAGCTGGGCCTCGACGAGGCGGACCTGGCCAGGCTGAGTGACGAAGGGGTGATCTGATGACTACCGACGCGTTGCCGGAGCGGGTCGAGGTCCACGAGGTTGGCCCGCGGGACGGGCTTCAGGCGGAGGACGCGCACATTCCGACCGACCGCAAGGTGGCGATCATCGATGCGCTCTCCCGCACCGGGGTGCACTCGATCCAGGTGACCTCCGTGGTGCGGCCGCAGGCGGTGCCACAGCTCGCGGACGCCGAGGAGGTGATGGCGCGGATCACCCGGGTGCCCGGCGTGCGCTACACGGTGCTGGTGCCGAACCTGCGCGGCGCGGAGCGGGCGTTGGCGATGGGGGCCGATGGATGGGAGCTGATGCTGTCGGTCACCGACTCGCACAGCAGGTCGAACGCGAACCGCGACACCGATGCGGCACTGGCTGGCATGGAGCCGGTCGTGTCGCTGGCCGGGGAGCACGGCGTCGAGGTGACCGGGGGTATGGCCACCGCGCTCGGCTGCCCGTTCGAGGGCCGGGTGCCGTACGAGCGGGTGCGTCACGTCGTGGCGGCGTACCAGTCGATGGGTGTGCGCCGGATCGGCGTCGCGGACACCGTAGGGATCGCCGACCCGGCGCTGGTGTACGAGACGATGTCGCGGCTGGGTGCCGACTTCCCCGACGTGACGTTCGGGCTGCACCTGCACAACACGCGCGGGATGGGGCTCGCCAACGCCGTCGCGGGGCTGCGGGCCGGCGTCACCGCCTTCGACGCCTCGATCGGCGGCCTCGGCGGCTGTCCCTTCGCGCCCGGCGCAAGCGGCAACATCGCGACCGAGGACCTGGTACACATGCTTTGGCTCATGGGCGTGCAGACCGGCGTCGACCTCGACGCCCTCCTCGCCGTCTCGCGCGGCGACGTGGCGGGCGCCGTCGACCACCCGCTGGAGAGCGCCGTGGCCAAGGCCGGTGCCGCGTGGGAGCTGCACGAGGCACCGGAAGGGCAGGTGCTGAGCACGTAACCGCGAGCCAGGCGTCATCGGCGGGCAGGAAAGGAGACGTGCGATGCTGCGCAGCAGAAGGCTCGCGGCCCTCGCCTCGGTGGCGGCACTGGGCGTGTTGACCGCATGCGGTCAACAGGGCGCCGGCCAAGGCGTCGGGTCCAACTACCCGGGTCGACCGGTCACGCTCACCGCACCGGCCGAGCCGGGCAGCGGGTGGGACACCACCGCCCGCGCTCTCGCCGAGGTCATCCAGGAGGAGAACCTCACCAAGACGGCGCTGCCGGTGCAGAACCGCGCCGGCGCGACCGGGTCCGTGTGGCTGTCCCGGATGATCAACGAGTACCGCGGCGACCCGTACCAGATAGCCGTCACGTCGCTGCCGATCATGTCGAACAAGCTCCGCGGCGATTCGGAGTATGGCTACCAGGACGTGACCATGATCGCCCGCATCATTACCGAGTACTACCTGGTGGTGGTGCCCGCGGACTCCCCGTACAAGACGCTCGACGACCTGCTCGCCGCCATCGAGAAGAACCCGAAGTCGGTGCCGGTCGGCGCGGCCGGCGACGACCGGCTGCCGTTCGCCCTCGTGGTCAAGGAGGGGAAAGGAGACCCGAGAACCATCAACTTCGTCGCCTACGAGGGCGGCGGTGAACAGATCACCGCGCTGCTGAACGGCGACGTGCAGGCGGCGGTCGCCGGGGTGAGCGAGTTCCGTGGCCAGATCGAGGCAGGCAAGCTGCGCGGCCTTGCGGTGCTGCGGGACGAGCGGCTGACTGCCCCGCTCGACGACATACCCACCGCCAAGGAGCTCGGCTACGACGTCGCGCTCGGCAACTGGCGCGGCATCTACGGCCCGCCGGGCATGCCGAAGGAGGCCGTCACGTACTGGCAGGACACCCTCCAGAAGACGCTGCGGACCGACTCCTGGAAGCGGGCAGCCGCCCAAAACCAGTGGGAGACCACCTACATGGAAGGGGCGGAGCTCACCGCCTATCTCGACAAGACCTACGAGGAGATCCGCGAGGGGATGCAGTCGGTCGGCGGGAGCGGGTGAGCGGCGGGTGAGCGACGCACGCGAGGCATCGGCGGGTACCGCGCACGGCGAGAACCCGCCGAGCGGGCGGAGAAGCGAGCAAAGCCAACAGGTGAGTGCGAGGCGCGATGTCGTGGTCGGCGGCGTGGTCTTCGTCCTCGCCCTGGGGTACGTCGCGGCGGCCTTACGAATTCCCGCGCCGTCGACGGGATCCGCCGCCGGTCTCGGGCCGGACGTGGTCCCCCTCGTCATCGGCCTCGCCCTCGCGGCCGCGTCCGCGGCGCTCGCCGCCCAGGGGCTGCTCGCGGCCCGTACCGGCGGTGGAGTGGGTGGAGGCTCGCCGGAAGACGCCGAGGAACGGCCGGAGAACGCGCGCAAGCTCATCGTCGTCGCCATGATGCTCCTCGGCTACATCCTCGTGTTCATCCCGATCGGGTACCTGCTGTCGACGTTCGCCTTCCTGCTCGCGGCGACCACGTTCCTTGACCGCGCGCACTGGCGCCGCAACGTCGCCTACGCCGTGGTGTTCCCGCTGGTGGTGTACCTCGTGTTCACCCGTGGCCTGCAGGTCCAGCTGCCGTTCGGGATCCTGGGGTTCTAGGGATGGCAGATGGGTGAGCTGCTGTCCCACCTCGGCGAGGGGTTCGGGCAGGCCCTCACACCGACCAACCTCGGCTACGCCTTCGCCGGTGTCCTCATCGGAACGATCGTCGGTGTGCTGCCGGGCATCGGGCCGATCACCGCCATCGCGCTGCTCATCCCGCTGTCGTTCGGGCTCGACCCGCTCTCCGGCCTGATCCTGCTGGCCGGCATCTACTACGGCTCGATGTACGGCGGCTCGACCACGTCCATCCTCATCCGTACCCCCGGTGAGGTCGCCACGGTGGTGACCACGCTGGAGGGCCACGAGATGGCCAGACGCGGGCGCGCCGGGCCGGCGCTCGCCACGGCGGCGATCGGCTCATTCGCGGCGGGCACGTTCTCCACGCTCGCGCT
Organism: Streptosporangiales bacterium; assembly: GCA_009379995.1. Taxonomy (GTDB): domain Bacteria; phylum Actinomycetota; class Actinomycetes; order Streptosporangiales; family WHSR01; genus WHSR01. The sequence continues at coordinate 11,017 of WHSR01000043.1, forward strand.
CATGCTGCTGGCGCCGGTGCTGGTGACTGTGGCGATCGCCTTCGGCTCGGCCGAGTACTTCCTGCTCATGCTGCTCGCGTTGGCCATGACCTCCAGCCTGACCACCGGCTCACGGCTCAAGGCGCTCATCGCGATGCTGTTCGGCCTGGCTGTCGCGACCGTCGGCATCGATCCGCAGACCAGCGTGGAGCGCCTCACGTTCGGCATTCTCAACCTGAACGACGGCATCGACTTCGCACTGGTGGCGATCGCGCTGTTCGCGGTGCCCGAGGCACTGTCCAGCCTGTCGCGGGACACGTCGGCGGCGGAGCAGATGCAGCGGATCCAGGGCCGGATCTGGATGAACCGCGAGGACTGGCGGCGCTCGGTCGGCCCGTACGGCCGCGGCTCGGTCATCGGGTTTCTCGCCGGCCTGCTGCCCGGCATCGGGCCCACCCTCGGTTCGTTCGTCTCGTACGCGACCGAGAGAAAGCTGGCCCGGGGACGCGCCGAGTTCGGCAAGGGCGCGATCGAGGGCGTGGCGGGGCCGGAGAGCGCCAACAACGCGGGGGTCGGCGGCGCGATGGTGCCGCTGCTCACCCTCGGCATCCCCGGCTCGGCGACGACGGCGTTGCTGCTGTTCGTGTTCATGATGTACGGGCTCCAGCCCGGTCCGCTGATGTTCCGCGAGGAGCCAGGCCTCGTGTGGGCGATCATCGCGAGCATGTACGTCGGCAACGCGGTGCTGCTGTTCCTGAACCTGCCGCTGGTCGGTCTCTTCGTCCGGCTGCTCAAGATCCCGGCGCCGCTGCTGTACACCGGCGTGCTGTCGTTCGCCGTGCTGGGCGCCTACGCGATCGGCTTCAACCTGTTCAACATGCTGCTGCTGTTCGGTTTCGGGATCGTCGGCTTCCTCATGCAGCGCTACGGTTTCCCGCTGGCACCGGCGGTCCTCGGCCTCGTCCTGGAGCCGCTCATCGAACAGAACCTCCGCCGGGCGTTGAAGATCGCCGGCGGCGATCCGCTGACCTTCCTGCACAGGCCCATCTCGCTGGTGCTCGTGGTGCTCATCGCCCTGGCTGTGCTCTCTCCCCTCTTGTTTGTGATCTTGCAGAAATTTAGAACCGGCCGGAGTTGAATTTCTGCAAGATCACGACCAGCTAATGGTCCAGCAGGGCCGCGGCGATCTCGGCACGCTGGTCGCGCGCGGGGCCCTCGACGGCGGCCAGCCACTGCGCCCGCTTGTAGTAGCGGTGCAGTACGTGCTCCCAGGTGAACCCGATGCCGCCGTGCACCTGGATCGCGCTCTCGCAGGCGGCGACGGCGGCCTCCCCCGCATGTGCCTTCGCGGCGAGGCACGCCCGGTCGGCCTGCGGGTCGTCTTCGGCGACGCACCAGGCCGCCCAGTACGCTAGCGACCGGGCCTCCTCCAGGCCAACGTAGCTGTCGACCACCCGATGCGAGACCGCCTGGTAGACGCCGATCGGCCGGCCGAACTGCTGCCGGGACCTGGCGTGCTCGGCGGCCAGGTCGAGCGCGCGCCCGGCGACGCCGACGGCCTCGCAGGGCGCAGCGGCGAGCGACCAGCGCCGGGTCTGCGCCAGAACGGCAACCGCACGGTCCGCGTCGTCCGGCGACACGAGGGGGCGCGCTGACGCGCCGGCGAAGCGGACCTCGCCGAGGCGCCGGGTCCGGTCGAGGGTGTCCCGGGGCACGACCTCCGCATGTGCGGCCTCGACGGCGTACAGGCCGACGGCACTGGCTCCTCGGCTGCCCTCCCGGGCCGCCACGACGAACAGGTCCACCGCGGCCGCGTCCGGCACCAGCACCTTGTGCCCGTCGAGCCGCCCTCCCGCCACCCGTGCCGCCAGCCCGGCGTGGTCGAGAAACCCTTGCTGCACGCCCGCCTCCGCCCAGGCCAGGGTCGCCCGCAGCCCGCCGGCCGCCAGCCGTTTGGCCAGCTCCTCGTCGGTCCGCAGCGTGGGGCCGGCCAAGGCGACGGTGGAGAAGTAGGGTGCCGGCAGCAGCCGGGCACCGGTCTCCTCGAACAGCACCGCGTACTCGAGGAAGGTCAGCTCGGGGTCGAACCAGCCGAGCTCGGCGAGGTTCGGCCACACGTCGGCGTCGAACCCGGACTCGGAGTCGGCGACGCGCGCGGCCGTCCCGTCGTCGTACCGGTCGGCGAGGAACTGCCGGGCCGAGGCGCGCAGTTGCTGCTGTTCCTCCGAGAAGGCGAAGTCCATGGTCCCTTTCACCGACCTCGTGGCAGGCCGAGCACCCGCTCGGCGATGATGTTCCGCAGCACCTCCGAGGTGCCTCCCTCGATGGTGTTGCCCCGGCTGCGCAGCTGCTGGTACTGCCAGTAGCCGTCCCACACCGCGCCCTCGCCGGTAAGCTGAGCGGACAGGCCCTGCACGGAGGCGGCGACCTTGGCCAGCCGCTGGTTCGCCTCGCTCCAGACCAGCTTCGCCACCGAGCCCTCCGGCCCGGGGATGCCGGTCTGCAGCAGCGTCGTCAGCGCCCGGTAGTTGGTGAACCGCAGCCCCTGCAGTTCGATCCACTCGCCGGCCACCGCGTCCCGGACGTACGGGTCGTCGGCGGGTCGGCGCCCGTCGGGCGCGGGTTCCTTGACCAACGCGATGAGCCGGTTGACCTGCCGTTCCAGGTCGGCCGTCAGGCCGAAGCCGAGCGTGCCGCGCTCGTGCAGCAGGGTCGTGATGGCGACCTGCCAGCCCTGGCCCGGCTCGCCGAGCATCGAGTCCCTCGGCACCCGCACGTCGGTGAAAAAGATCTCGTTGAACTCCGGGTCGCCGGTGATCTGCTGCAGCGGCCGTACCTCCACTCCGGGTGCGCGCATGTCCACAAGGAGGAAGGACAGCCCGGCGTGCTTGGCCGCGTCCGGGTCGGTGCGGACCAGCAGGATGCACCAGTCGGCGACGTGCGCGTACGACGACCACACCTTCTGCCCATTCACCACCCAGTCGTCGCCGTCGAGCACCGCGCTGGTCCGCAGCGAGGCGAGGTCGGAGCCGCTGCCCGGCTCGGAGAACCCCTGGCACCAGATCTCCTCGGCGGACAGGATCCTCTCCGGGTAGCGCTTCTTCTGCGCCTCGCTGCCCCAATGCATGATCGTCGGCCCGGCCATGTTGAGGCCGATGACGCCCACGTGGCCGGGTGCGCCGGCCCGTGCGGTCTCCTCCAGGAAGATCCCCTGGTAGGTGGGGGTAAGCCCGCGTCCGCCGTACTCCTTCGGCCAGGTCAGGCCGGTGTATCCGGCGTCGTGCAGCTTGCGGCTCCACGCACGGGCGAGCTCCGGGTCCATCCGGCCCGGGCGGGGCGGACGCTGCGCCCCTCCGTCGGGCAGGTTGGCCGCGAGCCAGGAGCGCAGCTCCTCCCGGAAGGCCGCCTCGGCGGGCGTGTCGCGCGGAAGTCCACGGTGCCCTCCCCTACGCGCGGTGGGACGCTACGAGCACGCTACAGGCGATGCCGGTCGTGCGGGACCGTCATGTGGTGAGCGCCCCTCCGTCAACCGGGAGAACGACGCCGGTGACGTACGAGCCGGCGTCGCTCGCCAGGAAGAGCAGGGCGCTGACCAGCTCCTCGGGGTCGCCGGGCCGCCCGGCCAGGACCCGGGCGGCGAACTGCTGGTCCAGGTAGCCCTCGGGGTACTGGTCGGTCATCTCGGTCGCGAAGAATCCGGGGGCGATGAGGTTCACCCGGATACCCTTCCGCCCGGTCCACTGCTGGGCGAGGTCGCGGGTGAGCCCGATGAGGCCGGCCTTGCTCGACGCGTACGCCGCCTGCGGCAGCCCGGCCGACGTCGATCCCAGCACGCTGCCGATGTTCACGATGCTGCTGCCGGGCCGCATCACCCGGCCGCAGGCCTGAGCCATCCAGTACGCCCCGGAGAGGTTGATGTCGATGACGCTGCGGAACTCCTCCGGGGTCTCCCGGGTCGCCGGGACCGCGGTGCCTATGCCGGCGTTGTTGACCAGGACGTCGACCCGGCCGAACTCCTCCATCGCGGCGTCGACCAGCCGTCCGCAGCTCTCCGGGTCGGCCACGTCGGTGGATACGGCGATGCAGCGTTGGCCGGCCTTCTCGACGAGACGCCGGGTCTCCTCCAAACGGTCGGCGCGGCGTGCCCCGATGGCGACGTCCGCACCGGCCTCGGCGAGGCCCCGCGCGAAGGCGACGCCGAGCCCGGAGGATGCCCCGGTCACGATCGCCGCCCTTCCATCGAGCCGGAAACGGTCAAACACGCTGGCCATGCAACCTCCTAGGCAGGCGGGAAGGCGGTCCGGTGGGCATGGTCGAGCAGGTCGACGAGTTCCTGGGCCTCGCCGTCGCCGAGTGCCGCGTAGGCCGGGGCGACCAGCTCGTCGGTCAGTTCCTCGGCCCGGGCCCGCCGCCGACGTACCTCGTCGTCGACGTCGGGGTACGGCTCCGGCCAGCCGAAGAAGCGCGCGTCCTCCGGGCGGCTGGCGAGGATCGCCTGCAGCGGGGTGAGCCCGCCCGCCAGCACGGCGACGGCGTGCATGGCGCCGCGAAGCTCCCGGAGCACATGGGCGAGCTGGGCGACGCGTGCGGGCGGGTCGTCCGGCAGCGGCAGCGCGCGCCAGCCGGCGAACAGCGGCGCGCCCGCGACGTCGGCACGGTTGACGACCGCCTCCAGCAGCTCGGTCAGGCGCCGAGCCGGATCGAAGCCGGCGAGCCGCCGTCGCCCCCACGCCTGGCATGCCTCGGCGTAGCCGCGGGCGGCGTCGGCGGCCCCCAGGGCGCCCCGCCCGTCCCACGACGCGCGCACGAGCCCAGGGGGAAAGAACGTCGCGGCCGCAGCTACCACGTCCGCATCGGCCTCGCCGAGCACGCCGCAGCGGCCTCGGAAGTATGGTCCCCAGCCGTCCAGGCCGACCCGGGCACCGAAGTCCCGCGCCTCCCGTGAGCGCATGAAGCCGCCGCCCAAGGCAACTACCGGAACCTTCGTCGCGGCCGTCGCCGCACGTGCGTCCACGTGGCCTCCCTTCGGCACTGCCTGTCGAGTCGGCCTGTCTCCGGAGTTAGCCGTGCGTGTCGAGCCACTCCCGGCGGACCTGGCCCTCGGCGACGAGCACGGCAGGCCCGCTCAGCAGGCTGCCCGCCTCGGTCAACGTAACCTGCAGCCGTCCGCCCGGCACGCGCACCGTCCAGGCACCCCCCGGGGTCCCGGCCGCGTGCGCGGCGGCGACCGCGGCGGCAACCGCCCCCGTGCCGCACGAGCGGGTCTCGCCCACCCCTCGCTCGTGGACCCGCATCTCGATCTGGTTCTCCGCCAACGGGCAGATGAGCTCGACGTTGGCACCGTCCGGGAACTGGCCGGTATCGAGGGTCGGGGGTCGGGTCAGGTCGACGTCCGCCACCGGTTCGCCCAGCACACAGGCCAGGTGCGGCGTGCCGGCGCGCAGGCGCAGGCCGTCGTAGGTCCTCCCGGCTATCGAGGCCCGCCCGGCACCGAGCACCTCGACCGGCCCCACGTCCACCGTCACGTCGCCGTTCGTCCCGAGGGTGACCCAGCGGAGCCCGTCCCGGGTCGCGACGTGCAGCTCTCCCGACGGCACGAGCCCGGCGTCGACGAGGTAGCGGGCGTAGACCCGCAGCCCGTTGCCGCACATCTCGGCGGTACTGCCGTCGGCGTTGCGGTAGTCCATGAACCACTCGGCCTCGTCGGCCTCGTCGGCCAACTCGGCGACCTCGGGGACCTCGGGCACGGCCTTGGTTCGCACCACCCGGAGAACCCCGTCGGCGCCCACTCCGCGGCGTGGGTCGCACAGCGCGGCGACCAGGCGGGGAGACAGCGTCAGCGTGCCTTCCGGGTCGGGTACCACGATGAAGGTGTTCTCGGTGCCGTGACCCTTGACGAAGCGCATGGAGCGATCGTACGAGCACCGGGCCGGTGATCGCGCCAACGGGGCTACTCGGTCTCTATCGCCTGGAGGGCCCGGTCGAGCAGATCCGGTGCGTCGTAGGGGAGCCATCTGATCCGCGGGTCCCGGCGAAACCAGGACAGCTGGCGGCGCGCGAACCGCCGGGTCGCCCGGATCGTCGCGTCCCTGGCCTGTTCCTCCGTCCACTCGCCGGCAAGGAAGCGGAGGACCTGTGCATACCCCAGGGCGCGGCTGGCGGTACGGCCCTCCCGCAGGCCCGCGCGTTCCAGCCGTCGCACCTCGTCCACGAACCCGTCGCGCCACATCGAGCAGACCCGACGGGCGATCCGGTCGTCCAGCTCCGGCTGCGGAACCGTGAGACCGACCTGGACCGCGTCGTACACCGACTCGTAGGCCGGGAGCGTCGCGCTGAACGGACGGCCGCTCAGCTCGATCACCTCCAGCGCGCGGACGATGCGCCGACCGTTGCTGGGCAGGATGCTCGCCGCGGCGGCCGGGTCGAGATCCCGCAGCCGCGCGTGCATGGCCGGCGCGCCCAGCCGGGCCAGCTCCGCTTCGAGGCGGGCGCGCAGCCGCGGATCGGTGCCGGGGAAGTCGAGACCGTCGAGGACGGCACGTACGTACAGCCCGGAGCCGCCGACCAGGATCGGGGTCCGGCCCCCCGCGAGGAGCCGGTCGACGACGCTCCGTCCCGCTCGCTGGTACTCCGCGACGCTGGCCGAACCCCGGACGTCCCAGATGTCCAGCAGGTGGTGCGGCGCGCCGCGCCGCTCCGCCGGGGTGAGCTTGGCGGTTCCCACGTCCATGCCCAGGTACAGCTGCATGGAGTCGGCGTTGACCACCTCACCGCCGAGGGCGAGGGCGAGCCTCACCCCCAGCTCGGACTTTCCCGCGGCCGTGGCGCCCACGACGGCGATAACCAGCGTGTTTCGCACGGAAATCAGTGTTACCAGGTGAGCATGCTGGGTATAGCGGCCGAAGGAACGATTCCGAGGGGGGAAGAACGATGGCCGGTCTCAAAGGCCTGGCCGACAAGGCCAAGCGACTCCTCGGCAAGAACCCGGACAAGGCCCGCGAGGGCATCGATCGGGCGGCCGAGGCCGTCGACCAGCGGACGGGCGGCAAGCACCGCCAGACCATCGACAAGGCAGCCGAGAAGGCCAGACAGTATGCCGAGAGCGGCGACGCGCCGCGCGGCGAGCAGGAAGGCGGCCGGCAGGAGAGGTAGGTAGCCTCTCCTTGGCCGTGATTTCTGCAAGATCACGGCCAAGGAGAGGAGGGTGGGCCGGCGGCTAGCCAGACCGCCACCAGGTACGCCATGCCGTACGGCGCCGCATCGGCGAGCAGCTCGGCACGGAACCGCGTCTCGCCGGCCGCGCCGGCCAACACCTGCCACGCGGGCCGCCCGGCGACCGCCAGCTCGTCGGCGAGCCCGGCATCGAGGCGGGCCAGCGCGTGCGCGTCTCCCTCGGCCAGCGCGCCCGCGACGCTGGCGTCGAAGTCGTACGCCCGCTCGTCCACCTGGCCCGGCGCCGTGGTGCTGCGCCGTGCCGAGCCGTCGCCCATCGCCAGCATGCCAACCCGCCCGGCTCGCCCGGCCAGCGTCGTGCCGAGCCGCAGGCAATCCTGCGGCCCCGCGCCCGCGTCGATGCCGTACGGCAGCACCTCGATGCCTTCGACGCCGGGCGGGCGGAACTCCTCCAGCAGCCATCGGCCGACCGTCAGCGACGGCGGCAGGACGGGCTCGCCGGCTGCGCTGTCGCCCACGCGCACGGCGACGCCGTACCCGGCGAGGCTGCCCGCCGCGTCCCGGCCGTAGGAGACCGTCCGCGGCCCCGCACCCACGATGACGATCAGCTCGGGCCGCGACGCCAGCACCCGCCGCACGGCCTCGCCGCAGGCGGCTCTTACCGAGGCGAGCTCGGGGGCGGCGGCACCAGCTACCTCGGGAACCAGAAGCGGAGGGTGGGGGCAGACCGCCGCGGCGACCAGCATCAGGCCGAGGGCGTCACCGTCGGCATGCCCAGCATGACCCCGGATGGCCGGGCAACGCCGTTCCGCTCCTCCCACGCGTCGCCGGCGCGGGTGCGCCGCACGTTCAGTGGGCCGTCATCGGCGACGAGATGGTGCGGCGCGGCCCCGGTCACCCGCACGGTCACCACGTCCCCCGGGCGGACGAGCCGCAGCCCGTCCGGCGCGAAGTGCACGAGCCGGTTGTCCCGCGCCCGCCCGGTCGCACGGCGGGTGATCTCGTCCTTGCGCCCCTCGCCCTCGGACGCGAGCACCTCGAGCTCGGCGCCGAGCAGCTTCCGGTTCTCCGTCCAGGAGATCTCCTCGACCAGGGCGGCCAGCCGCTCGTACCGATCCTGCACGACCTCCTTGGGTACCTGGCCCGGCAGGTCGGCGGCCGGGGTACCGGGCCGCTTGGAGTACCGGAAGGTGAAGGCGCCGGCGAACCGCGCCTCCCGCACCACGTGCAGGGTCTGCTGGAAGTCCTCCTCGGTCTCGCCCGGGAAGCCCACGATGATGTCGGTGGTGATCGCGGCGTCCGGGATCGCCTCCCGCACCCGGCGGATGATCCCGAGGTAGCGCTCCTGCCGGTAGGACCGTCGCATCCCGCGCAGCACGGCGTCGGACCCGGACTGCAGCGGCATGTGAAGCTGCGGCATCACGTTGGGGGTCTCCGCCATCGCCGCGATGACGTCGTCGGTGAAGTCCCTGGGGTGCGGCGAGGTGAACCGCACCCGCTCCAGCCCTTCGACCTCGCCGCAGACGCGCAGCAGCTGCGAGAACGCCTGCCGATCCCCGAACTCCACGCCGTAGGAGTTGACGTTCTGCCCGAGCAGGGTCACCTCGATGGCGCCCTCGGCGACGAGGGTCCGGATCTCGGCCAGAATCTCGCCCGGCCGTCGATCCCTTTCCCGCCCGCGCAACGAGGGAACTATGCAGAACGTACAGGTGTTGTTGCAGCCCACGGAGATCGACACCCAGGCGGCGTACGGCGACTCGCGCCTGGTCGGCAGCGTCGAGGGGAAGGTCTCCAGCGCCTCCTTGATCTCGACCTGCGCCTCCCGCCGGATCCGCGCCCGCTCCAGCAGGACGGGCAGCGAACCGAGGTTGTGGGTGCCGAACACGACGTCGACCCACGGCGCCCGGCGGACGATCTCGCCGCGATCCTTCTGCGCGAGACACCCGCCAACGGCGATCTGCATCCCGGGGTTGCGCTCCTTCACCGGACGCAGGTGACCAAGGTTGCCGTACAGCTTGCCCTCGGCGTTCTCCCGGACAGCGCAGGTGTTGAAGACGATGACGTCGGGGGTCTGACCCTCGTCTACCTCGACATATCCCGCGTCCTGCAGCGTCCCGGCCAGCCGCTCGGAGTCGTGGGCGTTCATCTGGCAGCCGTACGTCCGCACCTGGTACGTGGGGTATGCGGTCGAAGTCACAGGTTCAGGGTATGCACACGCCGAAATCGAGATGTCCAGGATCGGCCCGTCTGGTCGAGCCTCACGCGGCCCACATGGTCTAATCTCCCCTCATCTCCCTCACCAAAGGAGGTGGTTCAGGGTGCGACTCCTACACCTGAAAGTAACGTTGCCGCTGAGCATCCTCGGCCTTCTGCTGGCCGGATGCATCGGCGGGAGCGAGGGAAACGAAGGACAGGGGGGACAGGCCGGGGGACAGCAGGGCAACACGCTCCAGCGCGTGCAGGACCGCGGCACGCTCAACTGCGGCATCAACGACGCGGTGCCCGGCTTCGGCGTCGTCACCCCACAGGGCGAGTACGAGGGCTTCGACATCGACTACTGCCGCGCCGTCGCGGCGGCGGTGCTGGGCGATCCGAACGCCGTCGAGTTCAAGCCGGTGACCACCGAACAGCGCTTCACCGCGCTCCAGTCGGGCGAGATCGACGTGCTCATCCGCAACACGACGTGGACTGCGGAACGGGACGGGGCCGAGGGCGCCACGTTCCTGCACACGACCTTCTACGACGGCCAGGGGATGATGGTGCCGGCGGACTCGGACTACCGGCGGCTCGAGGACATGGACGGGACGACGATCTGCGTACTGTCCGGCACGACAACCGAACTCAACCTGGCCACCGCGTTCCGGGCCCGCAACCTCGAGCACGAGCCGCTGTCCTTCGAGGACAACGAGACTCTGCAGCAGGCGTTCCAGCAGGGACGTTGCGACGGATGGACGTCGGACAAGTCGCAGCTCGCCGGGGTGCGTTCGAGCTGGCCGGACAACCAGGGCGGGCCGGACGCGCTGCGCATCCTCGACGAGGAGTTCTCCAAGGAGCCTCTCGGCCCCGTCGTCCGTGACGGCGACTCCCCGTGGGCCCAGGCCATCGACTGGACGGTGATCGCCACGATCCAGGCCGAGGAGTTCGGCATCACCTCGGAGAACGTCGAACAGATGAAGGGCGACCAGAACGAGGAGATCCGGCGGCTCCTGGGTGAGGAGAACTTCGACTCCGGTCTCGGGCTCCCCGACGACTTCGCGGTCCAGGTCATCCAGGCGGTGGGCAACTACGGTGAGATTTACGACCGCAACGTCGGCGCCGACTCCCCGCTGGGCCTCGAGCGTGGACTGAACGACCTGTACACCAACGGCGGGCTGCACTACGCACCGCCGTACCGCTAACCGACGCGCCGGTGAGGGCGCCCGGCAGGTACTCGGGCGCCCTCACCGGCCATATCTGACCAGTATGAGCACCTCAGCGACCAAGCCCGGGGCGAACCCACACCGGCCGCCTCTGTGGCGGAACGTACGCGTGCTGCGCGTCGTCTTCCAGCTCGTCTTCCTCGTGCTGGTGGTCGGCGTCGTCCTCTACCTGTACTCGAACGTGCTCAGGAACCTGGACCGGCTCGGAATCGGCACCAGCTTCGGGTTCCTCGACGAGTCGGCCGGCTTCTCGATCGCGAACTCCGACTTCGATCCGTCGGCGAACCTCTTCGCGGCGATCCTGGTCGGCGTCCAGAACACGGCGATCGTCTCGTTCGCCGGTATCGCCCTGGCGACGGTCATCGGCGTGATCGTCGGGGTGGCCCGGCTGTCCACCAACTGGCTGGTCCGCCGGACCGCCGCCGGCTACGTCGAGACGCTGCGCAACGTCCCGGTCCTGATCATCATCCTCTTCTGGTATCTGGCCGTGATCCTCCAGCTCCCGCCGATCCAGCGGGCCGTCGACTGGGGCTGGCTGGTGCTGTCGAATCGCGGACTCGTGGTGGTCTGGTTGGAGCGCACCGGCGACCTCGCGGTCTTCCTCGCCGTCCTCGGGGCGGGTGCGGTCCTCGCGGCCGCCGTCTCGGTGTGGCGCACCCGGCGCTTCGACGCGACCGGCCAGCCGCACCGTCGCCTGCTGTGGGCCGCCGGGGTGCTGGTCGCGGCCGTCGTTCTCGGCTTCTTCGCCGGGGGCCGGCCGTTTGGGCTCTCCCTGCCGGAGCGCGGCGAGCTCGGTACCGAACACGGCTTCCTGCTCAGCCCGGAGTACGGGGCGATCCTCATCGGGCTGACCCTCTACACCTCGAGCCACATCGCCGAGATCGTCCGCGGCAGCATCCTGGCGGTACCCAGGGGCCAGACGGAGGCGGCGAACGCGCTCGGGCTGTCGCCGTTCGCGCGGCTACGTTACGTGGTGCTCCCGCAGGCCACCCGGATCATGATCCCGCCGCTGGCGAACCAGTACCTCAACCTGGTCAAGAACTCTTCCCTCGGTGTTGCCATCGCCTATCCGGAGGTGACGAGGGTCATCCGAATCGCCATCGGGCAGCAGGCACCGGCACCGCAGTCGGTCCTCGTACTGATGCTCGTCTACCTCTGCTTCTCGCTCGGGATCTCGCTGGTGACCAACCTCGTCAACCGTCGACTCGCGCTTCGGGAGCGGTGACCCGTGACCTCCATCCGTGTCGACACGCTGGAGCCGCTGCCGGGCCGCGAGGAGCCGCCCCGGCGACACGTGCCGCCGGGGCGTTGGCTGCGGGAGAACCTGTTCTCCACCTGGTACAACTCCGTCCTCACCGTCCTGTTCGCAGCCCTGCTGGGTTTGCTGCTCTACCGGGTGGGCCGCTTCGTGTTCGTGGACGGCCGCTGGGAGATCATCGAGCGCAACCTCAGGCTGCTGCTCGTCTTCCGCTTCCCGGACGACGCGCTGTGGCGCCTGTGGACGGCAATGTACGTGCTCGCCGGGACCTTCGGGCTGGCGGCTGGCGCCGCCGCGACGGTCCGGCGGGCCGAGGTGGCCGCCGGCCGCGCCCGGCCGATCGGTGGCCGGTTCCTCCCACTGCGCCGGGTCGCGCCGGTGGTCGTGCTGGCCGCGGTGCTGCTCTGGCTCGCCGGCTCGGTCGGGGCGACGCTGCTCGTGGCCGGGGCCGCTGCCGTGGCTGTGCTCGGCCGCCTCGCCGGGACGCTGCTGCCGCGCCGCTACGCCAAGTGGACGGCGGTCCTCGCCCTGGTCGGACTGGCCGCGGCCTTCGGCATCGTGATCGGCCTCGGCGGCGTGAGCCCGCGGACCTGGGGCGGCCTGCTGCTCACCATCTACCTCGCGATCGGCGGCATCGCGATCTCGTTCCCGCTCGGAGTCCTGCTCGCGCTTGGACGGCGGTCAAGCCTCCCCGCCGTACGGGTCGTCTGCGTGACCTACATCGAGATCATCCGCGGCGTCCCGCTCATCACCGTGCTGTTCGTCGGGTACCTCATCATCGGGTTCACCCTCCCGCCCGGCACCCCGACCCCCAGCGTCGTGACCCGGGCGATGATCGGCATCATCCTGTTCACCGCCGCGTACGTGGCCGAGATCGTGCGCGGCGGACTGCAGTCGGTACCCAGGGGGCAGTACGAGGCCGCGCAGGCCCTCGGCCTGTCCCCGGTCAAGACGACATGGCTGATCGTGTTGCCGCAGGCCCTGCGCGCGGTCATCCCGGCCATGGTGGGACAGTTCATCAGCCTGTTCAAGGACACCTCGCTGGTGTTCATCATCGGCCTCACCGAGCTGCTCGGCGTCGCCGACCTGATCACCAAACAGCGTGAGTTCACCGCGCAGGGGCTTATCTTCGAGACGCTGCTGTTCGTGTCTCTCCTCTACTGGGTGGGGTCGTACTCGATGTCCAGGGAGAGCCAGCGACTCGAACGACGGCTGGGAGTAGGAGAGCGATGACCCAGACGACGCCTGCCTCGAAGGCGATGCAGCCGGGGGGCACCGGCGAGCAGATGATCCTGCTCGAGGGGGTGCAGAAGTGGTTCGACGACTTCCAGGCCCTGCGCGGCATCGACCTCGCCGTCGGCCGGCGGGAGGTGGTGGTCGTGCTCGGCCCGTCCGGGTCGGGCAAGTCCACCCTGATCCGCTGCATCAACCGGCTGGAAAAACACGACGGCGGCCGCATCGTCGTGGACGGCATCGAACTCTCCGACGACCTGCGCAACATCTCGGAGATCAGGCGCGAGTTGGGGATGGTGTTCCAGCAGTTCAACCTGTTTCCCCACCGAACGGTTCTGGACAACGTCACCCTCGCCCCGCGGCAGGTACGACGGCGCCCACGGGCGGAGGCGCGTAAGGCGGCGATGGAGATGCTGGAGCGGGTACGCATCCCGGAGCAGGCGCACAAGTACCCGGGCCAGCTCTCCGGCGGTCAGCAGCAGCGGGCCGCGATCGCCCGAGCCCTCGCCATGGAACCCAAGATCATGCTCTTCGACGAGCCGACCTCGGCGCTGGACCCGGAGATGATCAAAGAGGTCCTCGAGACGATGGAGGAACTCGCCGAGTCGGGGATGACGATGATCGTGGTGAGCCACGAGATGGGCTTCGCCCGTGCCGTCGCCGACCGCATGGTCTTCATGGCCGACGGGGAGATCGTCGAGGTCGGCACGCCCGACCACTTTTTCGAGAACCCGCAGGAGGAGCGGACGAAACAGTTCCTCTCCCAGATCCTGTGACGCCTCCTGCCCTCTTCTGCAAGATCACGGGCAGGACAGGGGGGCATCCGAGGTGCGGAGATGCTGACATGTGAGGCAGTATTCGGTCATGTCCGACGATCGCCTGATCGCACCGTACGGCACCTGGCCATCCCCGATCTCCGCCGAGCAGGTCGCCCGCTCCGGCCTGCGCCTCAGCTCGCCGCGGGTGATCGGCGGCGACGTCTGGTGGCAGGAGACCCGTCCCGAGGAGCGAGGCCGCACGACCGTCGTGCACCGAGCCGAGGACGGAACCCGCCGCGAGCTGCTGTCCGTTCCCTGGAACGCCCGTACGCGGGTGCACGAGTACGGTGGGCGCTCCTACCTACCCGCCCGGCAGGGTGACGGCTATGCCGTGATCTTCGCCCACTACGACGATCAGCGACTGTACCGGCTGGATCCGGGCGGCAAGGAGCCGCGACCGATCACGCCCCAGCCCGACGAGCCGACAGCGCTACGCTACGCCGACCCGATCTGCTCCCCGGACGGGTCCGAGGTGTGGTGTGTGCGGGAAAGCCACGCCGAGGGCAAGGTCACCCGCGCGCTCGTGGCGGTGCCGCTGGACGGCAGCGCCGCCGACGACCCGGCCGCGGTGCGCCAGCTGGTGACCGGCGTGGATTTCTTCGCCTCCCCGTGCGTCTCACCGGACGGGCGCCATCTCGCCTGGATCTCCTGGAACCACCCGCGGATGCCCTGGGACGGCACCGAGCTGCGGGTCGCGAAGATCGAGGCCGACGGTTCGGTGGGAAAGTCGCTGCGGCTCAAGGGTGGGCCGAGCGAGTCGGTACAGGCGCCGACCTGGGCGGACGACCAGCGCCTCTACGTGGTCAGCGACTGGTCCGGCTGGTGGAACCTCTACGAGGTGGACATCTACGCCGCGAGGCCGGAGCAGGCGCTGTACCCGAGCGAGGAGGAGTTCGCCGGCCCGCCCTGGCTCCTCGGCGACGCACCGTACGCGGTTCTCGGCGACGGGCGGATCGCGGTCCTACACGGCCAGGGAGAGGCCCGGCTCGCGATCATCGACCCGGAGACCGCGGAGCTGAGCGAGGTGGACGTCCCGTACACCGACTGGTCGTACTCGGTGTCCGCCTCCGGGACGATGCTGGTCGGCATCGCCGGGAGCCCCACGACACCGCGCAGCGCGGTCCGGGTGAACCTGGCGACCGGGCGCGTGGAGGCGCTGCGCCGCGAGATCGACGAACTCCCGGACTCGGCGTACCTGCCGAGACCGCGGGCCGAGGAGTTCTCGGGACCGTTCGGCCGCCCGGTCTACGCGCTCGTGTGTCCCCCGTCCAACCCGAAGGCACAGGCGCCGGAGGGCGAGCTGCCGCCCTACGTCGTCTTCGCGCACGGCGGGCCCACAGGGCACGGAACCAGCCTGCTCGACCTGGAGAAGGCCTTCTTCACCAGCCGCGGCATCGGCGTGCTCTACGTCAACTACGGGGGCTCGACCGGTTACGGCAGGGCCTACCGGGAACGGCTGCGCCGGCAGTGGGGCGTGGTCGACGTCGAGGACTGCGTCGCGGCGGCCCGCGCGCTGGTGGACCGCGGCGAGGCCGACGGCGAGCGGCTGGCGATCCGCGGCGGCAGCGCGGGCGGCTGGACCACGCTCGCCGCGCTGACCGGAACCGACATGTTCCGGGCCGGCACCTCCTACTACGGCGTCAGCGAGCTCCTCGGGTTCGCCGAGGAGACCCACGACTTCGAGTCCCGTTACCTCGAGGGACTGGTAGGAACGCTGCCCAGAGACCGGGAGGTGTACGTCGAGCGGGCACCGCTCAGCCACGCCGACAAGGTCGACTGTCCGGTGCTGCTACTGCAGGGCCTGGACGACCCCATCGTGCTGCCCACGCAGTCGGAGAAGTTCGCCGACGCGCTGGCCCGGAACCAGGTGCCGCACGCCTACCTGGCCTTCGAGGGGGAAGCACACGGCTTCCGGAGGGCGGAGACCGGCGTGGCGTGCCTGTCGGCGGAGCTGTCCTTCTACGGGCAGGTCTTCGGGTTCGAGCCGCCGGGGGTGCCGAGGCTGAAGCTGGTGCGGACCCGAGGGGAGGGCGTGCCGGCATCCGGCGCGACGGACGGCGTCAGCGCGCGAACTCCGTCGCACGGGACTCCCGCACGACCGTGACCCGGATCTGTCCGGGGTAGGTGAGCTCCTCCTCCACCTGCTTGGCGATGTCCCGAGCGATGGTCTGCGACTCCAGGTCGTCGATGCTGTCGGGCCGGACCATCACGCGGACCTCGCGGCCCGCCTGCATGGCGAACACCTTGTCGACGCCCTTGAACGACCGGGCGATCTGCTCCAGCCGCTCCAGCCGCTTCACGTAGGCCTCGAGGGACTCTCGGCGGGCGCCCGGCCGGCTGCCGCTGATCGCGTCGGCGGCCTGGGTCAGCACGGCCTCGATCGTGCCGACCTCTACCTCGTTGTGATGGGCCTCGATGGCGTGCACGACGTCGTCCAGCTCGCCGTAACGCCGGGCTATCTCCGCGCCGATGAGTGCGTGGCTCCCCTCGACCTCGTGGGTGAGGGCCTTCCCGATGTCGTGGAGCAGTGCGCAACGCTTGAGCAGGCCCCGGTCGAGGCCCAGCTCGCTGGCCATGATCCCGGCGATGTGCGCGCACTCGATGAGGTGCAGCAACACGTTCTGGCCGTACGAGGTCCGGTAACGGAGCTGGCCGAGCAGGGCCACCAGCTCGTCGTGCATATCGGTGAGGCCCAGCTGCACCAGGGCGTCCTCCCCCGCCCGCACGCACAGCTGCTCGACCTCGGCCTTGCTGCGGTCGTAGACCTCCTCGATGCGCTGCGGGTGAATGCGTCCGTCGAGGACGAGCTTGTCCAGCGTCAGCCGGGCGACCTCGCGACGGACCGGATCGAAGCAGGACAGAAGCACCGCCTCGGGCGTGTCGTCGATGATGAGGTTCACGCCGGTCGTGGTCTCGAAGGCCCGGATGTTGCGGCCCTCGCGGCCGATGATCCGGCCCTTCATGTCGTCGCTGGGCAGGTGGAGGACGGAGACCACCGACTCGGCGGTCTGTTCGGTCGCGACCCGCTGGATAGCGAGCGTCACGATCTTGCGTGCCCGCTCGTCGCCCTCCTGGCGGGCCGTGTTCTCGATGTCCCGGACGGTGAGCGCCGCCTCGCGCTTGGCCTGGGTCTCGATGCCCGCGATGAGCTCGGCCTTGGCCTGGTCGGCGGTGAGCCCCGCGGCCCGCGCGAGGACCCGCTGCCGCTCCTCCTCCAGCAGCTCCAGCTCCTGGCGCTTGCCGGCGAGCTCGCCCTCCGTATCGGCGATCTGGCGGGCACGCTCCTCCAGCCGACGGGCCTCGGTGTCCAGGCGTTCCTCACGTTCGGCAAGGCGCTGCTCTCGGCGCTCCAGGTCCGACCGCAAGGCTCGCAGGTCGGCCTTGAGCGCCCGGCTCTCCTCCTCGAGGTCGCTGCGCGCCTCCGTCGCGTGGCTCGCGGACGCCTCAGCCTTGCGGAGCACCTCCCTCGCATCCGATTCGGCACGGGAACGGATCTCGGCGGCCTCCCGGCGCGCCTCCTCCATATCCCGTGAGATGGCCACCCTCTGTCCCTCGGCGGAATCGGGGTCTCCCCCTGAGGACACAGCCCCACCAATGGGCCTGCGAAGCACGACGACGATGAGCACGATGAGAGTGACGAGGGTGATGAGCGCCGCACTCGCTGCCAGAAGCATGGCCGCGTTCGTCATGACGCACACCCCTTTCGGTTGGCGCACGCTCCACTCCGGGCGCGGGAGCGATGCGCAACGCGAGGTGTTATCCGCTCAGTGCGGTGCCGTCACGTACGGTCACGGCCACACGGCCGCAGCGGGTAGGCGTGACCGCACGGGTTCCGCGGCCACCGGAACCCGGTACGCTCTTTCTCCTGCCGGCCAGGCGATCGGCCGACGTCGGTGTCGGTCGGTATGTCAGCTCTATGGGCAATCCGCGCTGTGCGGAGTAACTCCTCACTGCCGTCGAGGTTAGGCGGCGAAAGGGTTACGGGCAAGCAAACGGCCTCTGACCTGCTGTGATGAGCCGCGAGCCGTGGAGCCCTGAAACACCGCGTGGGCTGCAGTGCGCTTGACAGAGTCAGTGACCAGATAATCCGACATTTCAGGCGGGATTCCGGTCACAGGCTCTGTGAAGGCGTGGAGGTTAAGGGTCGTCGAAACCGTGGTCCGGCAGTCCGTCGAGCGACTCTCCCCCGGCCTCGAGCTCCTCGCGGACCAGGCGGTAGGCGAGCCCGCCCGGATACCCCTTGCGTGCGAGCATGCCCAACAGCCGACGCATCCGTACCTTCGGATCGAGCCCTCGGGTGGCCTGCAGCCGCCGCTGCACCAGGGCCCGGGCGGTGGCCACCTCCTCCTCCTGGTCGAGCTCCGCCACCGCTTCGTCCACCGTCGGCTCGTCGACCCCACGCTGGCGCAGCTCGACGGCGAGCGCCCGGCGGGCCAGCCCGCGCCCCATGTGCCGGGACTGAACCCATGCCCGGGCGAACGCCTCGTCGTCGATCAGTCCGACCTCGGCGAAGCGGCCGAGCACGTGCTCGACAGTTTCGTCGGGAACGCCACGGCGGCGCAGCGCCTCGGCTAGTTGGGCCCGCGTCCGAGGCGCATGGGCGAGCAGCCGCAGGCATGTCTCCCGAGGGTCGACATCAGCGGGCACCCGGCGTGACCTTCGTGGAGCCATCCTTGGTCGCGTTGATCGGGGTCACCTTCGACGGATCCGGCTGGCCGTCACTCGGCTTCGTCTTCTCCTCGTCGAGGCGGGGGCCGATGCCGAGCTTCTCCTTGATCTTCTTCTCGATCTCGTCGGTCAGGTCGGGGTTGTCGCGCAGGAACGCCCGAGCGTTCTCCTTGCCCTGGCCGAGCTGGTCGCCGTCGTAGGTGTACCAGGCGCCGGACTTGCGGATGATCCCCTGCTCGACACCCACGTCGATGAGACCGCCCTCCCGGCTGATGCCGATTCCGAAGAGGATGTCCAGATCCGCCTGGCGGAAGGGCGGCGCCAGCTTGTTCTTGACGACCTTGACACGTACCCGGCTGCCGACCGCATCGGTCCCGTCCTTCAGCGTCTCGATGCGTCGTACGTCGAGCCGCACCGAGGAGTAGAACTTCAGCGCCCGGCCGCCGGTGGTTGTCTCGGGACTGTTGTGCACGATGACGCCGTCGGCGAGGTAGTTATGTGACCCCTCCACCTCGATGTCGAAGCGATGCATCGATCGGGTCCGGGGCTTCACATGGATGTCGATAACCGGTGTCGGCACGGGCAGCAACACCGGATCAGCGAACTCCGGCTCGACCGCGAACCTGCCCCGGAAACGCTCCAGGAGCTTGTACTCCATCGAAGGGTGTACGTAGGGAGCGACGAGCTCCTGCAGCTTGACGGTCTCCTGGGTGTCGAACAGCAACGCCGCCTTTTGGGCAGCGCCTCGCCAAACCAGCTTCGCCATCAGTCCGAAGGCGTCCCGAAGGTGCTCGACAAGCCGCTCCCGAGACCCGGGGCTCAATGCCTCCACACCAATCTCGACGCGGCCACTACCTCCGCGGGTCCGTTCCTGCACACCCTTCGAGCGAAGGGTGAAAGAGGCGTCGTCCATATACCAGACCGCGAGAGCCAAGGGTGTCAGCGCCTTGAGGTAGTCCCAGGAGATGTGCTTCTTGCCATCGCCGAGGTAGACCGCTTGGCGGAGCTCCGCCAGCTCCGGAAGCGGGGTGAAGTCGACGAAGACCGATCCCTTGGTGCTGGTCCGCCGAGTGTGCCGGATGTTGGCGAACATCGACGTCTTCCAGTCGAGATACTCCACCTGCTTGGAGCCGTGTCCCATGCGGAACCTGGTGCCGAGGCTGCCAGGGATTCGGCTCTTCGTCAGCGCTCCATCCCCCAAGAGACCACCAAGCACCATCTGCCACTGGGTCTCGCTGAGACGGTGCGGCATCGAGAGCATGACCCTGTCGCCCACCGCCAGCTCGCCGGCCTCCCGCCAGCCTCCAGGGGTTCGAACGAGATGGTTCGCCGTCAGTCCCATCTGCGCCCGGCCGTTGCCTCCTGGACGGGCGACCGTGATCTGAAGGAACTCCTCTGTCGGGCCGTTGTCGAACCAGTTGACCACCCGCTTGGGGACGATGCGTCCGACATCCGGGTCGTACGAGAGGACCTCGACAGGCATGCGCTGGTTGACGATCTTGCCTATTTTCTCCTGGCTTCCGTCGGCAAGCGTGACCCGAGTGCCATAGGACAGGCACCCGAACATCACACCGACCTTCTCCCGGAGCTGGTTGATGAAGACCGCCGTGGTGCCGGTGTTGCTGATAGCACCGGTGAGCTTGCGCAGCGCCTGGGACATCAGCCGGGCCTGCAGGCCGACGTGGCTGTCACCCATCTCGCCCTCGATCTCGGCGCGCGGCACAAGGGCCGCAACCGAGTCGATGACCAGGACGTCGAGCGCCCCGGACCGGATGAGCATATCGGCGATCTCCAGGGCCTGCTCGCCGGTGTCCGGCTGGGAGACGAGCAGCGCGTCGGTGTCGACGCCGAGCCTCTTCGCGTACTCGGGATCAAGCGCGTGCTCGGCATCCACGAACGCGGCGATGCCGCCGGCCTTCTGCGCGCTGGCCACGGCGTGCAGGGCGAAGGTCGTCTTCCCGCTTCCCTCCGGGCCGTAGATCTCGACGACGCGGCCGCGCGGCAGGCCGCCGATGCCGAGCGCGCAGTCGAGCGAGATCGACCCGGTCGGGATGACCTCGACGGCCCCCCGCTGCTCCTCGCCGAGCCGCATCACGGAACCCTTGCCGAACTGGCGCTCGATCTGCACCAGGGCTGTCTCGAGAGACTTCTCTCGGTCGGTTGCTGCCATGGGATCCCCTGTCGGGTCGGGGCCTTCAGTTGCCTTCAGCTGTCGAGAGCGACGCTACGGGGAACGGCCGACACTTTCGAGCGCCCGACCCCGTGTCTGTGGATATGGCATGTACTGCGGAACCATAGCTCGAACGCGAGTTCGACCGCAGCCCGACACGCCGTTTCCCCGTGGGGAGTCGGGTAGATCGTCTGCGCCGACGGCGGCTAGAGCCTCGCCGCCCTCGGCCACGCGGTTGCTTCAGCCGCGTGCCGGTGACTGTCGCTTGCCCGTGAACAACGCCAGGATGATCAGTACCCAAGCGGCAGCCGTCAGCAGACCAATGATCAAGCCCGCCGCCAGGTCGATGGGGACGATCCTGGCGACGGAGAGACCCGCACTGACCTGGAGCCAGACCGCCAGCACCGTGCTCGCCGCGCTCAGCACCAGGCCGAGCAGCGCGAGCACGAAGCCGGTGAGCCCCAGAGCCGCGTTCCGGCCGCTGCGCCGCCAGCGCACGATGGCCACGATCATGCCGACGACGAGAGCTATCAGCTCCGGCAGCCGCACGCCGATGGTCGACAACAGGACGCTCGAGAGGACAGCGGAAGATTGCACCGACGCTCCTGGCTCAGGTGGCGGGTGGCGTCTGCAGCGGCCCACCCGGTGATCTCGGCTGGTCGGCGGACTGCGTCTTCCCGGCGAACAGCGCCAAGATGATCAGCGTCCACGCGGCCGCCGCAAGCAGGCTGGTGACGACGCCCGCAGCCGTGAACACGCGCCCGACGGTGCTTGCCGACAGGCCGTACTGGGCGACGAGCCGGGGAAGCAGCAGGCCTGTGACGGCGCTGGCGCCGCCGGTCAGCAGCGAGATCAACGCTACGCCGAACCCGATCAGACCCAGGGTCGACACACGCGGATCGCGCTTCCGGCAGACGATCGCCACCACGATGCCGGCGGCGAGCGCGACCAGCGGCGGCACCCGGCCGGCCAGCACGGAAAGAAAGGGAATCACTTCCTGCATCGCTGCCTCCTCGGCCGACGCCCTGCCGCCGAAGTGTAGGGGTCAGCGTTCCTTGGCCGGTAGCGCCATCGCGTCGCAGACCGCGCGCCAGACGGTCTTCGTGTCCTCGCCCTCGGCAAGCGCCTGCTCCACGGTGCGCCCGCCGAGCTCGGCCATCACGAAGTCCTTGGCCAGCGAGTCGGCGTACATGTCGCCGAAGTTGCGATGCATCCGCTCCCAGAACTCGGTGAGACGCATGCGGTCCAGTATGGCCCCCGGACGTGCCAGCGACACATCCGAGACCCACCGCCGAGATCGGCGGTCACGGCAGCCGCTCGGCCACCAGCTCGACGACCTGCTCGACGGTCTCGATGCCCGCACCCGCGGAGGGGTTGTGGTCGGAGAGCACAGCGATCAGCAGGTCACGGTGGGGACCGTAGATGCGCCCGATGCTGTCGATCACCCACAGGTCATGGTGGAACGCGGTGGGGAACCAACCGTTCTTCAGGGCCACCACGTCGCCTTTCCGGGCCGCGACGCTCACGCCCCACCGCTGCTCGTGCGTCACGTGGCGCATCAGGTCGAGGACGTAGCGCCGGTGCATGGCAAAAAGAGGGCTACCGCCGCGCACCAGCGACCTCAGCAGCCGAACCTGGTCGGCCGCGCTGGTCAGGGTGTTCGCCCAGTACACGGTCGCTGGCGGCATGGTCGACCGCAGTCCGAAACGCCGGTTCGCCGCGACCAGCCCAGATTGGCCCCCGATACGGCCCCAGAGGACGTCGGTCGCCTTGTTGTCGCTCCACTTGATCGACCGGGCGGCCAGCGCGCGCTCCTCGGCGGTCAGCTCGCGCTCGTCGGCCTGTGCCTGAAGCAGCAGCGTCATGAGGATGTCGACCTTGACCGCGCTGGCTGTGAAGCAACGCAGCCCCGGCTGGTAACGGAAAGAAAGATCGGAGACGCGCTCGTGGAAGGCGAGGGTCAGCTGCCCCGGCCGGCCGGCGAGGTAGCGGTCCAGGTCCCGCTCCAGGGCGCGGCGGGCCAGCGTGGGCGTCGGGGTGGCAGTAGGCGATGGCGTCGGGGTCGGGGTCGGGGTCGGGCTGGGCGTACGAGGTCGGGACGGGCTCGGCGAGGGGCTCGGCCCGGCACCCGCCGAGCCGAGCAGCCGCGTCGCCAACCCGTACCCGCCCGCCGTCAGCGCGGCCGACCCGGCCAGCACCAGGAACCCCCGTCTGCTGCGACGTCCGATGTGACGTCTGCTGCGATGCCGCCTCGTGCTCATGCGGCTCAGGCCCCCTGCCCCGAACGGGTGCGGCCCCGCATGGCTGGGACGCTACCGGATCACTTCGGCGCGTGTGGGCTCGATCGCTTACCGCGATCCGCCCGGGCACTCCCGCCCGGTACGCCCGGTGCGGTCATTTTGTCGGTGGGACGAGCGAGGATAGGTACATGACCTCTCCGCTCGAGCCCTTCTCCCCCGCCACCCGCGCGTGGTTCGAGGAGGCATTCGCTGCGCCCACCGAGGCGCAGGCGGGAGCATGGCGCGCGGTGAGCCAGGGCGCGAGCGCCCTCGTCGTGGCGCCAACCGGATCGGGCAAGACCCTCGCGGCGTTTCTGTGGTCGATCGACCGGCTGGCCTCGACTCCGCGGCCAAGCGATCCCAAGCGCCGCTGCCGGGTGCTGTACGTGAGCCCGCTCAAGGCACTCGCCGTCGACATCGAGCGCAACCTGAGGGCGCCGCTCACCGGCATCGGGCGGGCCGCCGGACGCCTCGGCCTGCCGGAGCCGGACATCCGGGTCGCGGTACGCTCCGGTGACACACCCGCCGACGAGCGACGCCGGTTCGGGACCCACCCGCCCGACATCCTCATCACCACACCGGAGTCGCTCTTCCTCATCTTGACCTCGCGGGCGCGCGAGGCGCTGTACGGGGTGGAGACGGTGATCGTCGACGAGGTGCACGCCGTCGCCGGCACCAAGCGCGGCGCGCACCTCGCCCTCTCGCTGGAGCGCCTCGACGCCCTGCTCGACCATCCGGCCCGCCGCATCGGGCTGTCCGCCACGGTGCGCCCGGTCGAGGAGGTGGCCGCCTTCCTCGGCGGCAGCCGCGGGGTCACCGTGGTCCAGCCGCCGTACGACAAGGCCTTCGATCTGGGGGTCGTCGTCCCCGTCGAGGACATGGCCGAGCTTGGCGGGCCGGCCGGCGATCACGACGGGTCGGCGCTGTCCGCCAACCTGAAGTCGATCTGGCCGCACGTCGAGGAGCGGCTCCTCGACCTCATCGAGGAGCACCGGTCCACCATCGTCTTCGCGAACTCCCGCCGGCTGGCCGAGCGGCTGTGTGCCCGCCTCAACGAGCTCGCGTACGAACGGCGGTACGGCGTGGACCCGCCCGAGGGCGACTCACCGGCTGAGACGCCGGCAGAAGTGCCGGGAGGGATGCCGGCGGAGATGATGGCCCAGGCCGGGTCGGCAAACGGCGTGCCGGTAGTTGTCGCCCGGGCCCACCACGGCTCGGTGTCCAAGGAGGAGCGGCGCCGCATCGAAAACGATCTCAAGGCGGGCCGGCTGCCCGCCGTCGTCGCCACCAGCAGCCTGGAGCTGGGCATCGACATGGGTGCGGTGGATCTGGTGATCCAGGTGGAGTCCCCGCCGTCGGTGGCCAGCGGGCTGCAGCGGATCGGGCGGGCCGGCCATCAGGTCGGCGCCGTCTCACGAGGGGTGATCTTCCCGAAGTACCGCGGCGACCTCGTGCAGACCGCTGTCGTGGCCGAGCGGATGCGCGCGGGAGCGATCGAGGAGTTGACCTATCCCCGCAATCCGCTCGACGTTCTCGCCCAGCAGATCGTCGCCATGGTGGCGATGGACGAGTGGCGGGTCGACGACCTGGGCACCCTGGTGCGCCGCGCGGCGCCCTTCGCGAGCCTGCCGGCCTCGGCGCTGGAGGCCGTCCTCGACATGCTGGCCGGCCGCTACCCCAGCGAGGAGTTCGCCGAGCTCCGCCCGCGTCTGGTCTGGGACCGCCTGGCTGGCACGCTTCGCGCCCGGCCCGGCGCGCAGCGGCTCGCCGCGACGAGCGGCGGCACGATCCCCGACCGGGGCCTGTTCGGGACCTTCATGGTGGGCGAGAAGAAGACCCGGGTGGGCGAGCTCGACGAAGAGATGGTGTACGAGTCCCGGGTCGGCGACGTCTTCGTGCTCGGCGCGACCTCGTGGCGGATCGAGGACATCACGGCCGACCAGGTGCTCGTCTCCCCGGCGCCCGGGCAACCCGGGAAGCTTCCGTTCTGGAAGGGCGACACACCCGGACGGCCGGCCGAGCTCGGACGGGCGCTGGGCGCCTTCGTGCGCGAGGTCGGCCGGCGCATTCCGACCAAGGACGACCCCTCCGCTCTCGCCGCGGCCGCCGAGCGGGTCCGGGCCACCGGCCTAGACGCCTGGGCGACCGACAACCTCCTCCGGTACCTGGAGGAGCAGCGCGAGACCACCGGCTACCTGCCGGACGACCGCACACTCGTGGTGGAGCGGTTCCGCGACGAGCTCGGCGACTGGCGATTCGTTGTGCACTCGCCGTACGGCGCACGGGTGCACGCCCCGTGGGCTCTCGCGATCGGCGCCCGGCTGCGTGCCCGCTACGGCGTCGACGTGCAGGCGGTACACGCCGACGACGGCATCGTGCTACGCGTCCCGGACACCGACACCATGGGGATCGGCGGCGCCGCCGGCATAGGGCTCGCCGACAGCACCTCCGGCGCGGGTTTCGCCGGCGGCGCCTCCGGTGCCGCACCCCCCGCCGACGTCGCCATCTTCGACCCCGACGAGGTCGAAGGGCTCGTCACCGACGAGGCAGGGGGCTCCGCGCTGTTCGCCGCGCGATTCCGGGAGTGCGCGGCCCGGGCGCTCCTGCTGCCGCGCCGGCGCCCCGACCGGCGGACGCCGCTGTGGCAGCAGCGCCAACGGGCCTCGCATCTGCTCGCCGTCGCGGGCAAGTACGGCTCGTTCCCGATCGTGCTGGAGACGATGCGCGAGTGCCTCCAGGATGTCTTCGACGTTCCGGGACTGGTCCAGCTCATGCGGGACGTCGAGGCGCGCCGGGTGCGGCTGGTTGAGGTCGAAACGCAGACCCCGTCGCCGTTCGCCCGCTCGCTGCTGTTCGGCTACGTCGGGGCGTTCATGTACGAGGGCGACGCACCGCTCGCCGAGCGCCGCGCACAGGCGCTCGCCCTCGACACCGCCCTGCTCGCCGAGCTGCTCGGCGGCTCACAGCTTCGCGAGCTGCTGGATCCGGAGGTCGTTGCGTCCACCAACCGGGAGCTGCAGAGGCTCACCGACGACCGCCGCGTCCGCGACGTCGAGGACACCGCCGACCTGCTCCGGGTGCTGGGGCCGCTGTCGACCGCGGAGGCCACCGAGCGGGGGGCGTCGCCGCGCTGGCTCGCCGAGCTCGAGGCGGCCCGCCGGGCGATCCGGGTGCGCGTCGCCGGTGAGGAACGCTGGGCGGTGGTCGAGGACGCCGGGCGCCTCCGCGACGCGCTCGGGGTGCCGCCGCCGGTGGGTGTTGCCGACGCGTTCCTGGAGCCCAGCCCAGACCCGCTGGCCGACCTGGTCGCCCGGTACGCCCGAAGCCGCGGCCCGTTCCACGCCACCGAGGCCGCGGCCCGGTACGGGCTCGGAGTGGCGGTGATCAACGAGGCGCTGCGCCGGCTGGCCGCGAACGGGCGCGTCGCCGAGGGCGAGTTCCTGCCCGTCGAGATGCTGGGGCGACAGGGTGACGGGTCCGGAGGTACGCGACCTCTCAGCAGCGAGTGGTGCGACGTCGAGGTGCTGCGGCTGCTGCGCCGCCGCTCCCTCGCCCGGCTCCGCAAGGAGGTCGAACCGTCGCCACCCGAGACGCTCGCCCGCTTCCTGCCCGCCTGGCATCACATCGGGACCGGGCGGCTGCGCGGCATGGACGCCCTCATCCAGGCGATCGAGCAGCTGCAGGGCGCGGCCGTGCCGGCCTCGATGCTGGAGACGCTGGTGCTGCCGGCTCGAGTGCCCGACTACTCCCCCGCCATGTTGGACGAGCTGACCGCCTCGGGTGAGGTGGTGTGGGCCGGGCAGGGCGGGCTTCCGGGCGGGGACGGCTGGGTGTCTCTTTATCTCAGCGATGCCGTTTCCCTGCTGCGGGCTCCGCCGGACGAGGAGGTGTCGCTCACTCCGCTGCACGAACGGGTACTGGAGACCATGGCCGGAGGAGGCGCCCTGTTCTTCCGGGCGCTGTCCGACCGGGTGCACTCACTGGACGACCGGGTGCTCGTCGATGCGCTCTGGGACCTGGTCTGGGCCGGACGAATCACCAACGACACGCTGGCTCCGCTGCGGACGATGCTCGGCGCCGGCCGCGGCGGGCACCGGCCGCAGGCACGCCGGCTGCAGCGGCGCCGGCCGGCGATGCCCTCCCGTACCGGTCCGCCCACGGCGGCCGGGCGTTGGTGGGCGCTGCCGGAGCCGGACCCCGATCCGACCCGGAGGGCCCATGCTCTCGGCGAGACCGTACTTGAGCGGTACGGCGTGGTTACCCGGGGAGCCGTTACCGCCGAGCGCGTGCCGGGCGGATTCGCGGCCGTCTACCGGGTGCTGTCGACGTTCGAGGAGAGTGGGCGCTGCCGACGGGGTTACTTCGTGGAAGGCCTGGGTGCCGCCCAGTTCGCCCTGCCCGGCGCGATCGACAGGATGCGGACGTTCGCCGGCCGCGCCCCGGACGCCGAGGATTCTCCCCGCGCCGTCGTGCTCGCCGCGGCCGACCCGGCGAACCCGTACGGCGCCGCGCTGCCCTGGCCCGCCCGTGAAGGCGAGGTGGCCAGCGGTCACAAGCCGGGCCGGAAGGCCGGTGCGCTCGTCGTCCTCGTCGACGGCTCGCTCCTGCTGTACGTCGAGAAGGGTGGGCGCACGCTGCTGTCGTGGAGCGACGAGCCGAGGACGCTCCAGCCGGCGGTCGACGCGCTCGCGCTCGCGGTCCGGGAAGGGGCGCTCGGCAAGCTGACGGTGGAGCGGGTCGACGGGGAGACGATCCTCGACTCCCCCCTCGCCCAGGCCCTGGAGGGCGCCGGATTCCACCCCACCCCCCGCGGCCTACGGCTGCGCGCATAGCCCACGTGGTCCGCCGCTCCTACTCACTCTGCCAGGAGCGTCTTGACGATCGCGTCGATCTCGGCCGCGACGCCGTCCTCGGCGAGTGCTTCGCGGATGCGCCGACGTTGCGCCTCGAAGCGTTTGTCCGGCAGGACGACGCTGGCCGCGACGTGTTCTGCCCACGCGGCGAGCGCTACCAGTTGTTGGTGTGCGGCGTCGCCGGGGTCATACAACGGGATCGGCAGTTGGAAGATGTACTTGTCGAAGTCGCGCGGGTTGTGCTCCCCGCGGGCTTGTAGATGGCGGACCGCTATGGTGAGGACGGTCGAGTTCAGGATCGCGGTCAGGAAGCGCGCTTCATTGATACTGGCCGCTGCTCCCCAGTACAGCTTGTGATCGATTACCGCGGTCCGATCCGACACGATGGTCGCGGCGATGTACATGCCGCTCTTGCCGTAGACAACGCGATGATCGGCTGCCGGAAACTGTTGTGATACCCCATGGCGGTAGTCGAGCCGTTCCAGGAGACTCAGCCGTTCGGTTGAGCGGTTCTGGCTCCATACTATTTCAGCAGTTCGCCACCATTCGGCGAGCCCAGGGTAGAGGTCAAGCCGTTCGTCCTCGCCGTGTAGAAGACGCTGGCCGTCCCAGGGAATAACAGCCTCAAAAGGCTTGAGGCAGCGAAACGGCAGTATCGAGTCACCGAGATACAGCGGCCGGATGAACTGGTCTTCGACAGCTCCGCGTAGTTGGGAAGATTCTTCCACGGCCTTTTCTCCTTGGCGCTTCGGTGGCTTTGGAGGGCCCGCCTGCCTGCCCCAGCACCCAGCGGAAGGTTGTTATCAGGCTTGACGAGGAAGAGGAAGCGGGGCACCACGGTCGCGCCTTGGAAGAACCATTTGGCGTACGGCGATCTTCGCTTTGCGGGTACCGGTGGCGATTCGCCGATCATTCGTGAGATGTGCGCGGTCGCCTCGGCTCGGGAAGCGGTCTTTGTTTCGAACCTTCCGGACCATACCTCCGGCACCTGGGTGAGAGGCACGGCACCCACGTTGCTCTTCTCACGCCGGCCGAAGACTGCCCCGACGGACTGCCGGAAGAAGGCTGGCTTGACCATGTGAAGGTCCCAGGGCCGGTCGAAGGCAACCTTCACTGGTTCCGCCTGAACGGGGTAGTGGCCGGTACGGAACCCTGTGTACTGGCGCCGGGACAGGACCGCCAACGGCATGACGTACCCAAACCGGCCGCCCGTCCGCAGGTACCTCTCGATGCAGCGCGCGACAAACAGGGCGGACAGGTCCTGGTTGGTCGCGACCGTAGCACCGGCCCACATCTTCCGATCGCAGCTCATCCTGCGGAAGGACACCTGCTGGGGCCGGGTCATGAAGCGGTAGGCCAGCCAGGGGGGTTGCCGAGGAGAACATCGACTCGATTGTCCGGCCGTGCCAGCCAGGCCGGACGAGCCACGTTGCGGACGTAGTAGCCCCAAATGTGGTCCTTGCCTTTGTCGTGCAGCTCGCACATGTTCCGGAACGTCCGCTCCAGCACCGGACGGTCATCGTCATGGATCTCGAATCGGTCGAATATTGCGGTCGGCGACGTTGCAGGGGTGCCGCGTTCGCGCTCGGTGGCCTTGTCGGCCAGTTCGCTGACGAGCTGGTTGAAACGTCCGGCGTTCGCCACGAGGCCGTCGGGAAACCTTAGCTGTCTGGCTGGGTCAACCTCGCCGGCGGAGGCGGGATCATCGATGAACGACTCGTGGTCAAGATCGGTCAGGACACCGAGGCCCTCGTCGGACCACAAGACCGACTCCTTGCCCCACCGTAGTGAGTCAGCCAAGTACACGGACACGCTAAACGCTGGCCGGTCACTGGCTTGCAGTCTGTCCGTGCCTATGGCGAGCAGGTAGGTCACCCGAGCCAGCGTGACGGCGACGGGATGTACGTCAAACCCGATCACGTGGTCCCCGACCTCTCGGACGACGTCAGGCCCAAGTCTGCCCGCTGCTTCCGCCGCCGCGATGTAGCGCCGGGCCGCGTGGAAGAGGAATGTGCCGCTACCGCAACTCGCGTCCAGCACCCGCTGGTTGACCGGGTCATCCGCGCACTTGTCGATGATCTCTTCGGCCAGCCAGTCTGGTGTGTAGTACTCACCGAATTGGTGGCGGATGTGCTCAGGAATGATCGATTCGTAGAGCGCTTTCATGACGTCGTGCTCGACCTGACCCCAAGCGAAGCGGGTCAGTCGCCGGGCGAGGTCCTTGATGAACTGCTCACCACCGGGAACCTCGACGATCCAGCCGAAGAAATCGGACTCGACGACACCTCCGATCTGAGACTGGGCGAAGAGCTCGCCCGACATGATCGTGGCTGCGCTGATCGTGGGGGCTTCGGGCTGGAAACCCACCACGGCATGGCCGATCACATCGGCCATCGTCACCAGAAGCGTGTGGTTAACAAATAGCCAGTCATCGTCGGTAAAGCCGGTACCCGAAGCCGTAGTCAGCAGCTTCGCCCACATGTCGCGTTTCACCCTGACGGTCGGCAGGTTCCGAGACCTCGCGTAGATCGCCGCCAGCTCCGCGGAGTCGAGGGCGTACGACGGGCTGCCAGCCCCCAGCTTACGATCGATCTCACCGGGAGTCGGCTTGATTCGCCGGCCGGCGGCAAGCACCGCCTCAAGCCATGACAGCAGCTCATCGACATCTGGGTTGGACGGATCGATTGCGCGCGTCGCCTTTTCGACCTGCTGAAGCCTGTCGTCAATGCGATGGTAGAGGCGCCACTCGGCGCCATCGGTCAGCACACCTACGTACCGCCGGCCAGTCTGCCGTATGCGGGTCGCGAGATAGCCATCCAGCATATGCTCGGCAAGCTTCACCACCCCGCTGGCCCGCAGATCCTTTCTGGCTTCGATGACAGCGCGACTCGCCTCGACGTCGATGCGGTGCTCTTCGCCGACGCGGGTTCCTGGTGTGGCGTCGATGTCGTGCTCCTCAAGCCCGAGGCCGCCGGTCAGGAGTAAGCGCCTGACGTCGGCCAGGACCCCAGCATCGGTTCGGGTTCGGGTACGCTCGGCGAGGCGCCGAAGCAGCAGTTGGAATTCCGAACCCGCGGCGGCGTCAGCCGAACGGAGCTGTGGCCATCGGTCTAGTGTTCTGAGTCATTAATTCATCTTTAGCTGTTACTGTTGGGTGATGCCGAGTCCGAAGCTTGCGCCGGTAGAGCTGTCGGTGGAGGAGCGGCAGGCGCTGGAAGGCTGGACGCGTCGTCGGAAGACTGCCCAGGCG
>WHSR01000059.1 GCA_009379995.1 Streptosporangiales bacterium
CGGAACCGGAGCCGGCGCCGGAGCCGGCGCCGGAGCCGGCGCCGGGGCCGGGGCCGGCTGGGCTTGCGGCTGGGGCTGGGGCTGGGGCTGGGGCTGGGGCTGAGGCTGGGGCGGCGCGGGTCCGCGGTCCGCCTCCACCTCTCCGCCGGCTTCAGCGGCTGCCGGCTGCTGATGCTCGGCGAAGAAGGTCCACCACGCTCGATCCACCGAGTGAGGATCTTGGAGGTACTTTTGGTACATCTCCTCGACCAGCCACTCGTTGGGACCCCACTGGGCGGCACCGGGGTCCGGCGGGGAATCGGACCGCGACGACTGTGACGACACGGCGAAGATCGCCCTCTTCCACAAGATCGCTGTAACCAAGGACCTTTTCCTAGGCTACTCATCCGTCATGCCCGGTTCAGGGGGATCTTCACGCTCGGCGTGCAGGAGTGTGCGGCCCGGACGGGGTGCCGGATCAAGGGAGCGCTCCCACCATAGGAGCGAAAGGTTGGCAGGTCAGAGCCCAAGGGAGCGGCTGATCACCAGCTTCTGGATCTCGGAGGCGCCCTCGACGATCCGTAGCACCCTCAGGTGGCGCAGGACGCGTTCGATGGGACCCTCCCGCAGCAGCCCCATGCCGCCGAAGACCTGCAGGCACCGGTCGGCGATGGCGTAGGCCCGCTCGGTGTCGTAGTACTTCACTATCGACGAGTCGAGGATCGGCTGCTCACCCTGGTCGACGGCCCATGCGAGGTGGTAGGTGAGCCACCGCATGGCCTCGATTTCGGCCTTGCAGTCCGCCAGCGGGAAGGAGACCCCCTGGAACTTGGCCAGCGGCTTGCCGAACGCGGTGCGGGCCTGTGCGTGCGCCACCGCCTGGTCCAGGCAGTACTCGGCAAGGCCGAGGCACTGGGCGCCGATGTAGGCGCGGCCGGCGTTGAGGAAACGCATGGCCGAGAGGAAGCCCTTTCCGACCTCTCCGAGCACATGATCGCCCTCGACGCGGGCCCCGTCCAGAAAGATCTCACTCGGATGGCTGTCCGCGATCGTGTGCTGCTTCTTGCCGACGTGGTACTGGCCGCGGGGCACGAGAAAGGCGGTGATGCCGCCGGCAGCCCGCTTCTCCGGGTCGGTGACGGCGAAGACGACCGCGAGGTCCGCCTGTTCGGCGTTGGTGATGTAGTGCTTGTGTCCGTCGAGCACCCAGCCGTCACCGTCCGGGCGGGCCTTGGTGCGGATCGCCTGGGCGTCGCTGCCCGCCTCCGGCTCGGTAAGCGCGAAGCACATGGTCTTCTCGCCGCGGACGACCGGACGTACGTAAATGTCCCAGAGATGCTCGGGCAGCTCGAGGAGCAACGGTGTAGGGCCGGAGGGGTTCGGCGGCGCGATCGCGAACATGCCCAACCGCAGACCCGATCGGGCCGCGTCCTCGACCAGCAGGGTCGTGCCGAGGGTGGACACCCCCCATCCGCCGACCGACTCCGGCATGTGGGCAGAGTAGAAACCCTCCTTGGCGGAGCGGCGCACGACCTCGCGGGCCGCGTCGCTCACCGCACCACCCTCGGTCTCCGCCGACTCCAGCTCGTCGGCCAGGGTTTCCTCGATCGGCCGCACCCTCCGGGCGAGAAAGGTGGCGAAGGACTCGCGCAGTGCGGCGAGTTCTTCGGGCACACGGAAGTCCATGCCCCGATCCTGCCAGAACCGAATCGGATTCGGCCAGGTCGTAACCTGCTTGCCGCGCACCCCAAGAGGGGGGCAAGATCACGGCCAAGAGGGGGAGGGTAAGGTGCTCGGGTTACCCGGGGTCGGTGACCCGGGCGAGGAAGTAGAGCGCGCCCGACGTCGCGTGCCGGACGATGACGAGGAACGGCCGGTCGACGTGGAGGTCAACGGACTCGCCGAGCCACGCCGACACCGTACGCATGACGACGGCGGTGGCCGCGGCGCCCTCCAGTCCCTGCTCGTCCACGCGCAGGACCGCCTTGTGGATGACCGTATCGATCCAGAGGCGAGCCGCCGCGATACCGGAGAAGTCCGCCTCGGCGGGATCGAACGCCGCCCGCACCCCCAGCAGCCGCAGCGGCTCGGTCAGGTCGCCGCTGGCCCCCTCGACGCGGAATCGCGGCAGCCGCAACCCGACCTCCGCCTCCCGCCGGGCCCCGTACAGGCGCGACAGGCTTTCGGCGGACAGCCGGCGCTCGGCAGTGACGAGCTCGTCGTCGGGCAAGAGGACGTCGGCGACGACGTCGCCCTCGGCGGGCAGCGTGGCCATCCGCCAGCCCTCCGCGGCCGCGTACGACATCCGCTCGCGCTGCTCCATGGTGGGCACCTCGCGGGTGCCGGAAACGGCATGGAACGTGCGCGGCACCGTGGCTCGCTCCAGGAACGGCCGCATCCAGGCGACCTTGAGGTACAGCGCGTTCGCGACGACGGCGACGACCTCCGGGTGAAGCACGCCGGGGACGAGCAGCTCCCGGATGAGCCCGCGGGTGGTCTTCTCGACGTCGGCGTTGATCGCCCGACGCGCTCCCTCCGCGTCGCGCCGGAAGTCGGCGCCGTGCAGGGCGCCACCCGGTCGGGCCAGCACCTTCTCCTGGTAGCCCCGGTGAAACGGCAGGTCGTGCTGCATCCAGAGTCCGTTCGACACCGCGAACGTCCCGTCCGGCACGCTTGCCGCGGAGCCCAGGAGCCGGGCGAGGCCGTCGAGGTCGCCACCGGGAGCGAGCGCCGCGGCGAGCTCGTCGCGCGTCTTCCCGCGTGCGCCGGCCGCGACGAGCCCGAGGGCGGAGGCCACGGAGTACGGCGACCACACCAGCGTCGTATCGTCGCCAACCCTCTCGGCGAGGCGGCGGTGCAGCGCCAGTGCGCCCTCGATGTGCGGCGTCATGGGTTCGACGGTACCGCCGCGATTCGAACGTTTCTGCAAGATCACGGCCATCCACGACCGCCGTTAGTTTGTACGTAGCAACTAACTTTTGATAGCGTGATGCTTGTATGCCGCAAGTAAATGCGATGGTACGGGCGTCGTCGGGAGAGACGGACGAGCGGGCGACGTCGGAGATCGAGCGGCAGCTCACCAGCCTTGGGCTACGTCTCGACCAGCTTCGCCAGCTCGCGGCGGCGCGCTCTGGCTTCGGGCTGGAGAAGGCCGCCTACCGGGTGCTCGCCCGGCTGAGCGACCACGGCCCGCAGCGGGCGGCCGCGATCGCCACCTGCTTCGGGCTCGACGAGTCGACGGTCAGCCGCCAGGCCGAGGCGCTGATGGCCGCCGGCTTGGTTGAGCGGGGACGCGATCCCGCCGACCGCCGCGCCTACCTGCTGCGTCCCACCACGGCCGGGCGACGCCACCTGGCGGATGCCCGCCGGGGTCGGCGTGAGCTGCTCGAGGCCCTGCTCGCCGACTGGCGCCCGCAGGACCGCGTGCGGCTCGCGGACCTACTGGGCCGGTTCAACGCGGACCTGGAGCGGGTGACGTCGCGATCGTCCCAAGCAGGGGCCGAGGAGGAGGAGAACACGTGCCGCCACCGACGGCGATGACCGAAGAACGGCCGGAACTACAGCCCGGCCAGCTGTCGCATCGACAGATCCTCGTGGTGATCGTCGGATTGATGCTCGGCATGTTGGTCTCCGCGCTGAGCCAGACCTCGGTGTCGACCGCGCTGCCCACGATCGTCGGGGAGCTCGGCGGCCAGGACAAGCTGTCCTGGGTGGTGAGCGTCAACCTGCTCACCGCCACCGCGTTCATGCCGCTGTGGGGGAAGCTGTCCGACCTGTACGGCCGCAAGGCGCTGTTCCAGGCCGCCATCGTCGTCTTCCTCATCGGCTCCGCGGCCTCCGGCCTCAGCCAGACGATCGTGCAGCTGATCGGCTTCCGGGCGGTCCAGGGACTGGGCATGGGCGGCCTGATTGCGCTGTCCCAGACGATCATCGGCGACGTGGTGACACCACGGCAGCGGGGCCGTTACCAGGGCTACATGGGTGCGACCTTCGGAGTCGCCACGGTGGCCGGGCCGCTCATCGGAGGGTTCCTCGTCGATCAGCTGAGCTGGCGGTGGACGTTTTTCGTCGGCATCCCCGTCGGTATCGCCGCGTTGCTGGTCACCGAGCGGTCGCTGCGGCTGCCGTTCCAGCGCCGGCCCCGCCGCATCGACTGGGCAGGCGCCGGACTGATAGTCACCGGCACGGGCCTCATCTTGCTCGTCCTCTCCCTGGCCGGCACCGAGTTCGCTTGGAGCTCGTGGTGGACGTACGGGCTCGGCGGCAGCGGGCTGCTCGTACTGCTTCTCGCGGCCGCGGTGGAGCGCCGGGTCGCCGAGCCGATCCTGCCGCCGCGGCTGTTCCGCAGCCGGACGGTGACGCTGGTGAACTTCGCTGGCTTCGTTGTTGGCGTGGCGATGTTCGGGGCCATCATCTACCTGCCGCAGTACCTGCAGATCGTCAAGGGCCAGTCGCCCACCGCCTCTGGCCTGCTCACCGTGCCGTTCATGGTCGGAATGCTCTCCATGACGATCTTCTCCGGCCAGGTGATCGCCCGCACCGGCCGGTACAAGATCTTCCCGGTCACCGGTCTGGCCCTGCTGGCGGTCGGACTGTTTCTGTTGTCCCGGCTCGGCATCGAGACCTCGCTGCCCGCGGCCGGCGCCTCGATGATGGTGACAGGGCTCGGCGTCGGCTCGGTGATCCAGGTGCTCGTCACCATCGTGCAGAGCGCCGTTGGGCGGGCTGACATGGGTGCCGCCACCTCAGGGGCGCAGTTCTTCCGCTCCATGGGGGGCGCGCTCGGCGTCGCCCTGTGCGGCGCGATCCTCACCAACCGGGTCGGCGAGTTGCTGCCGGCGAAGCTCGCCGCCTCAGGCGTACAGCCGTCCGTGCTGCACGGAACGGGGACACGGGAGATGCTCGGCAGTCCCGATCAGATCGCCCAGTTGCCCGCACCAGTGCACCAGGCAGTACTGGAAAGCTTCGCCGCCGGGCTGCACACGATGTTTCTCGCGATCATCCCCTTCGCCCTCGTCGGGTTCGCGCTCATGCTGTTCCTTCGGGAACGCCCGCTGCGGTCCTCGTGAGCCGAACTCGCCGACACTCAACGGTGGTCGGGGAACCGGTCGCGGTCGCGCGGAGACGACCAGTCGATCGCGGGGCCCTTGGGCACGATTCGGCTCGGGTTGAGGTTCCCGTGCGTTCCGTAATAGTGCCGCTTGATGTGGTCGAAGTCGGTGGTGTCGCCGAAGCCGGGCCGCCGGTACAGGTCCCTGGCGTAGCCCCAGAGGTTGGGGTAGTCGACGAGCCGGCGCAGGTTGCACTTGAAGTGCGAGTAGTAGACGGCGTCGAACCGCGCCAATGTGGTGAACAGCCGTACATCGGCCTCGGTTAGCCTGTCGCCGCACAAGAACCGCCGACCGGCCAGCCGCCTCTCGAGCTCGTCCAGGGTCGCGAACAGCGCGTCGAAAGCCTCCTCGTACGCCTCCTGCGTCGTGGCAAAGCCGGCCCGGTAGACCCCATTGTTCACGTTTTCGTACACCACGGCGTTCACCGCGTCGATCTCCTCCCGCAGCTCCGCGGGGTAAAGGTCGGGAGCGCCCGGCCGGTGATAGGCGGTGAACTCGGTCTCCATGGTGAGCGTGATCTGTGGGAAATCGTTGCTCACCAGGCGACGTTCCGTCCGATCCCAGATGCACGGGACGGTGTAGCGGCCGGTGTAGGTGGGGTCGCTCGCCCGGTAAAGGTCGGCGAGGAAGGCGTGTCCGGTCACCGGGTCGCGTCCGCCGGGGGAGAGGGTGAACCGCCACCCGCGCTCGTCCCGGATCGGGTCGACGACGGTGACGCCGATCGTGTCCTCGAGGCCCAACAGGCGGCGCACGATCAGGCTGCGCTGCGCCCACGGGCAGGCGAGGGACACGTACAGCTGGTAGCGTCCCGGCTCGGCGGGGAATCCGCTGGATCCGTCCGTGGTGATCCGGTCGGTGAAGCGGTTGCGCTGCCGTACGAACCGTCCGTCGGTCGATATCTCCGGGCTGGACCGTTGGGTGGGTTGGTGGGTGGGCTGGTGGGTGGATTGCCCCTTACTGGCCATCTACCCAGTGTGCAACGGTATCGTCAGCCGACGTGAGCATCAGCTGCGAGCTTGCTTTCCTGGACGCGACGGCCCAGGCCGAACTTGTCCGTACCGGCCAGGCCTCACCCCGAGAGCTGGTCGAGGCGGCGGTCCGGCGCATCGAGGCGATCGACGACCGGGTGGGTGCCGTCGTACATCCGCGCTTCGAGCGGGCGCTCGAGGAGGCGGGCGGCGACCTGCCCGACGGACCGTTTCGGGGGGTTCCGGTGCTGCTCAAGGATCTGCTAGGGGCGAGCGCGGGTGACCCGCTGACCGTCGGATCGAGGGTGCTGAAGGAGGCGGGCTACCGCGCGAGCCACGACAGCTACCTCACCGCCAAGCTCCGGCGCGCCGGGTTCGTCGTCGTGGGCCACACCAAGGTTCCCGAGCTCGGCACCGTCGTGACCACCGAGCCGGAGGCGTACGGACCGTGCCGCAACCCCTGGAACCTCGAGCACTCCACCGGGGGATCCAGCGGTGGTTCGGCAGCCGCCGTGGCCGCCGGGATGGTGCCGGTCGCGCACGGGAACGACGGTGGCGGGTCCATCCGCATCCCGGCAAGCGAGTGCGGCCTCGTCGGGCTCAAGCCGACCCGCGGACGGGTGAGCCTCGGACCGGACTTCGGTGAGCTATGGGCGGGGCTCGTCTGCGAGGGGGTGCTTACCCGCACCGTGCGGGACACGGCGGCCGTGCTCGACGTGCTCGCCGGTCCCATGCCCGGCGACCCGTACCCAGCACCCCGGCTGCCGCTGCCGCTCACCGCGGAGCTCGACGGGGCTGTCGGCGCCGCGGCCGGGGCCGAGGTCGGCCGGCTCCGTATCGGCTTCCTGGCCGAGCCGGCGATCCGGAGGCTTCCGGGGCACCCCGAGTGCCGGGCCGCGGTCGAGGCGACGGCCGAACTCCTCGAATCCCTCGGTCACGAGGTGGTCGAGTCCCATCCGGCGGCCCTGGAGGACCGGGCGTTCGCCGGCAACTTCGGCGTTCTGGTCGGCGCCCACACGGCGACACAGATCGCGCAGTGGGAGGAACTCCTCGGGCGTCCGGTACCGCTCGATTCCCTGGAGCCCGCCAACCGGCGGCTGGTCGAGGCGGGACGTCAGATCGGCGCGTCCGACTACCTGCGCGCCGAGCACTGGCTCGCTGGGTTCACCCGGCGCATGGCGCAGTGGTGGACGCCGGCCGAGGACGGCGGCGAGGGCTACGATCTGCTGCTCACGCCGACGATCAACGTGCTACCGCCGCGTCTCGGCTGGCTGCTCCCGGACGACCCGGACGAGGCGGCCCGGCGACTTCTGCTGATCTTCACGTTCTCCCCACAGGCCAACGTGACCGGCCAGCCGGCGATCTCGCTGCCGATGCACTGGAGCGCGGATGGCCTGCCGATCGGCGTTCAGTTCGTCGCGGCACAGGGCGGCGAGGGGCTGCTGGTACGGCTGGCGGCCCAGCTCGAAGCCGCGCGCCCGTGGGCGGACCGGATACCGCCGGTCAACGCGGCGGCGTTATCAGCGGATGATCAGCGGGTGATCAGGGGGAGCCTGACGGGTCAGAGGTTTCGGTGGGGGTGGGATCCGGCCAGGTCCAGGTCGGCGAGGGGTCCGATGTCTGGGTGGGCCGGTCGCTTGGCTTCTTGGTGGGCTTCGGGCGGTCCTGGTTGCCGCCCGGCCGTGGGTCGTTCCGGTCGGCCTCGCCGGGGGGCAGGACATCCGGGCCCGCGATCTCCGGATCTGGTGTTTCCTGTGGAGTGGTGCTCGGCGTGGCCGTCGGGCTGGCCGTCGCGCTCGGCTGGGTCGCCGTCGGCAGCGGCGCGGCGGGTAGGTTCGTCCTTCCCCCCGGCGCCGCGGCGGTCCTCGCCTCTTCGGTGCCGGAGTTCGGCCACAGCAGTAGTGCGGCGAGCACGGCCGCCAGGCAGGCCGCCACGCCGATCCCGGCGGCCGGCCAGCGCCACGAGCCCTTACGGGATGGGGGATCCTCGCCGACCGCTCCGTGTCCTGCCGCCGCACCCACCTGGTCGAGCGGTACCGGAAATCCGTTCCGGTCGAAGGGCGCCGCGCGTCGACCCACGTGCAGCCGGTAGCCGATCTTCTCCGGCGCGGTGAAGGTGCCGACGATCTGGTCCTTGAGTTGCTCCGGCAGCGCCGGTGGCCGTATCGAGAGGATCAGCGCGGCCGGGGGCGGCTCGCCGCGTTCCAGGCGGTCGGCAAGCTCCGCGGAACCCAACCGGCCGCCGGTGGCCAGGCGCTCCACCGCGAGTCCGCTGCGCA
Source organism: Streptosporangiales bacterium (assembly GCA_009379995.1). GTDB lineage: Bacteria > Actinomycetota > Actinomycetes > Streptosporangiales > WHSR01 > WHSR01. The sequence goes on from WHSR01000059.1 coordinate 8,338, forward strand.
CCTGCTGGTCCGCGTGCGCCAGCATGGCCTGTGCCCTCTGCGCCGGTACGCCGATCACGTGCGCGACCTGCGGAACCGCGAAACCGTGCCGGAACGACAGCTCCAGCACCTCGCGCTCCTCCGGAGGGAGAGCGCCGAGCACCCTCTCGGCGACCCGTACGCCCTCGTTTCCGTCGCCGGAGGGCCCGTCCGGTTCGCCTGGCCCCTCTTCCCGCGCGGGTGGCTCCTCGTCGACCTCGCCGCGGGCCGACGGTGCTTCGCCGTGCCATGTCCCATCGTCGCCCAGGGCAGCCTCGATGCCCAGCGGAGGGGTGCTCCGGATCTCGGTGTCCTGTTCCCCGGCCCCGACGGGTTCGCCGGGCTCGCCGGGCGCGGGCTGGTCGGGCTCATCGGGGCTGCCGGACCGGGCGTCGGCAGCGGGTTCCTCGGGCGCCGATCCCACCGGCCCGCCCGGTACGCCGAGAACTCCCGGGGCGACGTTCACCTCCGGCACTCCCGGCATCGCCGGCGGTCTTGCTCCGCCCGGAGTGCTGCCCCCGGAGCCGCCAGCGGGCCCGCCCTCGGAGGCGCGCGTCCCGGACAGGAGTTCGTCGAGGGCGGCCATCTGCCGCTCCAGGCCGCTCGGCCGCTCCCGCTGCCGACGCATGCATTCGTTGCGCGCGATGGCGTACAGCCAAAGCCGAAGTTGCGCGGGGTCGGCGAGCTTTTCGATGTGAGCCTCGGCGACGACGAAGGTCTCGCCCAGCACCTCCTGCGCCGCCTCGTCATCCCCCAGAAGCGCCCAACCGTACGCGTGCAGGGGTTCGGCGTAGGCGTCGTAGAGCGCCGTGAGCCCCCGTACCGTGCGGTTGCGCAGGGCATCGACGATCTCATGGTCATTCACGGGGCAAAACCGTACGCGATTCGGTCTAAGTGCACCTTCGTTTTGAGGTAGCGCGCACCAAATTGCAACCGTTGCTACCGCTACGTTCTGGCGTGACGCCGGCCGCGGCCGGGTAGAAGCGCAAGCGTGGAGTTCGAACTCAAGAAGAGGGTGGTACGGGCCCTGGTCGTGCGGTCCAGAAAAGGCTTCCCGGAAGAGTGTGGCCTTCGGGTCACCAACAGCGGTGCTGCGCTCTTCCAGTTGCTCTGTCTGTCCGTGCTGCTGAGCCGGCGCAACGACTACCGTCCGGCGGTCGCGGCGGCTCAGCTGCTGCGAAACAAGGGATGGACCAGTCCGCGGCAGATGATCGGGGCGACCGAAGGGGAGCGAACGGAGATCCTCCGGCGCGCGGGGTACGTCCGCGACAGCGCGGAGCTCGCCCGGGTGTTCGGCGAGTTGGCGCGGCAGACGCTCCATCGGTATCGCGGTGATCTTCGCAGGCTTCGCTCGGAGGCGAAGCGCAACCCGCGGCGGGAACGGGAGCTGCTGCGCCGGTTGCCGGGTGTCGACGACGAGGCCGCGGACATCTTCTTCCGCGAGGTCCAGACCCTCTGGCCGGAGGTCGGGCCGTTCGCCGACAAGAGGGCTCTGGTCGCCGCGCGGAAGCTGGGAATCGGTCGCAACGCGGAGGACCTGGCCGAGCTTGCCGGTGGCGGCGGAGGGCCGCAGCGGCTGGCCTGGGTCGCCGGCGCGCTCGCCCGGGTCGAGCTGGACAAGCGGTACGACGAGATCCGCGAGCTCGCGGGCATGCCGGCCAAGGCAGTGGTGGTCGGTCCGGACCAGACGAGCCCACGTCGCATTCCGGGGAGGATGCGGGGGCTCTGACGGTCTCCCTCCGCGACAACGGATGGCGTTAGGTAGATGGGCGCGCTGGTCGGCCGGCGTCGATCTCGAGGAAGCGACCATTCCCGAGCTGGAGCGGGCCATGGACGCCGGCCGGCTGAGCGCGTACCGGCTCACCCGCTTCTACCTGCGACGCATCAGGCGCGTGGACAGCAGGCTGCACGCCGTCATCGCTGTCAACCCAGGGGCCCTCGACGAGGCGAGGGCCAGCGATCGGCGCCGGTCCCGCGGCTGGCGCGGCCCCATGGAGGGCATCCCGGTGCTGCTCAAGGACAACATCTCCGCCGGGGACGCGATGCCGACCACGGCGGGCTCGCTTGCCCTGCGGGACGCTCGCCCCAAGCAGGCGTTCCTGGTACGCAGGCTGCAGGCCGCCGGCGCGGTGATCCTCGGCAAGGCCAACCTGTCCGAGTGGGCGAACTTCCGCTCCACGCAGTCGTCCAGCGGATGGAGCCCGCTCGGAGGCCAGACCAACAACCCGTACGCACTCGACCGTAATCCCTCCGGCTCCAGCTCCGGGTGCGGCGCGGGCGTGTCCGCGCACCTGGCGACTGTGGCGCTGGGTACCGAGACGGACGGTTCGGTCCTCTGCCCGGCCAGCGCGACGGGTGTCGTGGGCATCAAGCCGACGGTCGGCCTGGTCAGCCGGACCGGCATCGTGCCGATCTCGCACGAGCAGGACACCGCCGGGCCGATGGCCCGTAATGTGACCGACGCGGCGGTGGTGCTCGGGGCCGTGGCGGGGATCGACCGAGAGGACCCGGCGACCCAACGTAGTGCCGGCCACGTCCACGACGACTACACCCGGTTCCTCGATCGCGGCGCGCTTCGGGGTGCACGGATCGGGGTCTGGCGGGCGGGACGGGGCACGAGCAACGAGACCGACGACATCGTGGACCGCGCCGTCGCCCAGCTCCGCGCCCACGGCGCTACTGTCATCGACCCGGTGCGGCCCGAGAGCGTTGACGACATCGACGAGCCGGAGCTCACCGCCCTGCTGTACGAGTTCCGGCACGACCTGGACGCCTACCTGGCGGACGTGCCCGGCGACCACCCGCGTACCCTCGCCGAGTTGATCGAGTTCAACCGCGAGCACGCGAACGCAGAGATGCCGTACTTCGAGCAGGAGGTCTTCGAGCGCGCGCAGGACACGGGCGGGGACCTGAACGACCCGGAGTACGTCCGGGCGCGCCGAACCGCCACCCGGCTGGCCCGCGCCGCCATCGACGACACCCTTGCCGAGCACGGCCTGGACGCCGTCGTCGCACCAACCGCCAGCCCGGCCTGGCCGACCGACCTGGTGAACGGCGACCATTTCATCCTCGGTAGCTCCACGCCGGCCTCGGTCGCCGGGTACCCCAACATCACAGTGCCGGCGGGCCTCGCGTTCGGGTTGCCGGTCGGGATGTCCTTCATGGGCTCGCGGTGGGGCGAGGCCGGGCTGATCGCCCTCGCGTACGCCTTCGAGCAGGCGACCCGGGTCCGGCGACCGCCCGGACTCCGTCCCACGGCGGAGCTTCCCCGATGAGTGGGCCACCCACCCGTTAGGTCCGGGTGAGTGGCCCACTCATCGGAAAAGCGGGCGGTCAGGCGGCCCGCTCGGTTCCGCCGCCGGCCGCCGCCGCGGGCTCGGGTTCCGGCTCCAGGGCCGGCGCCGGCCGGGTGAGCAGGCTGATCCCGACGAAGACAACCAGGTTCGCGATCAGGCCCAGGATCCCGGCGTGGATCTCCAACAGCGGCGCGGGCGCGATGAGCTCGTAGTAGAAGTTGACCGCCACCCCGACCACCAGGCCGGCGATCGCGCCGACCGCCGACGCGCGCCGCCAGAACAGCGCGCCGTACACCGCGGGCGCGAACTGGACGATCGAGCCGTACGCGCCGAGCAGCAGGTCCACCAGGGTCTCGCTGCCCACGACCGCCAGGTAGTACGCGGCGGTGCCCACAGCGACGACAGCTATGCGCATCGTCCAGAGCTGCCCGCGCTCGGAGAACCGCGGCCGGAACGGAACTACCACGTCCCGGGTGAACGTCACCGACGCCCCATGCGTGATGGCGTCAGCTGACGACATCGCGGCGGACAGCGCGCCGGCGCCGATGAGCCCGAACACCAACGGCCCGACCGGCAGCACGTCGGTGATGAGGTAGGGCAGGATCTGGTCGGGTTCTTCGACAGCGTTCGCGGGCACCTCGGTGACCGCGGCGAACCCGATGAACAGCACCGGGACCAGAAGGATCGCGAACAGCGGGTAGGAGACCACCACCTGCTTGATCCTGCGCTCGGTGGTCGAGAACGACTTCATGAACAGGTGCGGCCACATCACGAACCCGATCACCGAGACCAGCAACGCCGTGGAGAACTCCGTCTTCCCCATCTCGGAGCCCTCCTGGCCGATGGCGAGGAAGCCGGGGCGCTCGGCGGCGATGCCCTCGAACATCTGCCCCGGTCCGCCGTGCAGGTACGAAACCAGCCACAGGCCGATGATCCAGGCGATGATCAGCATGAGGGCGCCCTGCAGCACGTCGCTCCAGGCGGCGGCCCGTACCCCGCCGGTCGCGACGTAGACCAGCACGATCCCGTACGCCACCAGGGCACCGACCCAGAACGGGACCAGGCCCTCGGTCATCACGTTGAAGATGTACGCGACGCCGGTCAGCTGCAGGGTCAGGTACTGGATGAAGGCCAGCACCGCGACGATGCCCATGAGCGCCACGAGCACGTTCGATCGGTAGCGGTCGCGGATGAAGTCGCCCATGGTGAAGTAGCCGCGGGCCGCGCCGAGCCTGGCCAGCCGCGGCCCGAGGATGAACCAGGGCAGCAGGCCGAGCGCGCCGTACCCGAGGATGTACAGCGCGGCGGCCCCCCGGTCGAACGCCCATCCCGGCCCGCCGAGGAAGGCGAAGGCGCTGAAGATCGTGCTGCCCATCAGGAACCACATCACGACCAGGCCCAGACCGCGCTCGGCGACGGCGAACTCCGAGACCGACAGCTTCGACCTGCCCCGGCCGGCGGCAAGGCCGATGCCGAGGGCGAGGGCCAGGTAGGCCAGCATGATGAGCAGGGCGGTGGCTCCGGCGGACATCAGCGGCTCCTCCTACCGAACTCACCCCAGTAGAGAGCGAGGAGGATCACGAACTCCACCGCGGTCCAGAGGACGATCCAGAACATCGAGAACGGCATGCCGAGCAGGATCGGCTCGGCACTGTTGGCGATCCCGTAGAGCGGGAAGGTGAACAACAGCAGCAAGACCACTGTCAGCGTGGCCACTGCGGTGTCCGTGCGGGACCAGCGAGGTCCACCGCGGGGTGTCTTGGTGTCGTCCACGGACTCTTTGTACCGCCGAGATCCATGTTGTGGGAGCGGTCCCGTCCGGTTGTGGCCCCCACAACATGGATCTCGGCGGAAGAACTACAGGTCCCGGCGGCCGAACGCGAGGAGGGCCACGGCGAGGCAGGCCACCGGATAGGCGATCGCCCAGCCGAGCATCGCCCCGGTCATCGGGGTGGCAGCGGCGAACGGAATCGATGCGTCGGCTCCGGCGTTCCCGGTGAACGCCAAGAACGAGGCGGGCTGGACATAGAACGAGGCGCCCCGCCAGACGGCGTCGCTCGGGAACAGCAGGCTGACGCCGATACCGAGGTTGATCATCGTTTCGTTACGGGCCAGCCCGCCGATGAATCCCACGATGCCGGCCAGCCACGCCACACCGAACAGCGAGAACATGAGCACGCCGTTCGCCAGCGTCGGGAGCCTGGTGCTGCCCAGCATTCCGATGGCGAGCAGCACCAACATCTCCAGCACGACCAGCGCGACCGCCCGCACCGGACTCAGCGCCTGGTAGCCGGCGACAAGCCGCGCCACCAGCAGCAGCGCGCCGACCATGACGGCGCAGTAGGCGGCGAGCAGGGCGGCGAACGCGGCGAAACGGCCGAACAGGTACTGGCCGCGGCCCAGCGGCCGGGCGAGCACCGCGTGCAGCGTGCCGGAGTCGACGTCGGAGGACAGCGAGCCTACCCCGAGGAACAACGCGAGCAGCGCGGCCATGAACTGCACGGCGTACAGGCCGAGGACGGTGAGGACGACGGCGATGGCGAGCAGTCCGGTGCCGGTACCCACACCGGAGGAAACCCCGGCCATCTCGCGCTCGGCCATGCCGTACAGCAGCACGAAACCGGCCGCGAACAGGGCGACGAAGGCGGCGCTGAGCAGCACCGCGACGAACACCATCCGGCGCCGGATCGCCTCGATGAGGGTCCACCGCGCCACGGTCAGAACGGGCCGCACGTTATTCACCCGTCGCCTCCCTCGACGAGCCCGACGAACACGTCCTCCAGCGAGGGCTGCACCGGCACCAGCCCGTACAGCCGGTATCCGGAGCCGATCAGCGTCTCCGCGACGGTCGGCGCCACGTCGACGGAGTCGACGGTGAGCGTAACGGCCGTACCTTCCACCTCGGCCACCTCGCCGTGCTGCGCGAGCTTGGCGAGCAGCTCCCGGTCCACCCGATCCATCAGCAGCCGCAGCTGCACGGCCGCGCCGGCCAGATCGCTGAGCCTGCCGGCGCGGACCAGACGGCCCCGGTCGACGATGGCCACCCGGTCGCAGACCGCCTCCACCTCGGTCAGCAGGTGTGAGTTGAGGAAGACGGTCACGCCGTCGTCGGCCAGCGCGCGGACGAGCAGGCGCACCTCGCGGCGGCCAACCGGGTCCAGCGCCGAGGTCGGCTCGTCGAGCAGGACCAGATCGGGCCGGTGCAGGATCGCTTGGGCGAGCCCGATCCGCTGGGTCATTCCCTTGGAGTAGCGGCGGATGGCCTCACCGCCCCGCCCGGCCAGCCCGACCTGCTCCAGGACCTGCGGGATACGCTCGCGGCGCTCCGCGGCGTCCATGCCCGCCAAGCGTCCGTGGAAGTCGAGCATCTCGTACCCGGTCGCCCATTCCTGGAAGCGGAAGTGCTCGGGCAGGTAGCCGATGCGGCGCCGGGCCGCGAGATGGCTCGGCGCCCGGCCGAAGATCTGGGCCTGCCCACCGGTCTGTCGCGCCAGGCCGACGAGGATCTTCACGGTCGTCGTCTTGCCGGCACCGTTCGGTCCGAGGAAACCGAAGATCTCGCCCGGTTCGACGGTCAGCGAGACGTCGTGCAGCGCGACGCTGCGGCCGTAGGTCTTGCGCAGCGAGCGGACCTCGATCGCCGGCGGGGCCTCAGCCCTATCAGCCAAGGTCGGCCGCGACGCGCCGCGCTTCCGAGGATTCGATGGGGCCTCCGACCCCGTAGATCCGTCCGTCACGCTGCCAGACTACGGCGCTCAGCACGCCGCGCCGGTCGGTGAAAGCCAGCGCCTCGGTACCGTCCACGGTGGTCCGCTCCCAGTTCACCTCGCCGACGGGCACGAGCACCGGCAGCGTGGTGCGCCAGTCGGAGATGTTGCGGAGCTGGCGTACGGTCTCCTCCGGGAGCCCGGGCAGGCCCAACAGGAACTCGCGCATCTCCGCCAGCGTCGCGTCGCCCTCGGCGCCGGCCTCCAGCTGTCCGGCCTGCGCGACAATCAGTCCGGGAGCCCGGTCGGGGCCGGGGTAGGCGAGCATCGCGGCGGCCGGTACCCGCACCGTCAGCGTGGCGCCGTCGAACTTGGCCGGCAGCTCGACGTCCGGTCGGCCCTGCTGGGCGACGAACCGTCTCGCCTTCTCCCGGTCGAAGGTGAACCTGACCTCCTGGGCGGGCTTGACGTAGATCGTCGGCCTCGCGCTCGCGCCGGCGGGCAGGTCGCCTCGGTTGACGCCGCGCACCTGGAAGCCGACCTGCCGGCTCGCCTCGGCCAGCGTGTCGACCTGCTCCGGCTCGACCGAGGTGAACGCCTCTTCGTCGAGGGTGCCGATCGAGTTCAGCGCGTACATGCTCTCCTGCAGGCCCGGATCGTTCGGGTCGAAGGTCACCACGGCCAGCCGTTCGCCGCGGAACTGCTCGAGGAAGCCGGCCGCGGCGCTGCGGCCCGGGGGAGTGGCGACGACGGCACCGAACCCGACGGCGATCACCACGGCGACGGCCGCCGCCCGCAACCCGGCCGGCATACGTGACCAGCGCCCCAGAAACGAGCGCCGCGAACCCGGCTGGCCGCCGTGCTTGAGCACGTCGCCGCCGTCCGCCCCGGCCGTCGCGCCGCGGTGGGCGGCGGCGGTACGGTCCAGGGCGGCTTCGATCTCCTCGTCGCTCGGCGGCTTCGACGCGACGAGGAGGCCGATGGCCGGTGCGGCGAGCCCGGCGGACCGCCGCAGCTCCGCGAGGGTCGCGCGGCAGTCGGCGCAACCGGCCAGGTGCTCCCTCGTCGCCCGCTCCTCGTCCTCGCCGAGCTCGTCGAGCAGGGTCCGCAGGGTCCCGACATCCGGACAGTTCATGGTCGTCTCCTGTACTCAGAGCCCCTGGTAGTGTACTCAGAGCCCCTGGTAGGCCTCAACGAAGGTACGTTCGGCCCGCGCGAGCAGCACGCCAACCGATCCGATGGCGATCTCCAGCGTCGCCGCGATCTCCGCGTACGAGTAGCCGGCGTGCCGCAGCAGCAGGCAGGCCCGCTGCCGCTCCGGTAGGGCGGCGAGCGCCCGCCGAACCGACCGCTGCTCCTCGGCGCGCAATGCCTCGAACAGCGGCGGGTCGTCCGTCGATGTCTCGGGTGGCTCCAGCCGTCTCAGCCGGGCGAGCCGGTCGGCGACCCGTCGCTGGCCGCGCAGCCGGTTGTAGCCCGCGTTCAGGCACACCCGGCGCAGCCAGGCGGCGACCTCGTCGTCCGGCCGCTCGAGTATGGATTGGCCGGCCCCCGCCGACGGGGCGGCCAGCTTGCCCAGGGTCTCCTGGGTCACGTCCTCGGCCTCCTCGCGATCGCCGAGCAACCGGTACGCGAGCCCGTAGAGCTCGCGGTAGTGGCGGCGGAAGAGCCGTTCGAAGCGCACCTCCGGGTCCACCGGATCCACCGGATGGGTGCGCGCGTGTGCAGGGTTCCGCACGGTCGCCACCTGCGGCTCCTCCCTTGTGTCCGTCGGACCATGGTTTATGGGTCAGGGCTCGACGGACACAACTGTGGCTTCTATCTCTTCAACCCCGCGGCGGCCCACTTTCTTACACGATGGAGGGGTGAAGATCGTTCGGGAAGGGAGGCCCCGATGACCGTGCTCGACCTGTTCCGGCTGGATGGCCGCGTCGCCGCGGTGACCGGTGCCAACAGCGGGATCGGCCGGGCGGCCGCCGGGGCGCTGGCCGGGGCCGGAGCGGACGTCGCCTACATCTCGCGCCGTGATCCGGCCGAGGCGGTGGTGGACGCGACGGCCGAGGGACGGCGCGCGGTCCACGTGCCGCTGGAACTCGCCGAGGCCGACGAGGATCGCTGCGCGGCGGTGGTCGGGGAGGTCGTCGATCGGCTCGGTCGGCTGGACATCCTGGTCAACAACGCGGGCACCATCCACCGCGACGACGCGGAGGTGCATCGGGTCGACGACTTCGCCCGGATCCTTCAGCTCGACCTCACGGCGCTGTACGGGCTGTGCCGCGCCGCCGGCCGGCACTTCCTCCGGCAGGGCTCCGGGCGGATCATCAACATCGCCTCGGTGTTGTCGTTCCAGGGCGGCGTCCGGGTCCGGGTGCCCGGATACACGGCCGCCAAGCACGGCGTCGTCGGGGTCACCCGGGCCCTCGCCAACGAGTGGGCGGGCCGCGGGGTCAACGTCAACGCGATCGCCCCGGGCTACCTGGAGACCAACAACACGATCTCGCTGCAGCAGGACCCCGAGCGGTACGCCGCCATCCTCGACCGCATACCGGCCGGCCGTTGGGGGGTGCCGGCCGACATCGCGGGGGCCGCGGTGTTCCTGGCCTCGGACGCGTCCGGGTACGTACACGGTGCCGTCTTGGCCGTCGACGGCGGTTGGCTGGCCCGCTGAATGGAGATCACGGCCGGTGGGGGCGCGCCCGGCCGGCGCGCGCGTGGGCCACGACGAAGGCGATGTCGTAGGGGTAGGTGCGGCCGGCCAGCAGCATGACCGCCCCTCCGACCGCGTAGACCGGCGAGAAGAGCACGAGGGCCAGGCGCAGCCCGAGCACGTCCGACAGCGTCCCGATGAGCACCGGGCTGATCGCGGCTACGGTGCGTACCCAGGTCCGCACGGTGTACGCGCGGCCGCGCAGCTCGGGGACCACCACGTCGATGACGAACGTCTCCGCGGGGGCGATCGGCAGGGTCAGCAGCATGCCGCCGAGGAACAGCAGGGGAGCGGTGACGGCCAGCTCGGTGCCGGCGAACGCGGGCACCAGGATCACCGCGGCCCCGATCGAACCGCCCGCGGCCACGTGGACGCGCGCGTTCAGGTGCCCCCGCCGCAGGTAGCGGTCGGCGAGGAAGCCGCCGCCGACGATCCCGAGCATCGCTCCGACGCCGAACACGGCAGCCATCGCCCCCGCCGCGGTCGCACCCAGGCCGTGCACCCGCTTGAAGTACTCGATGCCCCAGAACATCAAGCCGTTCAACAGCAGATACGACACGGTGAGACCCACGAACCCCAGCCACATGGTGGGTATCCGGCCGAGCTCGCGGAATGCCTCCCCCAGGCGATAGGACCGGTAATCGGCCTCAGGTACCCGTCGCGGCTCGGGGAGGCCGCCCAGCGCGCCGTCCGTCACGGTCGCGGTGAGGTCGGCCGCGAGGCGGCTCTCCTGGTCACCCCGTCGCGGCTCGGGCAGGCGGAGCATCACCAGCGCGACCAGCACGCCGGCCGGCACCCACATCAGGAACGCCCACCGCCAGCCGCCGAGGTCGACCGCGAGACCGCCGCCGAGCAGGCCGAACATCGCGCCGACGAGCGCGCCGCCCTGGTAGACGGACATCATTCGCGCTCGGTTCCGTACCGGGTAGAAGTCGGCCAACAGGCTGACCGCGGCTGGTCCGGTGGTCTCCACCGCACCGACCAGCACACGCGCGACCACCAACGCGACGAAGCTCCCGGCGAGCCCGTGCAGTCCCATGCTGGCCGTCCACAGCGCGACCACCGCGGCAAGCAGCCAGGTGCGCCGTACCCGGTCGGTCAGCACGCCGACCGGAATCGAACCGATCGCGATGAACACAGCCATCGCGAGCGGCAGAAGCCCGACCACCCGGTCCGATACGCCGAAGGTGTCCTGGATGCCGTCGACCGCCTGGGCCAGCGACTGCAGCTCGCCGTTGGCCAGCGCCAGCGAGCCGGCCAGCGCGACGACCGGGCCCCAGCCGCCGGCCGTTCCAGCCGATGAAGCCGATGAAGCCGATGAAGCCGATGAATGGGCCACCCATCCGGTCCTAGCAGATCAATGGCCCGTTCATCCGGAGGAGCCGGTGTGCACCCACACCCAACCGTCGGCCTCCCGGGTCCGGTACGCCGTGATCGGCTTCACGGCGGCCGCCCGCCGGGCCGGGAAGACCCGTTTGGGGTAGCCGTTCTCTCCGGTCCGCGCGTCGTAGGTGTAGTGGTGGTTGGGACAGTCCACCTCGTCGCCGTACACGTTGCCGCCGTCCATCGGCTTGTTCTGGTGAGGGCAGATCGGGCCTACCGCTATCGCGTCCCCGTCCGCGGTGCGCGCCACGAGCATTGGGTGCCCGCCGACGTCCACCCGGTGCAACACCCGGCCGACGTCCTCGCTACGGGCCGCACGCTCCCAGCTCATGGTTCATTTCGCGATGACGACGTGTCGCCCAGACGGTGCGCGAGTACCTCCAGCGCCTCCTCCCGGGAAGCGCCGGCCCCGACGCCGACGACCGTACGTTTCTTCGGGCCGCCGAGCAGCGCCAGGGCCGACCACGCACCGTCTCAAGACTCCTGCAGCCGCACCGGCCAGGTGCGGCCGGCCACCTCGAGCGTCGTCCAGCTGACCCGCTGCTTGCACTCGTCAGGCACGGCCCACGTCCGCGGTCATGAACCGCGAAACGTACGGCGAGTGCCCGGGCGCGCCGCGACGGAAGTGGCCGGACGGGCCCTCGCCGAGGAACTCACTGAACCACGACTCGTGCTCGACTTCCTCGTTGAGGATCGCGAGCGACAGCTCGTAGGTGCGGTGGTCCTTGCCTACCGTGTAGTTGCAGATGTCGGTGTAGGTCCGGATGGCACACCGCTCCGCCTCGACGAGCACCTTCAGCAGGTCCTTTATCGGATCGCCCGCCGATGCCGGGTACTCTCCCAGCTCGGTCCTTCCGCCACCGCGACGTTGTCCGACCGCGCCCCCTAGGCTGTCGGGCAGGTACGCGTCCGGACATCCGGCCTGGTCGGCGAAGTCGCGGATGTCGTCGGGGATCTTGCCCCCGAGCTCGTAGATGCGCGGCACGAGCGCCTCGAAGTGGTTGCGGTCCTCGATGCGGGCGTCTTCGACGATCTCCTTCATGCCCTCGCCATCGAGGCCGATCGAGTTCACCCTCAAGATCGTGTAGTAGTAGAAGGTGGTGAATTCCGCCCCCGCGGCCGCGACCAGCTTGTCGATGAGCGCGTTCACATCGAGGCCGGCATGCTCGACCATTTCCCTGGCTACGCGTCCCATGGCGGACCTCCCGGCTCTGTCTTGAACCTCTCCAAAACCTCAATAGTTCGCTTCCCCGGATTGGTCAAGCGAATCCCTTGAGGTTGCCGGCTGCGGTCAGGCCGGTTCGACGGAGAAGAAGGCCGCGTAGACGATGGGGGCCAGGGTGTCGACGACCTCGTCCCGAGACAACTCGAGCATCCCCGAGCGGAGAAAGGTGTTGAACCGCTCGAGCATCAGCAGACAGGCCGTCGCGGTGAGCGTGACGTTGACCGCGGGATTGATGGACCCGGCCCGCCGTGCCTGCTCCGTGCGTTGGTGGATCGTCTCGGTGAGCCGGGAGAGCGCCTTCTCGCCTTCGCTCCACAGCTCCGAACCAACGACGTCGGAGTCGCTCAGGATCCGCAGGACGATCGCGTGGGTCTCGTAGAGATCACAGAAACGAGCCACCCACGCGCGCACCGACCGTCGTCCCGCCTCGCCGGCCTCGAGGATCGGAAGCTCGTCGGCGAGATCTCCCATCTCGGTCATGGCGTCTCTGGCGAGGGCCTTGAAAAGGTCCTCCTTGTTGGCGAAATACAGGTAGAAGGTGCCGTGCGAGGTGCGGGCCATCGCGACGATGTCGTCCACCCGGGCGGAGTGGAAACCCCGCTGCTCGAACACCGCGCGCCCAGCGTCGAGCAGCCTGCGCATCGTCTCGCGTCCCTGGGAGCGTAGCTCGCGGGTCTGGGCCGGCGTCCCGCCCCGAAGCGACGGGCGCGACGATTCACTATCCCTCCGGCTAGTTCCACCTGCCTTGTTGGTCATGCGGGCAGCGTATCCCCGAGCTGACGTCGGTGTCGGTGGCAGCACAGCACAAACCGAGGGCGCCAAAACTGTCGGTGTCGTGAAGCATGCTCCAGGCACGGCCGGCCCTCGACGGAGGCAGAGGAGACAGCTGGACGGACGGCCGTCTCGGCCGCAGGATGTAACGACGGGCTCAGGGCTGGCATCGTCTCGATCGCGCCCCTCAGCTCAAGGGGTGACGCCAGCGCAGGCCGAGGAAGCGTGCGTAATCGCGGTCGGTGGTGATCCACTCACAGCCCGATTCGATGGCGAGTGCGGCGAGGTACGCGTCCGGCATGAGGTTGCCTTTCGCGCCGGACTGCCGGCACAGCCGAGCGAAGATCTCCCAATGCCGCTGCCCCGGAGCGACGCCTACCGCGTTTGGGTGTGTCCGCACCGATTCGACAAACTCCAGGGCTTCGTCGAGCGAACTCGGAGGATCGAAGGCCCGGCGATTGGTGACGACGCGAACAACCGAACTAAGGACCTGATCCGAGACGCCGAACGCCTCGTCACCCTCGAGCGCGTCGGTGAGCCATCGGAGAAACTCGGCGTGTCGTTCGGTGCCTTCCTTGTGCGCATGGATGAAGACGTTGACGTCGCACAGGATCACTCGCCTTCCTCCATGAGGTCGAGGAGAGCGGCGCTGTTGTCGATGTCGACTCCGGGTCGCGGCCGGCCAGGCGACGTGCGCAGCCGGACACGCCTCCGCCCCGCAACGGCACGTCGGTGGAAGGACTCGCGGAGGGGTCGTCGAGACGCTCGCGGTCGGCGGCCCATCATGATCCGTACTGGCGGTTCAGGTCCTTGATCCGCTCCAGGATGTTGTCGCGCTCCTGCGGTCGCTGCGTGGTCTGGGCCTGCGCGCGCTGCGGCTCCGGCAGTGGGAGCCCCTGGCATACGGTGTCCGCCGCCGGTGCCCGGCCGGAGAGGAAGTAGCGGTTCACGATGTCGTCGACGCAGGTGTTTCCGCCGCCGTAGATGCCGTGGTCGCCCTCGTCGACGACCGTGACGAAACGGGAGTTCGCGAACTGCCGGTGTGCGCGCTGCGCACCTTCGATCGGCGTCGCCGGGTCGTGCACCGAGTTGATCATGATGGTGGTCGGCAGGCCCTTGCCCGTGATCTTCTGCGGCTTGGGCTGCTCGAACGGCCAGAAGGCGCAGGGATTCGCCAGCCAGCTGTAGCCGATGAGCGGGTACGCGCGGCCGAGATGCTCGGACTGGCGCACGTAGTAGCCAGGGTCTTCCTTCCACGGGGTGTCGTTGCAGGTGACCGCGTAGAAGACGGCGTAGAGGGAGGCGTCGAAGAACGAGCCGAAGACCGCCTCGACGTTCTCCTTCTCCTCGGGCGTCGCCTCGTCGAAGTGTTCGAGGGTCCGCAGCGCCTGTGCGAGGTCGGGGAACAGCGACGCGGCGTACATCGCCCCGACGGTCCCGGAGTCGAACTTGCCGGCGGTGAGCGTGAGGTTCTCGCTGACCTGCAACGGCTCCTGGGCGAGCGCGGTGCGCCGGGCCTCCCAGGTGGCGCGGGCCTCCTCGGCGGTGCCTCCGTACCCGTACACGTCGTCGTACTTGGCGATCCAGGCCAGGAAGTCCTCGTTGAAGCGGCGCTCGAACCCGAGCGGCTGCCAGTCGAAGGACCGCTGCCAGTTCGTAGTGAACTCGACGTTGCTGTCCAGCACGAACCGACCGACCCGGCGCGGGAACGTGGTCGCGTAGTGCGTGCCGAGCCAGGTGCCCGCCGAGTAGCCGAGGTAATGGACCTTGTTCTCGCCGAGCAGGAAGCGGATCAGATCCATGTCCCGGACGGTCTGCTCGGTGTTGATGTTGCGGAGCAGCTCACCGGAGCGTCGCAGGCAGTTGTCGGCTATAGCGGCGGACTCGTCCAACACGTGGCGGATGTTCTCGTCCGAGCGGTCCCGCATGTCGATGTCGAGGAAGGCGTCGTACTCCTCGGGCGTCTGGCACTGGATCTGGGTACTGCTCCCGACACCGCGCGGATCGAAGCCGATGAGGTCGTAGGACCGGGCGATCGGCTGCTCGGTGAAGGCGAGCGGCATGAGCAGGCCGGAGCCACCGGGGCCGCCGGGGTTGAGCATCATGATCCCGCGCCTGCTCTCCTGGTCGGATGCGGCCAGCCGGGAGATCGCCACCCTGATGAAGCCCCGCCTGGGGTGATGCCAGTCCCGCGGCACCAGGATCGTGGCGCACTGTATGGGTGGCAGGTCCGGCCGATCCGGCAGGCATGGTGTCCAACCGATCTGCTGGGAGCGGTAGGGGTCGAGCCGGTCCGGGGCAGCGGCCGGGGCAGCGGCCGGGGCAGCGGCCAGGGCGGACCCGGACGGAAGGGCGAGCCCGACGAGGGTCGTCAGGGCGGCAGCGATGGTCACGAGTGTGCGACGCATGAGTCGATTCCCCGGCGAGGACTGGTAGGCCCCGGATGGACCTGTGCAGCACGCATAATGTCACGGTGACCAGGGTTCGGTGCCGAAAACGGGGCCTTACCGACGTGGCCGACTAATGCCACTATGGGCGGCCCCCCGGTGCTCGGTCACCCGCGCCCGCGCCGGCCGACGACTGTAGGGTTGGCGACTGCCTTTCCGTAGGTTCCTTCCACCCCTGCTCGCTTGTGACCTCTACGACTACCGTGCCGCTCCGCGTCCGCGAACGCCGCGGCGGACGACGCGACCCGTACTTCGACAACGCGAAGTTCCTGGCGATCCTCTTGGTGGTGGCCGGACACGCGCTAGGGCCGCTGGAGGACGCCCGTTTCGTTGGCGCGGAACACCTCTTCGTGTGGACCTTCCACATGCCGGTGTTCATCGTGATCGCCGGCTATTTCTCCCGGACCTTTCCCAGCTCGCCCGAAAAGGTACGGCGCCTGATCGGCGCGCTGGCGGTGCCCTACCTGGTGTTCGACGTCGTCTACTCGCTGGTAGGCCATTGGATCGGCGGGTACTGGGGAGGCGACAAGTTCGTCTTGAGCCCGCTGTCCCCCTACTTCGTCACCTGGTTCCTGCTCGCCCTGCTCGTCTGGCGGCTGTCCACCCCGGTGTGGCAGCAGCTACGCTGGCCGCTCCCGGTCGCCGTGGGGATCTCGATGATGGCCGGGGCGCTGGAGGTGACCCCGGACAGGTCGTTCGGCCGCATCCTCGGGCTGCTGCCCTTCTTCGTCCTCGGCCTCACCCTGAACGAGCGGCACTTCGCCGTCGTGCGCCGGCCGTTGGTGCGGGCGGCGGCGGTTCCGGTCCTGGCCGCCGGTGCGGCAGTCGCCTACCTCGCCGAGCCACACATGAGCGAGGAGTGGATGACCTGGCGGCACAGCTACGAGAACCTCGGGGTCTCGGTAGCCGTGGGCATGGGGATGCGGCTCGGCCTGCTGGTGTGCGGCGTCACGCTCACCGCGGCGTTCCTCGCGCTCGTCCCCGCTCGACGTACCTGGTTCACCGAGCTGGGCAGCCGCAGCTTGTATCCGTACCTGCTGCACGGTCTGCTGTACATGGTGGCCGGCCCGATCGGCGTCTACGCCTGGCTGTCCGGGCTCGACACCCTCGCGGCAGCGATGATCATCGTGGTGGCCTCGGGAGTGGTCACCGTGATTCTGTCGACCGACGCCCTGCGGCGAGCGCTGCGCTGGCTGGTCGAGCCGCCGCTGGACGTGGTTTTCCGGCCACGGGGGAGGTTACGGCCAGAGTAGGGCGCGCCCGTCCGGGTCGTCGGCGTCGGCGAGCGCGGGCTCGCATCCGCAGGCGAGGGGATCCGTCGGCTCCGGGGTCCCGGCCGCCCCGAGCCCGGCGAGTCGGAAGATCCCGGCCCCGCCGCTGGTGTCGCTCAACGCGTCGGCGGCGAGGATCACCGCGGCCGCGGTCCACGTGCTCTTTTCCTCGGGCCAGATCGCGTCGTCCTCGAAGACGTAACCGGTCCAGTACGAGCCGTCGTCCTCGCGCAGGTGCTGCATGTCGCGGAGCAGCGCTATCGCCCGCGCCCGCTCACCCAAGGCATCCAGGGTGAGGGCCAGCTCGCAGGTTTCGGCGCCGGTCACCCAGGGCCGGTCGGCAACACATCGCGCGCCGAGGCCCGGTACTACGAACTCCTCCCACCGCGCCGCCAGCCGGCGGCGCGCACTACGGCCACGTACCGGCCCGGCGAGGACCGGGTAGTACCAGTCCATCGAGTAGCGTTGCCGGTCGGCGAACGCCTCCGGATGGGCGGTGACCACGTGTCCGAGCTGGCCGGCCGCGAGTTCCCAGTCCGGCTGTGGCTCGCCCTGCCGGTCGGCCAGCGCGATCGCGTACCGGAGGCTCTGGTGGATGCTCGAGCACCCGGCGAGCAGCGCGTGCGTCGCCGCGGCGCCGGATCCGTCCCGGGCCCAGACGATCTCGCCCCGGGCGGTCTGCAGCCCGAGCACGAAGTCCACGGCACACCTGACCGTCGGCCACATCCAGGCCGCGAACTCCTCGTCCCCGGTGACCAGCAGGTGGTGCCAGACACCGACCGCGACGTACGCGCAGTGGTTGGCCTCGGCGCTGGTGTCCTCCACGGCCTCACCCCGCGTCCGCATCGGCCACGACCCGTCCGGCCGCTGCGTGCGGCGAAGCCAGGCGTACGCGCGCTCGGCGGCCTCGGGCATGCCGGCCGCCGACAGCGCCATCGCACACTCCACGTGATCCCAGCAGTCCACATGCCCGCCGGTGAACCACGGGATGGCTCCTGACCGCTCCTGGACGGCGGCGATGGTGTGTGCGGTGGCGACGACCTCGGAGGATTCGAGCAGGCCCGCCACCTCGGGCGTCGCCGACCGCTCAGGCAGCCGCATGCGCGTGCTCCGTATCTTCCCCGCCCCCTTGCCCCTCGGGCCCACCCTCCGGCTTACGCAGGTACACCACGAGGCTCTTGCCCATTACCGGGTTGAGCGCGCGCTCGGTCACCCGGGTGAGCCAGGGTCGGTACGTGATGTCCCAGACCAGAACCCGGTGGTAGGCGCGGGCGAGAGGATGATCCTCCCGTTGCACGCCGACCGCGCACTTCAGCCACCAGTACGGGGCGTGCAACGCATGCGCGTGATGCTCCCCGGCCGGGCGCAGGCCGGCCCGGCTCAGCTTCTCGACGAGCTCGGAACGGGAGTAGATCCGTACGTGGCCGCCCTCGACCTGGTGGTACTCCTCCGACAGCGCCCAGCAGGCCCGTTCCGGCCACCGTCGTGGCACCGTGACGGCGGCCAGCCCGCCGGGCCGCAGCACCCGCACCAGCTCCGCCATGGCCCCCTCGTCGTCGGGTAGGTGCTCGAGGATCTCGGCCGCGATGACACCGTCGAAGGCATCGTCCGGGAACGGGAGCGCCGTCGCGTCGCCGCGCACGGCGGCCGCCGCTGCGCCGCCGGGTACCTCTCCGGCGAGCCGCATTGCCCCCAGCATCCCGGCGACGTCCCGGAGCGCCGATTCGTCATAGTCCAAGGCGACGACGTGGGCGCCGCGCCGGTACACCTCGAAGGCGTGCCGGCCGGCGCCGCAGCCGAGATCCAGTACCCGGTCGCCGCGCCTCAGCGGAAAACGGCCAAAGTCGACGGTCAGCAGGACGTCCTCCCTTGGTGGCTTCGTACGCGCGCCGCGCGGACTTCCTCGTAGCAGCGGCCCGTGGCGACCGCCACCGCGCGCCAGGTGAACCGTTCCTGGACCCGCCGCCAGCCGGCGTCTCCCATGCGGCGGCGCAGACCCGGGTTATCGAGCAACGACGCCAGGTGGGCGGCGAGTTCCTCCGGGTCGCCCGGGGTCACCAGGCGGGCCGCGGGATCGTCCCGGTGCCCGGGCTCGTCCGCGCCCACCACCTCCGGAAGGGCACCCGCGCGGCTCACCACCAGCGGGGTGGCACAGGCCATCGCCTCGACGGCCGGCAGCGAGAAGCCCTCGTAGAGGGACGGAACGACGGCGATCTCGGCGGACGCCAGCACGGCGGCGAGCTGGGCGTCGTCGATCCCGTTGACGAAGCGCAGCCGATCGCCGAGGGCCAGCTCGTCGGCCAGCCGCTCGGTCGGCCCGCCGGCCCGCGGGCGTCCCACCACGGTGAGGTGCACGTCCCGCTCGGTTGCCAGCTTCGCGACCGCGCGGAGCAGCGTGTTTACGCCCTTGACCGGGGAGTCGGCGCTGGCGATCGCGACGATGCGTCCCGGTTCCCGCGGTACCCGGCTTGGCCGGAAGACCCCGGTGTCGACGCCGAGCGGTACCACCCGCAGCCGGTCTGCCGGTACGCCGAAGTCGCGGGAGATGTCGCCCGCGGACGAGTGGGAGACGGTGATGATCGGGCCGAGCCGGCGGGCCACCCGGGCCTGCATCCGTACGAACCCGTACCACCGGCGCTGGCCGAGCCGGCGGAAACCGCTGGTCTCCCGCAGCGCTATCCGGCGGTCGACGCTGATCGGGTGATGGACGGTGGCGGCGACGGGCAGGCCAAGCGCGCGGACACGGAGCAGGCCGTAGCCGAGACCCTGGTTGTCGTGCACCACGTCGAAGTCGTTCCGGCGCCGCCGCAGCTCGCGAGCGACGCGGAGGCTGAAGGTGAGGGGTTCCGGGAATCCGGCCGTCCACATCGTGGCGACCTCGATGGCGTCGATGGCGTCCCGCCACTCGGCGAGCGGGGGCGTACGGAACGGATCGTCGTCGCGGTAGAGGTCGAGGCTGGCAACGGGACGCAGGATCACGCCCGGATCCAGCTCGGGGTACGGCTGGCCGGAGAACACCTCGACGCGGTGGCCGAGAGCGGTCAGCTCGCGGCTGAGGTGGCGGACGTAGACACCCTGGCCGCCGCAGTGCGGCTTGCTTCGGTACGAGAGCAGTGCAACCCGCAACGGTTCGACTGCCCGCACCACCGCACTCCCTTACTACTGGCCGGTAACGACGAAGCGTACCGGTTCGGCGCCGGACACGCTCTCGACCCGGCCCATCCGTTCGAGCCGGCGAAGGTGGGCAGCTGTCTCGCCGAGCGCCATCCGGCGTAGGGAGGGCGGCATCTCCTCCCATCCCCGGCTCCACCCGATGCGCTGGGCGATCTGCCACAAGGTACGCGGACCTGACGACACGGCCGCCACGAGCTCGGCCAGCCGTCCTTCGTGGTGGGCGAGGATCGTTCCGATGCGGTCGGCCAGGCCGGAGAACCGGTGCTTGTGGGCGGGCAGCACGTGGTCGGCGGGCAGGTTCGCCACCCGATCGAGCGAGGCGAGGAAGTCGCCGAGCGGGTCGGCGTCCGGGCCGTCGAACGGGTGCAGCGAGACGTGCGGCGTGATGCGTGGAAGCACGTGATCGCCGGTGAACAAGCGACCTTCCTCCTCCAGATGCAGGCACACGTGGCCCGGGGAGTGGCCGGGCGTGTGCAGCACCCGTAGCCGGCGGCCGGGTACGTCGGCGAGCTGCCCGTCGGCGAGTTCCCGGTCGGGAACGGGTGGCGGGTGGACACTCCATCGCGGGGTTCGCCGCATCGCCTCGACGTCGGCCTCGCTCGCGCCCGCTCGCGCCAGCAGATCGAGCTCCCAGGAACGCACCTGCGCCGTGCCGTCCCCCCGGACCGCGGCTGCGAAGCCGCGCACCAGTTCCGCGTCGGCCGTGTGCATCGCCATCCAGGCTCCCGACGCCTCGCGGACCCGTCCGGCCAATCCGGAGTGGTCGCTGTGGAAGTGGGTGACGAGGACGCCGTAGATGTCGCGGACGGAGGTCCCGGCGGCGGCGAGTCCGGCGGTGAGCGCGTCCCACGACGCGGGGTCATCCCACCCGGCGTCGACGAGCACGGGGCCGCCCTCGGTTTCCAGCAGGTAGACGAGCGTGTAGCCCAAGGGATTGTCCGGGATCGGGACGGGGATGCTCCAGACCCCGCCGCCCAGGTCCTCCGGGTTCAGCTCCGGCGAAGGATGCACGTGATCTTTCATTCTCGACGGCACGAAATCCGCTCTACAGTATCGAATGGGATTCGGTTTATGAGAGGTGGGCCATGGCCATCGGGCTGACCGAGGAGCACGAGGCGCTGCGGGAGTCCGTCCGCGGATGGGTGGAGCGGCACGTTCCCCCGGAGGCGCGGCGGGCCGCGGGCGATGGAGACACGACGCACGGGCGCAGGCCCGCCTTCTGGTCCGGGCTCGCTGAGCAAGGGCTGCTCGGCCTGCACGTACGGGAGGAGCACGGCGGCCAGGGCTTCGGGTTGTTGGAGCTCGCGGTGGTGACCGAGGAGCTGGGCCGGACCCTCGTCCCCGGGCCGTTCCTGCCCACGGTGCTGGCCAGCGCCGTGATCGGCAGGGCGACCGGCGGAGCGTCTCGGCCCGACCTCGGGCTCGCGGACGGGTCCCGTACCGCCGCGGTGGGGCTCGAGGACGGACTGGCCGCCGAGTCGGACGGGCACGGCGGTCTTCGGGTACGCGGCGAAACCGGCCCGGTGCTCGGTGCCCCGCTCGCCGACGTCCTGGTGCTGCCCGCGGCTCTCGCCGCGCCGGGCCCCGACGCGCAGGTGTGGTTCGTCGCCGACGCGCACGACCTCACCGTCACCCCGGTGGACGACCTCGACCTCGGCCGCGGGTCGGGCCGCGTCCGGGCGGAGGACCTCGCCGTTCCCGCCGACCGCGTCCTGACCGGGTTGACCGGCCGTCAGGTCCGGGACATCGCGGCGGTGCTGTTCGGCGCCGAGGCCGCGGGGATCGCGGCATGGTGCCTTGCCGCGGCGGCCGACTACGCAAAGGTGCGTGAACAGTTCGGCCGGCCGATCGGGCAGTTCCAGGCGGTCAAGCACCGGTGCGCGGAGATGCTGTTGGAGACCGAGCAGGCCCGGGCGGCAATCTGGGACGCCGCCCGGGCCCTGGACGGCGCTCCGGAGGAGGAGACGCGGTTGGCGGCCGCCGTCGCCGGCGTTGTGGGCCCCGACGCGGCCGTGCGCTGCGCGTACGACTGCATCCAGGTCCTCGGCGGCATCGGGTACACGTGGGAGCACGATGCCCACGTGTATCTGCGTCGTGCGCTGGCGCTCCGGGCGCTTCTCGGCCGTTCCGAGCCGTGGGCGGCGCGGGTCGCGGAGCTGGCCATGGCCGGGGTGCGTCGCAGTCTCGAGGTCGAGCTTCCCGCCGGTGCCGAGGGCCTGCGCGACGAGATCCGCGGCGCCACCCGGGAGCTCGCGGCGATGGGCAACGCGGAGCGGCGGAGGCGGCTCGCGGACGACGGCTGGGTGCTTCCCCACCTGCCGGGGCCGTGGGGCCGGTCGGCCGGGCCGGTCGAGCAGGTCCTCATCCAACAGGAGTTCCGCGCGGCCGGCGTCGCACGTCCCGACCTGTTCATCGGCGCCTGGGCCGCGCCGACCCTGGTCCGGTACGGCACCCCCGAGCAGCAGGAGCGGTTCCTGCCGCCCACCCTGCGCGGCGAGATCACCTGGTGTCAGCTGTTCAGCGAGCCCGGCGCCGGGTCGGACCTCGCCTCCCTGTCCATGCGGGCGGAACGTGTCGACGGGGGATGGAGGCTGACCGGGCAGAAGATCTGGACCTCGCTCGCCCACGTGGCCGACTGGGCGATCTGCCTCGCCCGCACGGACCCGGACGCGCCCAAGCACGAGGGCATCACGTACTTCCTCGTCGACATGAAGTCACCTGGCGTCGAGGTCCGCCGGCTCACCGAGATCACCGGCGACGCGCTCTTCAACGAGGTCTTCCTCGACGGTGTGTTCGTACCCGACGACTGTGTCGTCGGCGAGCCTGGCCAGGGGTGGCGGGTGGCCCGCACAACGCTGGCGAACGAGCGGGTTGCGCTGTCCACCGACTGGTCGCTGGCCGGGGTCAAGGAGCTGCTCGATCTGGTGCGGTCGCTGGGTGACCGGCTGCCGCCCGACGCTCGCGAACGCATCGGCGTACTGGTCTGCGAGAGCCAGACGTTCTCACTGCTCGGCCTGCGCATCACCCTGATGCAGCTGTCCGGCACCGAGCCGGGGCCGACCTCCAGCGTGCGCAAGCTGCTGGGGATGCGGCACGGCCAGCGGGTGGCGGAGTACGGCTGGTCGCTGCTCGGTCCCGACGGTGTGCTCACGAGCGGGCCGACCGCGCACTGGCCGCGGCTGTTGCTGGCGGGCAGGGCGCTGTCGATCGGCGGCGGCACCACTGAGATCCAACTCAACATCATCGCCGAGCGCATCCTCGGCCTGCCGCGCGATCCGGCGCCGGAGACCGCCCACGTGGTCGCCGCCGGGTCGCCCGCGTAGCCGCCGAGTGCGCGCAAGCCGCCCACAAGCCGCGCACAACGCAGATCCCGGCACGAAATTGGGCGTTCCTCGCGCGGTCGCCGACCCGGAGCGGTAGAACAGGGGCGCGCCGGCCCTACCTAGCCGCAGGGGGTGACCGCCGGGATGGCTCAGCACACCGGCCCGCCGGGCGGCGGCTCGCGAAGACCTTTATGGCACGACCCCTCGTATGGGCCGCCGCCAGGCCCACCGGTGGCCGGAATCCCACCGCCGGGAGCCCCACCGCCGTACGGCGCCGCACCGCTGGCGGCCGGTGAGCCACATCCGCAGCACACCGCGCCGTACCGGCCGTATCAGACGTATCGGCGGCCGGGAAGGCGACCCGGCCGCGGGGCTGGAGTGCTGCTCCTCGCCGTGGGTTCGGTGCTGCTGCTCCTCGGGAGCATCGGCGTACCCGTCGGGCTCGGCATGGCCGACGCGGACCCCGCCCCTGGGCCCATCCGGCCGCGGGACGTTCCTGGGTGGCAGCAGCCGCCCAGGAAGGTGGGCACCAACAGCGCGACCTTGCCGGTGGAGGAACTCGGCTGGGAGTCCAGCGGCGAGATCGCGGGAAACCTCACGGTAACGGCGACAGGGGCTGAGTGCGGCGTCCGGCAGATCGTGTACCGCGGGGGCCTGGGCTGGCGCTGGCCGGCACGGCACGGCCAGTTCTGTCTGGTCCGCGTGACGGCGGAGTGCTCGCCGCCGCGGGGTGAGGACATGGCGGACTGCAGGCTTCCGCTCGGGCTGCAGACCGCGGTGACCGCGTCCGGAGCGAACGTACGGGTCTTCAACGAGGACGACGGCCGCCCCCTGGACTTCCTGAACGAGGACGTGGAGGGGTTCCGCCACGGCTCGGTTTACCTGGAGGTCCCGAGCTCGAAGTCCAGCTCGCGGCGGGCGAGCGCGGTGATCCCGTACGACGTGCCGCGCGGGGAGGCGGTCAGCGGCCTGATCCTCTACACGGGCTATTTCTCGCGACCGGTGGAGGTGACAGTTGGCCGGTAGAGCCCTCTTCGCCTTCGGCTGGCTTCCGCGGCGGGTGCTGGGCATCGGACTGGCGGCCGCCCTGGCGGTGCCAGCGGTCGTGGTCTCGGCAACCCCGAGCGAGGCGGCGGCGCTGCCCGCCAGGCAGCTGCCGGCCAAGCCGTGGCGGGCTGGGCAGTGGTATCTCGACACCCTGCAGGTAGCGAAGGCCTGGCAGGTGACGAAGGGACAGGGGGTGACCGTCGCGGTCATCGACAGCGGGGTGCTCGCCGAGCACCCCGCTCTGCTCGGCCGGGTGCTTCCGGGTGCCGACCTCAACGAGGGCGAGTACTGGACAACCGATGATCCCGGTACCCGGGACGGGCAGGGGCACGGCACCGCGATCGCCAGTCTGATCGCCGGCAACGGGGCCGGCGGGTTCTACGGCGTCGCACCGCAGTCCGCGGTCCTTCCGCTGCAGATTTCGACGAGCTTCTTCGGCGCCGGAGGGTCTCCTCCCGACCCGACGGCGGCGGCGCGCGGCGTCGTCTACGCCGTCGACCACGGCGCCAAGGTCATCAACCTGGCGTTCGGCGAGGTGGGCGGGGAGTACCTCCACCTCGAGGAGGCGATCGCGTACGCCCAGCGGAAGGGTGTCGTCGTGGTCGCCGCCGCCGGTAACGAGGGGAAATCGCAGATCATCAACCCGGCCGCCTATCCGGGGGTGATCTCGGTGGGTGCGGTGGGCAGGGACAGGAGCCGCACCCGGGAGTCGAACTACGGCAAGCGGCTCGCGGTGACCGCGCCCGGCGAGGATCTCCTGATGGCGGCGATCAGGAACGTCGGCGCCTTGGGCCAGGGCGCTGCGGGCGGTTTCGGTACCTCGCACGGGACCAGCTACGCCACCGGGTTCGTTTCCGGCGTGGTCGCGCTGGTGCGCTCGCGGTACCCGAAGATGAGCGCCGAGGAGGTGGTCAACCGCGTGGTACGTTCCGCCACCGACCTCGGGCCGCAGGGCCGGGATGCGGAGTACGGGTTCGGGCTGATCAACGCCGCCACCGCGGTGACGGGGAACGTGCCCGAGGCCGCTACCAACCCCCTCGGCAGCATGGCACCTCCGCCGGTGCAGGAGGACGAGGAACCGGGGACGGCTGCCATGGGCGCGGCAGTCGTCGCGGGCTCCGGACTTCTCGCCCTTGTGGGGCCGGTGCTGGTGGGGCTCGGCGTCTGGTGGCTCGTTCGGGTCGGGCGACGCCGCTCCGAACGGGGCCTCTTAACCGGTCCGATCCACAGCAGGTGACAGCAGTTCGCTCCGCCCGGCTACCAGCCGTTCGACGAGGGCTTCGGACGCGCGGACAGCGACGGCCGCCAGCAGCTCCTCGCGGTCGGCGAAGTGCCGGTAAGGCGCGGCCGCCGCGACGCCCAGCCGGCGGCTCGCCTCGGCCAGCGAGAAACCCTGGACGCCGCGCTCACGCAGCAGTTCGATCGCGGTGTCGATCAGCGCGGCTCGCAGGTCGCCGTGGTGATAACGGCTCCTCTTGGCCGACCTCGGCGATCTCCGCATGACATCAGCGTAGAGCTCTGGTCGTCGTGGTTCGGGTTGCCGGGTTGGCCGGTCAGCCCAGCATGAAGTACCGCAGATAGAGGTAGGGGAACGCCAGGCCTATCGTCACGGCGGTGGCCACGAGCCCGTACTTGGTGAACTCCCAGAAGCTGATGGGATGGCCGCTCCGGGCGGCGATGCCGAGGACCACGACGTTGGCGCTCGCTCCGATCGCCGTGGCGTTGCCGCCCAGGTCTGCCCCCAGGGCAAGGGCCCACCACAGCACCTGTCCGTCTCCCCAACTGGAGTTCCCGGCGATCAGCTGGGAAACGACAGGGGACATGGCCGCCACGTACGGGATGTTGTCCACGATCCCGGACAGCACGGCCGACATCACGAGGAGGAGGGTCGTCGCGAGCAGCAATTGGCCGCCCGTGGCCTCGGCGACCAGCTCGGCAAGCCGTTCGATGACACCTACCTTGACGAGGGCGCCGACCATCATGAACAGGCCGGCGAAGAACAGCAGGGTCTGCCACTCCACGTCGGCCACGTAGGCCCGCGACTCCAGGCCGGTGACCACCACCAGCAGCCCGGCGCCGAGCAGGGCGATGACCGCCGGCTCCACGTGGGTGATGTGGTGGGTGACGAAGCCGGCGAACACCAGACCCAATACGACGAGGGAGCGCACTAGCAGCCGGCCGTCCTGGATCGCCTCCCGCTCCTCCAGGCTCATGACCTCATCCATCCGCTCCTGGGTGGTGGTGAAGGAGCCGCGGAACAACCACCGGATCAGTCCGATGAACACCACGAGGGCGACGACCACGTACGGGGCCAGATGAACGAGGAAATCGTTGAAGGTCAGGTCGGATCGGCTGGCGATGATGATGTTCGGCGGGTCGCCGATCAGCGTCGCCGTCCCACCGATGTTGGAGGCCATGACCTCGGCGATCAGGTACGGCACCGCCGGGACCCCGAGCCGTTCGCACACCAGCAGCGTGACAGGCGCGATCAGCAGCACCGTGGTGACGTTGTCCAGCATGGCCGAGGCGACGGCGGTGATGAGGACGAGCAGCACCATCACCCGGAACGGCCGTCCCCGGGCCCGCTTCACCGACCAGATGGCGAGGTACTCGAACACGCCGGTGTGCCGGAGCACACTGACGATCACCATCATCCCGAGGAGCAGGAAGATGACGTTCCAGTCGATCCCGGTGTCCTCGGAGTAGAAGGCGTCGTGGGCGCCGACCACGCCCGCGGCGAGCAGGATCGCCGCGCCGCCGAGGGCGGCCATGGCGCGGTTCAGTCGCTCGGTCGCGATCAGTACGTACGCGATAGCGAAGACCGCGATCGCCAGTGCGACGCTCATGGCCGGGGAAGGATGAGGTCGAGGAGGTGCGTCGTGGTGATCACACCGGAAACGCGTTCGTTTTCCACGACCGCGACGAGCGGGCAGCGCAGCCGGGCCATCAGGGCCGCGACCTCGATCACCGTCGCGTCCGGGTCGACCGCCGGCAGCTCGGTGGGACGGGAGGGGAGAACCTCCCGTACCTTGCGACCCGCCAGCCGAGCCGCTACCCGATCGGCGTGTGCCTCGTCGTAGACCCGGGCGAGCGACGGGTCATCCTGGATGTAGCTGGGGATCATAAACCCCAGCACCTGCGAGCCGGGCAGCACCGAGTGCGGCCGGCCGGAGGTATCGGTGACCACGATGCCGGGGAGCTGGTGGCCGACCAACAGCCGGGCCGCGTCCAGCGCGTCCGCGTCCAGGTTGACCACGGGGTATTCCTCCGCGATGTCACGGGCTCGCATGGTTCGTTCCCTCACTTCGGTGCGATCGGCCGGGCTTCGGTGGCGCGTCTGACCGCCTAGGTCGCCGCCTGCGCCTCGAGATCACCCCGACGTAATGGTTCCCGTGTATCGGCGCGGGCGCGAATCCGCTGGATGCTCTGGTCCTGGGTGAGCCCGTGCGCCTGCCGCGCGGCCACGATGTTCCGTGCGATGTGTGGCTCCTCCTTGGCAGGCAAGCAGCAGGCTTGGCCAGATGATATTGGGAAGAGGCAACGCCGGAACAGACCAGAGCGACGAAGATCGGGATGTTCTTCGCGGTGAGGATGGGTCGCCCCATCCCGCCTTCCGCGGTACGGGTCCATGGGCTTGCTCCGGGCGGGTGGTCCAAGTAGAATTCGAACATGTGTTCCCCTAGTGAGACGTCCGTCGCGGGAGCCCTCACGGGCATCCGGCAGGCTCTCACCGTGCTCGCCGGACATGATCCGGCCGGCGCGCCGGTGGCGGCGGTGGCGGAGCAGTTGCGGGAGCTGCGGGGGTTGATCGACGGCCTGGAGCTGGAGTCGTGTCGGCGGTTGGCGCGGTTCGACGCGGCTCGGGGGTTTGAGGCCGAGGAGGCGCGC
>WHSR01000099.1 GCA_009379995.1 Streptosporangiales bacterium
CGGACGAGCAGGCGGCCGAGGAGCTGGAGCGGTCCGCCGAGCAGGCGCTGCGGCGCGCGGGCCCGGCCGCCGCGGCCGCAGCGCTGGGACGGGCGGGTACGCGGCACGCGCGGCGGCGCTGCTGGAACAGGCCGAAGGGGCCGGTCAGCTCGCCGAGGCCGTACGGCTGGACGTCGCCGCGCTGCGGGCGCTGATCGAGATGCGGGCCGGCACGCCGTCCGACGCGGTGGCGCTGCTGCTGCCGGTGATTCCCGGCGCGCTACGGAACGACAGGCACCGGGCGATCCAGATGCTCATGCTGTTCGGCGAGGCGGGCTTCAATGCCAACGTGGCCGACGCCTGGAACGAGGTGGCCGCGACGGTGGACCAGCTGCCGCTGCACGGCGACGACCCCGACGACGTCCTCACCCGGCTGTTCCGGGCGGCCTGCCGGGTACGCGCCGGAGCCGACCCCGGGCTGGAACCCGGCGACCTGGACGCGGTCGAGCAGTTGACGGACCCGGCGAGGCTGGGTTGGGCCGGCGGGATGGCCTGGGGCGTGGGCGACCGTGCGCTGGCCAGGAGGCTGCACCGCAAGGCGGAGCGGCTGGCCCGGGCTTCGGGCGCCGCCGGCACGCTGGCGTGGATCTTGGATTACTTCGTCGCCGACGAGTTGACGCGGGGAAGGTTCGGTACGGCCGAGGCGCACGCAGAGGAGGGCTACCGTTTCGCCGCGGAGTCCGGCCAGCCGAACATGGAATGCCGGCACCAAAGCTCGCTCGCCATGCTCGCCGCGCTGCGCGGCCGGGAACGGCAGGCCCGCCGTCTTGCCGAGGAGGTCCTGGCCGAGGCGAGCAAACGGCGGCTGGCCGGCGCGGCCCTGCACGCTCGCCGGGCGCTCGGCCTTCTCGACTTGGCGGCCGGCCGCCCCGCCGAGGCGATGGAACACCTCGAGGCGCTGGCCCGCGACGGGGACACACATCCGGGGATCGTGCTCGCGACCGTTCCGGAGCTTGTCGAGGCGGCGGTACGGGCGGACCGCCCGGGCCGGGCCGCCGGGCCGCTCGACCGCTACGCCACCTGGGCCGAGACCACACGCGCGCCGGAACTTCGGGCGCTGGTCCGCCGATGCCGGGCGCTGTTGGCGTCCGGCGACGAGGCGGAGGCCGAGTTCCGGCTCGCCCTGGAGTTGCACACGCAGACCGACTGGCCGATGGAGCAGGCCCGTACCGAGCTGCTGTTCGGCGAGCATCTGCGCCGGGAGCGGCGGCGTTCGGACGCCCGGGCCCACCTGCGGGCGGCGCTGGAGACGTTCCGCGGGCTGGGCGCGTCGATGTGGGCGGACCGCGCCGCGGAGGAACTGCGCGCGACCGGGGAGACCGCTCGGCGCCGGGAGCCGAGCACGCTCACGACACTCACCCCGCAGGAGCGGCGGATCGCCGAGGCCGTCAGCGAGGGGGCCACCAACCGCGAGATCGCCGCGCAGCTGTTCCTGAGCCCCCGTACCGTCGACTACCACCTGCGGAAGGTGTTCCAGAAGATAGGCATCAGCTCGCGCGCCGAGCTCATCCGCCTGCTCAGTCCCCCTCGGTCGTGATCTTGCAGAAATTCAACTCGGGCCGATTCAAATTTCTGCAAGATCACGACCAACTAACTAGAGCGGGGGCTGGCAGACTCCGCAGGGCTGGAAGCCGTCGCCGTCCACCGGTACCACGTGCAGGTCCTCGCGCTCGCCGACGAGCGGGCAGTCGACGCGGTGCACCATGCTGCCCTTCGAGGTGGCGACGAGGGTGCCGGGGGCCTCCCGGCCGGCCGTCTGCGCCAGGGCGTCCAGGCCCCTCGCGAGCCGGTGCATCGCCTCCCGGTTGTCGGCGGCGATCCGGGCCAGCCACGCCCCGAAGAACAGGAAGCCGCCGGCGACGACCAGGCCGAGCCCGAACACGCCGCCGGAGATCAGGTACGAGTTCTGCTCGAACAGGTAGGGCGTGTGCGCCGCCCCGTACCAGCCCAGCACGATCACCACCAGGCCGAGCGGAAGCAGCACCCCGCCGACGACCAGCATGGCGGCCTGCAGCCAGGCGGTTCGCCGCCCGCTACCCAACGTCATGGTGCACCCTCCCGCAGGTTCGGCACCCCGCGGGCCGCTCCGAGGTCGCATTCGCCGAGCCCGCCGCCCACGAGCAGCACGCCCAGGTACCGCAACGCCCATCCGGCCAGCAGGGATCCCGCGGCGGCGCCGACGACCAGGGCCGCCGGGATACCGCCGAACGAGTACGGCGACTTCTCGTCCCCGGCGACCAGCGGCAGTTCCGTCGACTCCGGCGATCCGGGGCCCGCCGTGCCCGACCCCAGGCCGGCCGGCGTCGACGACGACAGCGGGTCGCCGGACCCCGATCCCGCCGGTCCCGGGCCCGCCTGCCCCGGCGGCACCGATGTCCCGATCGCGGGCGTCGCGTTCGCCGCGGCGGCCATGTTGCCGACGACGAAGTCGATCCGCGGCGCCAGCGCGAGTACGGGCGCGAACTCGGCCCGGGTGTCCTCCGGCAGGGCGTCGACGAAGGGCCCGAGGGGCGCGTCGAGCATCCGGCGCAGCCGCTTCGTGTCCACGGAGACGACAAGCGGGCGGGCGGCGTTCTCCGCCTTGGCGCCCTCGACCTTCTCGCCCGACGGCAGGACCCGCACCGAGATGCCGAGTTCACGGGCATCCGCCCGGCGGCCGGCCGGGGCTTCCACCCCGTCCGGTCCGACGTCGAAGGGCTGGCCGAGGACGCTGAGCCCGGCGACCGTGAGGCCGCCGTCCGTCGTGCCCTTCTTGCCGTCGCTGGTCGCGACGGACTCCACCCGCAGCTTGTCGATGCGGACGAGCCCGCCGAGCAGCAGGACGTCGGTCGCCCTCGCGACGGCCCGCGCCGTCACCGTCGACCCGTCCCTCGCGAGCCCGGCGTCGCTGGTCGAGGTCACCGACCGAGCGGTGGCGAGCAAGGCGGTCGTGGGCGGGACCGTGCCGAGCCGGGTGTGTGCCCGGGCCGAACGTCCGCCGGCCTCCGTCTCCATGGCCGAGCCCGGGGCCGCCTCCTGACGGTCGCCGGCCGGGCCGCCGGGGTGCCGCGCCATCGACTTGACCGGGTACTCCTGACCTTCCTGCCCGGTGAGCGTGCCGAGGCCCTGACCGACCGCGTCTCCCGGCCACAGGGTGCTGGCCAGCGCCGAGGCCGTTGGGCCGGTGTCGAGGGCGGTACGGGTGTAGGCGAGATCCAGCTCGAGCTGTGGCTCGGCGGGGATCGGGATCACCGGCTCGTACAGCAGCACCGACACCGGGGCGCCCGCCGCTGCCGCGCCGTACCCGCCGAGCGGGCCCGCCTGACCCGGCACGGCGGCGGCGTGTGCCTCCGGGGCCAGCGACGGCGCCCCGGCAAGCCCTCCGGCGAGCCCTCCGGCGAGCAGGGCGCAGAAGGCGACAGCGACCGCCGCGATGATCCGTCTCATCCGGTGCCCCTCTCCAGACCTCTCCCCAGGTAGAGACCCGGCAGCTCGTCCTGCACATCCGCGGGTTCGCCCATCGCGACCACCCGGCCGCCGCGCATGACCGCCGCGTACTCGGCGACGCCCAGGGCCCTGCCCGCGAACTGCTCGACGACGAGCACGGCGACCCCGGACGCCGAGAGCTGGGCGATCACCTCGTAGAGCTCGTCGACGACGAGCGGCGCGAGGCCCATGGACGGCTCGTCCAGCAACAGCAGGGCCGGGTCGGCCCCGAGCGCCCGGGCCATCGCGAGCATCCGCTGCTCCCCGCCGGACAGCGTCCCCGCGAGCTGGCCGCGGCGCTCCGCGAGCCGGGGGAAGCGGGCGAAGGCCCGCTCCAGCACCTCGTCCCGCCCGGCCACGCTCGCGTACGTGACGAGCCGAAGGTTCTCGAGGACGGTCAGGCCGGGGAAGGTCGCACGGCCCTCGGGGATCGTGCACAGGCCGGCACGGGCCAACTTCTCGGCGGACGCGCCGTTCACGTGGGTGCCGGCGAGGTGTACGTGGCCGGACGTCGGTCGCAGGTGGCCGCTCACGGCCCGCAGCAACGTGGTCTTGCCGGCGCCGTTCGGGCCGAGCAGCGCCACCACCGAGCCGCGGGGAACCACCAGGTCGACCCCGCGCAGGACCTCGATGCCGCCGTACGCCGCGTGCAGGTCCATGAGCTCGAGGATCGGTGTCGTCCGCGCCGGGGTCATCCGGGTACCTCCTGCGAGTACCCGAGGTACGCCTCCTGCACGCGGCGGTCGTCCCGGATCTGCTCCGGCCCCCCGGAGGCGAGGACCCGGCCGAAGTCCAGTACGTGCACGTGGTCGCACACGCCCATGACCAGCTCGATGTCGTGCTCGATCAAAAGGATGGCCCGCCCCTCGGCGGCCAGCTCGCGGAGCAGCCCGCCGAGGGCCTCCGTCTCCTCGTCGTCGAGGCCGGACGACGGCTCGTCGAGCAGGAGAAGCCTGGGCTCGATCGCCAGGGTGCGGGCGAGCTCGAGGAGCCGTGCGATGCCCGTCGGTACGGCGTCCGCCCGGTGGCCGGCGAAGGCGGCGATGCCCACCCGGTCGAGGAGGTCCCATGCCGCCCCTCCGACCGCCCGCGACGAGGCCGCCCACCCCTGGCGGATTTCGACCGCGACGCGGACGTTGTCCCACACGCTGAGGGATCCGAACGCCTCCAGGCGCTGGAAGGTGCGCGCGATACCGGCCCGGGCCCGCCGGTGTGGGCCGAGCCGCGTGATGTCGGCGCCGCCGTACCGGACCCGTCCCCGGTACGGCTCCCGGAGCCCGCTGACGACGTCGAACAGCGTGGTCTTTCCGGCGCCGTTGGGCCCGATGACCCCGGTGACCTGCCCCGGCTCGGCGCCGAGCGACGCCCGGTCGAGGGCGGTGACGCCGCCGAACCGGACGACTATCCCGTCCACCTCAAGGAGTGGCGCGAAGCGACATCCCCTCCGTCTCCACCCTCGAATCCGGCGCATCCGTGGAGTCCTCGACCGGGCCGGCGGGCGGCCGTACGACGAGGCTCCGTGCCCACCGTCCGGCGCGGAACAGGTGGCTCGCGGCCCCGCCGGGATCGCGGCCGAGGCTCACCGCGCCGATCCCGACCAGCAGGAACACCAGGCCGCCGAGCGCCGGGACCTCGCTTTGCAGGATCGGCAGCAGCATCAGCACGAGTCCGCCGAGGAGTGCGCCGGTGACGGACGTGACCCCGCCCACCACCGCGAGCAGAAGCAGCGGCAGGCTCTTGAACACCTGGAAGTCGGCGGCCCCGATGGTTCCGCGCAGGCCGCCGAACAGCCCGCCGGCGAGCCCTGCCATGCCCGCGCTCGCCGCGAACAGGCCGATCCGCAGGCCTCGCTGGTTGAGGCCGAGGGTCGCGCACGCCGCCGGGCTGTCCCGCATCGCGACGAGCATCCGGCCGATCCGTCCCCGGCGCAGCGCCAGGAGGCCCGCGGCCATCACGACGAACACGGCGGCGACGAAGACGGCGTACGCGCCCTCGCCGGCGAACTCCCGCGGCCGCGGCACCGGCAGGCTCTCGCCCAGGCCGAAGGCCGTCTGGAAGACGACCTTGTCCATGAGCTGGCCGAACGCGAGCGTGGCCAGCGCCAGGTACAGTCCGGTCAGCCGCAGCACCGGCAGCGCCACCAGCGCGCCGACGGCAGCGGCGACCGCCGCGCCGGCGAGCAGCGCGAGCGGCGAGGGCCAGCCGGGGGACCCGCCGAGCTTCGCCACCGTCACCGCGCCGACCCCGACGAAGGTGAACTGGGCGAGCGAGACGTGGCCGCCGTACCCGGTGAGAAGAACGAGCGACAGCATCACCGTCGCGTACACCAGGCCGAGGGCCAGCCGGGAGACCTGCACGGTGGGCAGCAGGAGGGAGGCGAGCCCCACCGCTGCGACGAGCGCGAGGCCGGCCGCCGCGACCCGGCGCGGCCCGGGCACCGGAACGGCGGCGATGCCGCGGATCCCGCCGGACCGGAGCCGTACCTGCGGCAGGAACACCAGGACGGCGAACAGGAACAGGGTGGGTATCGCGGCGCGCAGGCCGGCGGCGTACGACTGCAGGAGGCCCAGCACCACCGCGCCGGCGAACGTCAGCGGCAGGCTGCGCAGCCGGCCGAGGACCGCGGCGGCGTACGCGGCCACCACGAGCAGCGTCAGCTCGTAGTAGTCGAGCTGCACGATCGGGGTGAGCAGGATGCCGGCGAGCGCGGCGAGCGCGGCGCCGACGGCCCAGGAAAGCGAGGACAGCAGCCGCGGCCGGCCGCCGTGCAGCGCGAGCAGGTCCCGGTCGACGGCGACGGCGCGCATCGCGATGCCGGTGCGGGTCCTGCCCAGCAGCAGGTACAGCCCTGCCGCGACGGCCAGGGACACGCCGATCGTGAGCAGGTCGTGGTACGTGACGAGGACGCCGCCGAGCCGTACCCCGCCGGCCCCGAAGAACGGCTCCACCGGACGGGCCGTCGGCGGCCACAGCGTCTGCGCGAGGCCGATGAGCGCTACGAGCAGGCCGACGGTCACCACGAGGGAAACGCCCGCCGGCGATTCGGTCAGCCGCCGCATCATGATCCGCTCGACCGCGAGGCCGAACGCCGGGGCGATGACCCCGACGACCAGGAGCACGGCGGCCCACGCGGGCAGCCCGCCGGGGACCAACCCGCCCGCGCTCAGCTCCCAGTAGCAGAACGCCATCACCATGCCGATCGCGCCGTGCGCGACGTTGAAGACCCGCGAGGTCGTGTAGGTGAGGACCAGCCCGCTGGCCGCCACCGCATATCCGGCGCCCATGACGAGGCCGAGGACCGTGTAGCCGAGCAGCGCGCTCACCGATCATCCGCCGATGCCGGAGTTGAGCAGGGCGCCGCATGTCCATCCTCGAGCCGGCGCCCTGCGGACCCACTTGCCGTTCCGGAGCTGGATGAACGCGACGCAGGGCGAGGTCCGCTTGGCCCCCACGTCATGCGGGGCGTGCAGGCCGTCGGCGGTCCACGCGTGCACGCCCCTGACCTTGGCGAGCAGCTTCTCCCGGGTGAGGTCCGCCCCGATTTCCCCGGCGAGCCGTACGAACAGCTTCGCCGCCGACCACGCGAAGAGGCCGAACCAGGTTGGGGTGGCACCGGGCGCTACCTTGTTCAGCCAGCTCAGGTAGAGCCGCATCTCCCGGTTCGAGCTGGCCTCCTCGAACAGGGCGGAGTTGATGAAGACGTACGTCCCGTCCACCGCCGAGCCGCCGGTGCGCACGTACCGCTCGTCGTACGACGTCGGGTCGAGCACAAAGGCGTCCGGGCGGAACCCCTGCTGCCGCATCGCCTTGGCGAGCCGGACCGCGTGCTGGTGGGTGCCCATGAACTCGACGAAGCGGATCCCCTGCTGCTTCATCTCGACCACGTACGGGGCGTAGTTGAAGTCGGTGACGTCCACCGCCTGCTTGTAGATCCAGGTGAAGCCGCGCTGCTCGTGTGCCCTCATGATGCTTCGACCGTTGATGGCCGCGGTGCCCGCGTTGAGGTACAGGAAGGCGGCCTTCTTGGTGGCGCCGCCGAACCGGGACCGGAAGTAGTCCGGTACGGCGGCGGCGAACAGGTTGACCTTGGTCGAGTTCGTGCCGTACGTGACCCGGCTGTCCTGCCGCCCCGGCGTGACGGCCGCCGCCCGCAGGTCGGGGATCCCGCAGCTCTGCGCGGTCCGGGCGCCGCCGGAGTCGAAGGCGGCCATCGAGCCGACGAGCGCGAAGGCCCGCTCGCAGGCCTGCGTCGTCGCCTGCTGGTCGCCGCCGGCGTCGGTCCGGGAGTCGTACCCGATCAGGTTGAGCTTCCGGCCGCAGACGCCTCCCTGGCTGTTCGCGTAGGCGACGTACGCCTCGACGGCCTGCTGGGCGGACTCGAAGATGCCCGGCTGTGGACCGCTGATGTCGGAGGCGTTGGCGATCGTGATGGCCTCGGACGTCACGCCGGTGTCAGTCTTCCCGCCCTTGCCACCGGGGCAGTCGGCTGCGACCCCGCCGGTGCCGTCTCCCGACGAGCCGCCGCCCCCGCCGTCCCCTCCGGAGGAGGAGTCGTCGGCGGTTTCGCCGCCGGCGCCGACGGAGGGCGTGGCCGACGCCCCCGACTGAGGTACGGTGCGCCACCGGGATAGCCTCGCTTGGCCTCGGCGAGTACGTCCGGCGGGAGCCGGGAGCCGCAGGCGGTCAGGGCAATGCTGAGGCCGACGGCGACCGCGAGGACTAATGCGGCGGGACGCGCGACACGCGGCTGGTGGACCCCGGCGGCTCGGCCCCGCATTTCCTCGCCGCCCCCCTCCTGATGGGATGCCAGACGGCGGTGATACAAAACATGATCTACTCCTGCCGCCCGCGGACCGTCAAGGCACCTCCTCCTCGGGTCCCTCGGCGGGACGGCGGCGCACCACCAGCAGGGCGATGTCGTCGTCGACGGAGTCGTCGCCGACGAGCCTGCCCATAACCGCCGAGCACACGGAGCCGGCGGGGCCGGCGACCACCGACGCGCGGAGGTGCTCGATGTCCGCGTCGAGGGAGCTACGGTGCCGCTCCACCAGGCCGTCGGTGTAGAAGCAGGTGAGCGTGCCGGGTGGCGTGTCGATGGTCGTCGTCCGGCGGCGTCGGCCGAACGGCACACCCAGCGGAGGGTCGACCGGCACGTCGAGGAGGACGGCCGGTTGGTCAGGCAGGGCGAGCACCGGAGCAAGGTGGCCGGCCAGGGACACGCGCAGCCGCTCCAACGATGGCTCGTACATCGCGTACAGCACGGTCGCCATCGTGTCGGGCTCGAAGTGCAGCACCTCGCGGTTGAGCCTGTTGAGCACCTCGCTGGGGTCGTCGCCTTCGAGGGCGTAGGCACGCAGCGCGCTGCGCAGCCGGCCCATCACGGCGGCGGCGCGAAGGCCGCGACCGACCACATCGCCCATCGCGATGCCCAACCAGCCGGAGGGGAGGGTAAAGACGTCGTACCAGTCGCCGCCGACGCCGCCCTCCTCACCGGGAACGTAGCGGGCGGCCATATCGAGGCCGGGCACGGACGGAAGCCGCGCCGGCACCAGGCTGCGCTGCAGCGCCGCGGCCGCGGCCCGTTCCACCCCTGAGATGCGGGCCTGGGTGGCGAGGGCGACCCGGTCGGCCACGAGCTGGAGCAGGTCGACATCGTCCTCGGTGAACCGGCGGACGGTGAGCGTGCCGACGTGCAGGACGCCCATGACCGTCCCCTCGGTCAGCAACGGCACCCCGAGCAGGGATCGGATCCCCTTCTCCCGCAGGATCGGGTTGAGCACGTTGGTGTGGTCGGCCCACTCGATGACCACCGGCCGCTTCTCCGCGGCGACCCGGCCGGCGAAGCCCCTTCCGAGCGGGAGACGGACGCCCTGACGAACCTCCTCCTCGATCCCTTTGGCGACGGTGGCGACGAGCTCCTGCGAGCCGGGGTCGAGCAGGAGCACGGCCGCCGTGTCGACCTCGAGGAGCTCCCGTACCCTGTCGAGCAGCTCGTCGAGCAGATTCTCCACGTCGAGATGAGCGAGCGTCGCGTCGGTGACGGACTCGATCCGGCGCAGCCTGTCATCATCGGCCGCGGTGCGGCCCGACGTGGACATGGGCTGAGCGTAATCTCGCGCCAGCCCATGTACGGCGCTTTCCGGAACGTCCCTGCCGCCGCCGATCCCGGCCGCCCGCAGCCGGTTCGTACGTGGTTCGTACTCGATCATGCCCGGGTGGGTTTCTGGGTGTCGTCTCTGGGCCTGTCCCCATCGTCTCGGGTCGGGGCGTTGGCGGGATCGGTGTCGGATGGGGTGTGCTCCTCGGCAAAGTCGGTGGATTCGGTGGAGTCGGTGGAGTCCTCGAGGGCGCGCGTCTTCGCCTCCTGTGCGGCACGCGCTCGGTCCGGTGCCGCTTGGCGAGACCTGCTGTCGGCCTCGCGGCCGGCCCGGGTCTCGTCGTCGTTGCCTTCGGTGGGGGCCATGGCGGCTCTCCTCGTCGCGTCGGACTAGCTTCCGGCTCGATTACGTCTACCCACGGCGGCGTTCCTGTAACGGGGTGCCGCAGCTGGCCCGCGTACGGCGCTGTCGGAGGCCGGCTACAGAATCGATGGGTGTTCGCCACCTACCGCGGCCTCGCTTCGGTGCCCCGGCTGCCCTCGCTGCTCAGTTGGTCACTGGCTGGCCGGCTGCACATGCCGGCCACACCCATCGCGCTGACGTTCCTCGTCGCCGGATGGACCGGCTCCTACGCCATCGCGGGTGCCGTCATGGCCGCACTGACCGTCGGCGCTGCGATCGCCGGACCGGTGCGCGGCCGCATGGCCGACCGGGGGCGGGCCAGCCGCGTGCTTCTCGTCGCCGGAAGCTGTTACGCGCTCGGGCTCACCTTGCTGGCCCTGTTGCCCGCGTGGGCATGGCCGGCGTCGCCGGTCGTGGCGCTGCTCACCGGGCTGTGCATGCCGCCGGTCCCGCAGATCGCCCGTTCGACCTGGCCGCGGATAACCAGCGGCACGGTCCGGCAAACGCTCTACACGGTGGAAGTCACCCTGCAGGAAGTGCTGTGGGTTGCCGGGCCCCTCCTCGCCGCCGGGACTGTCGCGCTGGTCAACGCGCGTGCCGCCACGGTGCTCAGCGCCGCGATCGCGCTGGCCGGCAGCGTCGGGTTCGCCACGTCGATCCGCCGTGCCGGCCTCGACCTCCCGGCCGAGCGCGCCGAGGCCGGCTCCGAGGCCGGCTCCGAGGCCGGCTCCGACCCCGGCGGGCGGAGCGCGCTGCTGGCCCGACGCGGGATGCTCGCCATCCTCGGGGTGAGTCTGACGCTGGTCGCCGCGCTTGCCGCTGTCGACCTGGTGATCGTCGCGTGGAGCCGGAACGTGGGGCAGCCCGCGCTGGCGGGAGTGCTCGGGGCCGTATGGGCGGTCGGATCGCTGCTCGGCGGCGCGATATCCAGTACGTTCACCCGGCCTCCCCGGCTCAGCCTGCGTCTCTTCGGCACCTGTCTCGGGATCTCCGTGGCCATCCCGGTCCTTCCTCCGGTGCTCGACTCGTCCTCGCCGTGGCTGATAGGGGCCGCCCTGTTCGTCGGCGGGGCGGCGATCGCGCCGACGCTGGCCGCCGCCACGGCAAAGGTCGGCGAGCTCGCGCCGGCGGCGCGCCGCGGCGAGGCCTTCGGCTGGCTTTCCACGGCGACTACCACCGGCGTGGCCGCCTCGTCGCCGGTCACCGGCGTCATGTTGGACAACTACGGTCCCGCCGCCGGCGTGGCGGCGGCGGCCGCCGCGGCCGCGACGGCGATGCTGCTCTCACTGCGCGTACCCCGAACCGCCGCACGGCGTCTTCCCAGAGAGCGCTTCTGATACCGCGGCGTCCACGGTGCTTGACAGTCGACAGTCTATATGACTTAATGGTCAAACCTTTTGAACAGCAGTTTCCAAGTTGAAGCACGTGGCACGCGATGAGCGTTACTTCTGGCACGCAATCCACGGGGGAAGTCCAGGCGGAGGAGTCCGCCCACGACCAAGACGCGCCGCTCGCGCGCGTCTCTTACACGCGAAGCATTGCCGCACGAGTTCTGCCGCCGGCGTTGGCGGTGTTCTCGATAGTGGCCATCTGGTGGGTGCTGCACCAGATATTCTCGGACTTGTTGCCAAGTCCCGCGGACACGGCTGCGGCGGCGGTGAACCTGCTGTCGGACGGCACCTTTTTCTTCCACATGTTCCAGAGTCTGCGCCGCGTCTTCGTCGGCTTCGCCATAGCCATGGCGTTCAGCGTGGCCGTCGGCATCTATATGGGTACGGTGCAGGCGGGAGAGCGCTTTTTCCAGCCGCTTGTTGTGCTCGGCCTGACCATTCCCGGCCTGATGTGGTCCCTCATAGCGGTCATGCTGTTCGGCATCA
The DNA here is from genome assembly GCA_009379995.1 of Streptosporangiales bacterium. Lineage (GTDB taxonomy): Bacteria > Actinomycetota > Actinomycetes > Streptosporangiales > WHSR01 > WHSR01. Next base: position 11,882 of record WHSR01000099.1, read on the forward strand.
ACGAAGTAGCGCCCTACTTCGCGGTGGCCGCGACGATTTTCCCGATGCTGGTCATCAACATCTGGGCGGGCGTTAAGGCGATGGACAAAGAGCTCATCGACATGAGCAGCGTCTTCCGCTTCAGCCCATCGCAGAAGATCCGGCAAGTCATCACCCCGCAACTGGTGCCCAATATCTTCGCCGCGACGCGGTACGGCCTGGGACTGGCCTGGAAAGTGGTGGTGGTTGTGGAGATGTTTGGGACCGGCGACGGCGTGGGCTTCCAGGTCATGAGGTCATACCAGATCTTCGACATGCAAGCTGTCATCGCCTGGACCCTGACGTTTGTACTGGCGATGATTCTGATCGAATACGGGCTGATCAATCTGATCGAGCGCCGGATGACGGCCTGGCGACCCAAAGTAGACGTCTGGAGACGATGAGTGGCACGCCTGGAAGTAAGCGACGCCCAGAAGTGGTTTCGGCGGGAAGACGGGCGCTCGATGAAGGTGCTGGACCGAGCGTCGTTCGAACTGCGGGAGGGAAGCGTTACCGCTCTGATCGGCCCCTCCGGCTGCGGTAAGACGACGCTGCTGAACGCGATAGTCGGCCTGGAACGCCTTGACGGTGGCGACCTGGTGTTCCGGAACGATGACGGCCAGCAGCAGTCGCGCCCGTTGATCGGCTATGTGTTCCAGGGCCCCAGGCTCTTGCCGTGGAAGAGGGTGGGCGACAATATCCGGCTGGCGCTGCAGGGCGCCAACGTGCCGCGCGAGGAATGGGAGACGCGCGTGCACAAGTATCTTGACCTGGCCGGTCTGAGCGAGTTTGTAGACCAGTATCCGCTCTATCTCTCCGGGGGCCAGCGCCAGCGCGTCGGGCTTGCGCGAGCGCTGGCGATCGAGTCCGGCTTGGTGTTGATGGACGAGCCCTTCGCGAGTGTCGACGAGTTGACAGCTCGGCAGCTACGGGAGACCTCGCGGGCTCTGTGCGAGCAGCTTCACAGGACAGTGCTGTTCGTCACGCACAACCTGTCGGAGGCGGCCTACATGAGCGACTACGTGGTGGTGCTCAGCGGCCGCCCCGCCCGGGTCCAGGAGTACGTCGAGAACAGTCTTCCGACCCCGCGACGCTGGGGACCCGAGGTCCACCAATTCGCCGCGGAGCTCGAGGGCAAGCTCAGCTCAACGCAGGAGGCAATCGCATGAAGCCGGGAAGGGTTCTCGCGCCCATCTGCGCGGCAATGATGTTGGCAAGTTCGTGTGCGTCGGAGAGCCAGTCCGCGGGGGAACTGCAGGAAGTGAAGGTGGCGACGGTCCTTTCCGGCCAGTCCGGCTACCTCGCCGCCCTGATCGAGGAAAAGGGTATCGCCGCCAAACATGGCCTGAAGATCGAGAACCTGGCCATGGACTTCACCGAGGCGGCCAACGCGCTCAAGCTTGGCCGTGCCGACGCCAGCACCATGCAGCCCTCCACTGCCGTGCGACTCAGGAAGGACGGCAACGCGGTCCAGATCCTGGTACCGCAGCTTTGGTCTGGCAATGCCTGGGTAGTGCGGAAGGATTCGCCCTACCGGACCATCGAGGACCTGAGGGGCAAGAAGATCGGCAACTTCTCGCGGGTGACCGGTGCGTACTTCTTCTCGGCGGTTATTGCCAAGGAGCGCGGCCTGGACGTGGAAAGAGATTTCCAGAGCCTCGACGCCGAGACGGGCGCGCTCATGGGCCTGCTCGAGCGCGGTGACGTGGAGGCGATCAATATGTTCGAGCCCCATGTCACGAAGCTGCTGCTGACCGGCAAGTATCGGGTGCTGCTGGACTTCGACACCGAGATGGAGAAGATCTTTGGGGCCCCGCCGCTGAAGACGGGCGTCGCCGTCCAAACGGAAACTGTCGAGAACAACCCCGAGATGGTGAAGGCGCTCCGGGCCGCGTACCTGGAGGGGATCGAGTACATCAAGTCCGGCAAGGACGAGGAGTTCTTCCGGGACAATGCCCAGAAATACTTCGGGCTGAGCGGCTCCGAGGAGATCGAGGCCTCGTTCGAGCGCAACCGGGAGAACTTCGTCGGCGAGACGGACTCCGACTTCACCGAGGCGCAGAACGAGATACTGACGAAGGGGATAGAGCTTGGCCTCCTGCCGGATGCGGGCGATTTGACCGACTTGTGGGTCAAGTAGTCGTCGGGAGGGGGACATCTTGGTTGGGCCGCTGGCAGGGACCAGAGTAGTCGAGGTGGCCAGCTTCATCGGCGGGCCGTATGCGGCGATGCTGTTGGCCGATCTCGGCGCCGAGGTTGTCAAGGTGGAATTGCCGGGAACCGGAGACCCGTTTCGCCAGTGGAGCGAACGGCAGGGCCGCCTTCTCCCACAGGTTGCCGCGTACAACCGGGGCAAGAAGAGCGTCTCGATCAACGTACAAACGGAAAGCGGCCGAGATCTGTTTCGACGGCTCGCCGCGACCGCCGACGTGGTGGTGGAGAACTTTCGCCCGGGGACGCTGGATCGCCTGGGCATCGGCTACGAGGCGCTGAGGAAGTCGAATCCGAAGCTGGTCTACTGCGCGATCAGCGGCATGGGATCCAGCGGTCCGTACCGGGACAGGCCCACGTACGACGCCATCGCTCAGGCGATGAGTGGTTTGTGGAGCCAGTTCACGGACCCCTCCGACCCGCAGCCGATCGGCCCGCCACTCGCCGACCAACTCACCGGCATGTACGCGGCGTATGGCGTGCTGGCCGCGCTGGCGGCCCAACGGGCCGGCGGCGCCGGGCAGAAGGTAGAAGTCAGCATGCTCTCGTCCTGCATCGCCTTCCTGACGGCGCCGGTCTCCGACTACCTCATGACCGGCGAGATCGGCCACCAGTTCTCCCGGGCTCGACGCTCTCAGTCGTACGCCTTCGTCGCGTCGGACGGTCTGCCCTTCGCCGTGCACCTGTCGTCACCGCCCAAGTTCTGGGAGAGGTTGACGCAGGTGGCGGGACGACCCGAGCTCGTCGATGATCCGAGATTCAAGCAGGGGGCCGACCGCATCAAGAACTATCAGGCACTGCACGAGGAGCTGTCGAAGGTCTTCCGCACCCGGGCGAGGGAGGAGTGGCTGACGCTGCTCGAGCAGCACGACGTGCCCTCGGCGCCCATCTACAACGTGGCCGAGACGCTGGCCGACCCCCAGGTGCGGCACATCGGGATGGTGAAGGCGTTCGGCCAGGGCGAACGGGCCCTGGATCTGGTGGGCAGCGCCGCCAGTTTCTCCGAGAACTCGGACGAGACCGGGCTGCCGCCTCCCAACGTCGGCGAGCACAACGGCGAGATCTTCGGCGCCCTCGGCTACACCGACGAGGAGCTGGAGCGCATGCGCGGCGAGGGCGCCATCTAATCGAGGAGGTCCGGGTGGGGATCAAGGCAATCGACACTCACGTGCACCTGAACGACGAGGCGGCCATCAAGGCGAAGGGCGCCCGGCACGAGCAGATGACGCGCTACTTCGGACGAGAGCGAAAGCCCGTCTCGATCGACGAGCTGGCCGATCAATATCGGGCGCGGAACATGATGGCGGTCCTGGTGAACAGCACCGACGTCACCAGCTCCGGGATTCCGCCGGTGCCCAACGACCACATCGCGGACGCCGTACGGAAGCATCCCGACGTGTTCATCGGTCTAGGGGCGATCGACCCCTGGCAGGGGAAGCTGGCCCAGGACGAGATCAAGCGCTGTGCGGAGGAGCTCGGGCTGCGCGGCCTGGGGGAGCTGAACCCCGGGCGGCAATACTTCGCGCCCAACGAGCCGCGGTTCTATCCCCTGTGGGAGGAGGCGGCCAAGCACAAGCTCGTCGTGCTGTTCCACGGCGGCATGATGGGCGCTGGCGCCGGGACGCCGGGAGGCATGGGCTACAAGCTCAAGTACGGCCGCCCGATCCCGCACCTGGACGACATAGCGGCGGACTTCCCGGAGCTGAAGATCATCGGCGCCCATCCGTCCTGGCCGTGGCAGGAGGAGAGCCTGGCGATAGCGCGCCACAAGAGCAACTTCTACATCGACCTCAGCGGCTGGGCGCCCAAGTACTGGCCGCAGTCGCTGGTCCACTACGCGAACACCATCATCCAGGACAAGGTGCTCTTCGGCTCCGACTGGCCGGCGCTGGGCGTCGAGCGCTGGCTGGAGGAGTTCGAGCAACTGCCGTTCAAGCCCGAGGTACGCCAGAAGATCATGCTCGACAACGCCACGAAGCTGTGGGGGCTGGAGGTCTCTTGACCGAACTCAGCCGTGAAGACGTGCTTCAGATTCTGGACATCGTCGACAAGTCGCACTTCGACTTCTTCGAGCTGCAGATGGGCGATCTGAAGCTCACGGTCAGCAAGACCGGCCTCGTGCGGGAGGCCACCTCCGCTGCCGCGCCGGCTCCGGGTACGGAACCCGCGCCGGCTCCGGCTCCTACGCCGGCTCCGGCTGCGGCTGCGGCTGCCGCCCCCGCCCCGGTCGCGGCTCCGGCCCCGTCGGCCGACGGACTGGTCCCGGTGAAGGCGCCGATGGTCGGCATCTTCTATGCGCAGGCGGAGCCTGGCGCCCCGCCCTACGTCGAGAAGGGCGCCCGCGTAGAGGCGGACACCACGCTCGGCCTGATCGAGGTCATGAAGGTCTTCAACACCATACGGGCGGGCGTGCACGGAACCGTTGCCGAGATCCTGGTGGAGAATGCTCAGTTGGTGGAGTTCGGTGAGGCGATCTTCCTGATTCGCCCGGACGAAGCGGCGAATGGGGAACGGCCCTAGCCATGGGCGTCTCCCGGGTTCTGGTCGCCAACCGCGGCGAGATCGCCGTACGTATCATCCGCGCCTGCAGGTCGCTCGGGCTGCAGACGGTCGCGGCCGTCTCGGACGCCGACCGGGAGAGCATGGCCGCGCACATGGCCGACCGGGTGGTGTGCATCGGACCCGCTCGCTCCACCGAGAGCTACCTCAACGTCGGCGCGCTCGTCGTCGCGGCGCAGGGCACCGGCGCGGACGCCCTCCACCCCGGTTACGGGTTCTTGGCCGAGTCGGCGGAGCTGGCCGTCGCCTGTGCGGTGTTCGGCATCACGTTCGTCGGCCCGAGTCCGGAGCACATCCGGCAGCTAGGTAACAAGCTGGAAGCGCGCGAGATGGTGAGGAACCTCGGCGTTCCGACCCTGCCGGGTTCGCGAAAGGTGCACACCATCGAGGAGGCGAAGGCCCGCGCCGCCGAGATCGGCTATCCGATCCTGTTCAAGGCCGCGTCCGGCGGTGGCGGCCGGGGCATCAAGACGGTCTCGGAGCCCGGGGCCCTGCCCGCGACGTTCGAGATGGCCTCGGCGGAGGCGCGCGCCGCCTTCGGCGACGACACCCTGTACGTGGAGCGATACGTCCCCGACGCGCGCCACATCGAGGTTCAGGTGCTGGGCGATCGATTCGGCCACGCCGTACACCTCGGCGAGCGGGACTGCTCGCTGCAGCGTCGTTACCAGAAGGTCGTCGAGGAGGCGCCCGCCGCCTGCGTACCGCCCGCGGTGCGGGAGGAAATCCGCGTCGCGGGAGCCACGGTGGCCGCCAAGCTCGGCTACGAGAGCGCGGGGACCATCGAGTTCATCTACGACCAGGACTCGGAGCGCTTCTACTTCCTGGAGATGAACACCCGCATCCAGGTGGAGCATCCGGTCACCGAGATGCTGACCGGTCTCGACCTCGTCGGGCTGCAGCTCGCCATCGCCGACGGCGGGACGCTACCCGTGTCCCAGTCGGACGTGGTGTTTCAGGGGCACGCCATCGAGTGCCGCGTTACCGCGGAATCCACGGAGGACGGGTTCCGCCCGTCTCCGGGCCGGATCACCGACTGGGAGCCTCCGCGCGCTCCGGGCGTCCGGGTGGACACCCACTGCTATCCGGGCTACGTCGTCCCGCCGTTCTACGATTCGCTGCTGGCAAAGCTGATAGTCCACGGCGCTGACCGTGCCGAGGCGCTCGCCCGCATGCGGGAGGCGCTGGCGAGCTTCGTCGTGCGGGGAGTGGACACGACGATTCCGTTCCTCCGGGACCTGCTGAACGACCCGGACTTCGAGGCGGGCAACGTCAACACCCGCTGGATCGAGGAAAAGAAGTTGGGGCGCGCATGAACGAGATCCGTTTCGCCGACACGACCGTCCGGGACGGGCCGCTGAGCCTGTGGGCCAACAACATCCGTACCGGAATGATGCTGGCCATCGCCCGCGATCTCGACGAGGCCGGCTTCGTCTCCGTCGAGACCCACTACACCCACCCCAAGAAGGTGGTCCGCGAGCTGAAGGAGGATCCCTGGGAGCGGCTGCGGCTGCTGAGGGCCCACGTCACCCGTACTCCGCTGCGCGCCATCCTCGCCCGGTTCAGGGCCTTCGAGCTCTCGCCGCCGGTGCTGCTCGAAGTCCTCACCCAGTGCCACGCCCGGATCGGCATCCAACAGGCCCGGATATCCGACGAGTGGAACCAGTTCGATCAGTTGGAGCGGAAGGTCAGGATCACACGCGAGGTCGGTATCGACCCGATCGTCAACCTGATCTTCTCGTACTCGCCCAAGCACACCGACGAGTACTATGCCGAGCGGGCCCGGGCGCTGGCGTCGCTGGACGTGTTCCGCATCTGCCTCAAGGATCCCGGCGGGCTACTTACCCCGGAGCGCATGCGGACGCTCGTACCGACCGTCCTCGCCAACGTGGGCGACAAGGAGGTCGAGCTGCACTCCCACTGCACCACCGGCCTCGGCCCACTCAACGCCCTGGAGGCGGTGAAGCTCGGCATCAAGATCATCAACACCGGTGTACCGCCGTTGGCCAACGGCGCGGCGCTGCCCAACGTGTTCAACGTGGCCGACAACCTGCGGTCCCTGGGGTACCGGCCGGTGTTCGACGAGGGGGCCGCCGGCCGGGCCAGCGAGGCGCTCGGCGTCATCGCCCGCAGCGAGGGCCTGCCGGAGGGCAAGCCCGTCGAGTACAACCTCGGCCAGTACGCGCACCAGATCCCCGGCGGCATGCTGAGCAATCTGCGGCATCAGCTCAAGCTGGTGGGCCTGGAGCACAGGTACGACGAGGCCCTGGAGGAGTGCGGCAGGGTACGCCAGGAGTGGGGCTACCCGATCATGGTGACGCCGTTGTCGCAGTTCGTCGGCAGCCAGGCGGCGATCAACGTGATAGTCGGCGAGCGGTACGAGGAAGTGTCGGACCAGACGATCCACTACGCCCTGGGCCGCTGGGGCGGCCAGGAGGCCATCGAGGCCATGGACCCCGATGTCCGCGACAAGATCCTCGACCGGTCGCGAGCCAGGGAGCTCGCCGCCTGGGAGCCTCCCGACCCGACGTGGAAGGAGATCCGGGAGCGGTACGGGGCGCCGGGAGTGAGCGACGAAGAGGTGCTCCTGCGGATGGAGGTGCTGGACCAGGAAATCGAGGCCATGCGGGCCGCCGGACCGCCCAAGAGCTACGAGCACCTGACGGGGGAGCGGCCGCTGGTGACCCTCATCCGCGAGCTCGCCGGCCGCACCGACCGCAACTTCGTCCAGGTCCGCAAGGACGATCTGAAGATCACCCTCGCCAAGGACCCCTAGCCGATCGACTGCGGGTCGGCCAGGTAGGTGAGGGCCTCCTTCAGGTGCAGCACGGTCCCGTACTTGTGGTGCATGTCGAAGAGATTGACCTTGTGCGAGAGCGGGCTCCGGTCGAAGATCGCCTCCTCGGCGAGCACGATGTTGAACCCGTGAGAGTAGGCATCGATCACCGTCGCACGTACGCAACCGCTGGTGGTCTCGCCGGCGATCACCAGCGTGTCGACGCCCAGGAGCCGGAGGTAAGCCTCGAGGGGCGTGCCGAAGAACGCGCTCGCGCGGGCCTTGTAGATCACCAGGTCGTCCGCCTGCGGGGCCACCTTGTCGACGATGGCGTACCCCCACTGGTCGTCCTCGTCGTCGGGCTGGGCCCGCCGGGTCGCGCCACCGAGCCGCGCCTCGGTCCGGGCCTCACCCCTGCTGTACACGACGGGAATCCCCGTGCGACGAGCCAGCGCGAGCAGCTCGCCGGTGGGCTCCAGTGCGTCCCACGCGGCCATGCCGCAACTGGCGGGGAAGCGCCGTACGCTTTCCTCGATCGGTTCGGGCCGGTCGCCGAACGCCTTGTTGTAGACGTCGATCAGCACCAGCGCCGGGCTGCGGCCGAACTCCCGCGGGCCTCGGAACGTCTCGGTGAAAAGCAGTTCCCTGGGTCCGACGACGTCGTCCCAGCAATGGCGATCATCTAGCTCCACCGCGCCTGTCACTCCCTCCGGCTGCTTTTTGGCATGATGGTCTGACCTAAATTCCTCTGTCAAGGGAGGGTGGCGCCGAGACGTCCGGACCATCTCAGTTGGCCAGGCCGGACTGGTAGGCGAAGACGACAAGCTGGGCACGGTCCCTCGCGCCGAGCTTGACCATCGCCCGGCTGACGTGGGTCCGCGCGGTCGCCGGGCTGACGACGAGTCGATCCGCGATCTCGTCGTTGTTCAGGCCCTCCGCGACCAGGCCGACGACCTCCCGCTCCCGTTCGGTCAGGGTGTGCAGCTGAGGATGCGGCTTCACCGACCGCGGCGCCTGGGAGACGAACTCGCGGACCACCGTCTGCATCGCCGACGGCGACAGCAGCGCGCCTCCCTCGGCGATCAGGCGGATCGCCTTGAGGAGGTCGGTCGGCTTGGTGTCCTTGAGCAGGAAGCCGCTGGCGCCGTACCGGAGCGCGTCGAAGACATACTCGTCGACCTCGAACGTGGTGAGCACGATGACCTTGGTGTTCTCCAGGTCCGGGTCCTCGGTGATCCGTCGGGTCGCCACCAGGCCGTCGACGCCGGGCATCCGGATGTCCATGAGGACGACGTCCGGCCGCGTCTCCTTCGCGGCGGTCACTGCGGCCATCCCGTCCGCGGCCTCGCCGGCGCACGACAGGTCGTCCTCGCTGTCGATCAGCGTGCGCAGACCGACGCGGACGAGGTCCTGGTCGTCGACGATCAGCACCGTGATCACGTGTGGCCTCCAGTCGGAAGACGGGCGTGGACCTCGAAACGACCGTCGGCCGTCGGCCCGGCGGAGAACTCCCCGCCCAGGGCGAGGACGCGTCGCCGCATGCCCGGTATGCCGAGCCCACCGTCCAGCTCACCGCCGGGCCCACCGCCGCGGCCGGGCACTCTCTCGGCTCTCTCGACCGGGTTCGCGACCGCGATGACCACGGCGTCGGGCTCGTACCGAACGCTGACGGTCGCCCGGTCGGCCCCGCTGTGGCGAAGGACGTTGGTCAACGACTCCTGCACGATCCGGTACCCGGTCAGGTCGACGACGGCCGGGAGCGTACGAGGATCGCCGGCGGCCTCGAGGTTCACCTGGAGACCGGCCTCGCCCATCCGTTGCCGCAGCTCCTCGAGCCGCTCCAGGCTCGGAGCCGTGGACTGGGTCGCTTCGGTCCCGGTTCGCCGTACCACCGCGAGCGTCGCCCGCAGCTCGCCGAGCGCCTGGCTGCTGGTGCGGCTGATGGTGTCCAGGGCCACCTCTGCCTGCTCCGGCTTTTTCGGCAGGACGTGCAGGGCCACGTCCGCCTGCATCTTGATCGCAGCGAGACCGTGACCCACTATGTCGTGCACCTCCTGAGCGACCCGTAGCCGCTCGTCGTCGGCACGCTGCCGCATGGCCTCCTCCCTGGCCCGGGCGGCCGACTCCCGCGACAGCCGAACGGTAACACCGATGGCGAACGGCACCACCACCCACGCGGAGGCGGGGATCACGCCGAAGAAACCGGGGAGTGCGGCGCTGTTCGTGAACAGGTGGGTGAGCAGCAGCGCCAGCGCGGCGAGCGAGACCGGCACGGCACTGGCGAGTGGACGATGCCGGGCCGCGCTGTACGCCGCTACCAGGAACGACACCATGATCGGCCCGTAGACGTAGCCGACGACAAGGTACGCCGAGGTCAGGGTCGCCGCGACGGCGAGCGTTGCGAGCGGCCAGCGGCGCCGTACCGCGAGGACCAGAGCGGTGGCGCCCACCAGCGCGAGGCCGGCCGCGTCGGTCGGCCGGTCCGGGGCCATCTCCCACAGGTCGGAGGTCGAGGTTATGCCGACCCCGACGACCGCCAGCGCCACCGCGAGGAAGGTGTCGCCGACCAGCGACCTCGTGATCCTCATGCGTCCCGCGACTCCACAGTCCCCATGCGCCAAGCGTGAGCGGCTGTGAGCGTACGCCGCTCGACGTAGCCGAGCCCTTCGGCAGCGCAGCCGCCCTGCTCAGCGTACGCGTGTCGGCCTAGCTGCAGTGTCGTTCGCCGGCCGACGACCCGACCCCCTGCTCACGGCGACGCTTGAGCCAGTCGGGGCCCACACCGGGCCCATCAAGGATCGGAGATCGACATGGCGAACCTGACGATGCCGAAGGCGACAACCCCGAAGATGATCGGCGAGCGGTCTCGCCGGGTCGCTTCCCTCGTCCAGCGCGGCAACGAGCAGCTGACCCGCTGGCTGACCCGGTACAGCATCGTCGCCCTGCGCGTCAGCCTCGGCGTGGTGTTCCTGGGCTTCGGCGCCCTGAAGTTCATACCCGGCGCGAGTCCCGCGCAGGAGCTGTCCGTGCGGACCCTGGAGACGCTGTCCTTCGGGATCCTGTCGGACCAGACGGCGCTGCTGGTGACCGCGATGGCCGAGTGCTTCATCGGCATCACGCTGATCAGCGGCAAGCTGCTGCGGCTCGGGCTGGTTGTGCTAGCCGGATCGATGGTGGGGATTATGTCGCCCATGGTGCTGTTCTTCACCGACCTGTTCCCCGGAGCACCCACGCTGGAAGGCCAGTACGTGTTCAAGGACATCGTCCTGGCGTCGGCCGGCCTCGTGGTCGCGGCGCGGGCGATGGGGGCCCGGCTGGTGGCCGACCAACCGGAGGCCAGGCCGTAGCCCTCTCGCGGCACGGGCCCGAGGATGCAAACCGCGTCCTCGGGCCCGTCTGTGTTTGATCGACCGACGCCCGGCAAGCTTCGGGTGCCAGCCGGCTACCCGATCTCGCAGGTCTCGCTGAGGTGGCAGGCCGCGGCCGACAGGGCGCTCACGTCGCTCGGCCTTACCGAGGGCCGGCCGGCAACCCAGCGAGCGGGAGCTGCCCCACTACGCCGGCCTGGAGGCCTCGTCCGGAGGTGGGCTGGCCCGGCAGAACATCTCATACCGTTCCCGAAGTCGTTCCCGGTCTGGGTGGGCGCGCGGCGAGGAGGGCAGCAGGACGCGGACGCCGACCATCTCTTGCAGACCGTGGCGTAGCATCGGGCCGTCAGTCTCGCGCAGGATGTCACGGCGTACCTGGATCACAAAGTCGGGTCGAATGCCGAGAATATGCCGGTCGAACGCGGCGTGGTGGATCTTGCAGAGAGCTAGTCCGTTCGGCACAACCGGGGCTCCCCGTGGGTGTCCGTCAGGCAGGATGTGTGCAGCATCTACCAGGTCTACGACGCGTAGCCGGCACATTGCGCAGGTTCGCGCGTACGCCTGCAGTACGCGGGCGCGGAATACCTGCTGGTGCAGCCGCAGCCTGGTGAGTCGCTGCACGTACTGTCGTCGGTCGGTGTCAAGCGTGTCGCCGGGCGCTACGAGCCGCTGCGCCATGTCGACGGCGACTGCGAACTGCAGGTGCTCTGGCTCGTCCGCGACAAGCCACACTGGCGCGATCGGGGCGAAGACCCCCGGCGCGACGCCGACGAACCAGATGAGCGGAAGCCTGAGCCGCCATGCTTCGCGCAGCGCGACGTTCTCCGGATGGTCCGGCTCATCGCCGCGGTACTTATACCGGGGTTCCGCAGCTAATCGGGGTGCTGGGCCGCGATCGAGGGTGAAGATGCAGGTCGGCGGGCTGGCAGCTGGTGGGAATCGCTGTTCGGCCTAGATACACGCTTGTTCGCTGTTTTCCGTATCTGCCTGGGCTTAG
>WHSR01000090.1 GCA_009379995.1 Streptosporangiales bacterium
GAACTACTACGCGAACTGATCCTCGACCCCAGCAAGGACTACCAACCCACCAGCCGACCACCCGGCCCACCCCGAAAACAACGAAACCCCTGAACCCACAACCTGAGGGTTCAGGAGTTTCCGATGTCTTGAGACATCACACCGCTCCCGGGGGAGGATTCGAACCCCCATTAGAGGCACCAAAAGCCCCTGTCCTTCCATTAGACGACCCGGGAAAGCGTCCGTACAAGGTTACCCTGCGGGCCGGCCGGCTTCCCGCCAAGCCAGTCGGTGCCGTGGGATGCGCCATAGCAGGAGCCTGCTCGGCCGCTTGAGGGGGTCGCGTGGCGGCAATACGCAGCTCGCCTCTTCCTCGGTGTCCCGCATCCTGCCGAGTAGGGCACCGAACGCCCAACCCTCGATCCGTCGATACAACTCGGCGCTGTCCAGCACGTCGATCTTGAGGCACCCGCGGTACGGGTCCCGGAGGTTTCTTCGGTTCGTCTTCGCGTTGTGCCGCTTGATGGTCGGCCTCTGAAACACGCTCGGGTCCGCCCCGACCACGCCGGCCCAGTAACGCGTCGCCGCCTCGACGTCGGCGGTCTCGTGGATATGCACACGGAAGCGCATCCGCTCGGGTTCGACACCAGCCTCCGCCAGGAAGCGCACGAAGAATCGGATAAGCGCCGGATCGCTGTTGATGAACTCAACCTTCTCCCGCCGTTTGTACGGCTTGTCCTTGGCGCCTTCACACCAGTAGATGAGCGCCCCGGCCATCAGCACGTCGCGCCTGCCGAGGTCGCCGATCTCCCGGGCGGCGGTGAGCTTGGCGTTCACCCGTTCGACCTCGCGCCGCCGCAGGATCCGCTCCCACCGCATCCGCCAGGCCGCAGCCACCCGCTCCTGGTCGTACACCGAGCGAGCAGGGGCGGGAAGGTCGCGCAGCCACAGCGAGCAGCTGCTGATCGAGACACCAAGGGCCTGCGCGATCTCCCGGTACGTCCAGCCCCGGACGCGGAGCTCGCGCGCCTTTTCGCGAAGATCGTCCTTGGCGTTCGGGCGCTTGGTCCACTCCGGGGGCGGCACGCCACGTAGGAGCTCGTCGAGTAGCCAGCCGCTGGTGATGCCCAGTTCTTCTCTGATCTCGCGGCGGGACTTGCCGGCCCGGCGGAGCGCCACTGCCTGCGCTCGAAGCGCTTCCTTGTCCATGAGGGGATGATGCCGGGCGGGTACGACAGAAGCAGCCCGCCGACGACCGGAAGCACCCCTTGACAGGCGTAGCTAATATAATTAGCTTTATGGCTACTAATACTTCCCAAGAGGGGAACGCATCATGGGGACCAAGTTCCTGGAGTTGGCAGACGGGCGGATCGCCTACGACGTGGCCGGCCCTGCCGACGGGCGACTGATCGTCTGCGTACAAGGCGTCGGGGATACCCGGAAGACCTTCCGGTTCCTGGCACCGAAGCTGGCCGCGGCGGGATACCGGGTCGCCGCCATGGACGTGCGCGGTTACGGCGAGTCGAGCACCGGCTGGCCGGGCTACGGGGTCGACCAGATCGCCTCGGACGTGCTCGCGCTCATCCGCCACCTCGGCGGCCCGGCGGTGGTTGTGGGCCACTCGATCGGCTCCGCGGCCGCGGCCTGGGCGGCCGCGGAGGGGCCCGACGACGTCACTGCGCTGGTACTGATCGCATCGGAGGCACGGGACACCCCGATCAAGGCGTGGATGAAGCCGGCCGCGAAGATCGTCGCCCGCAGCGTCACGCTGTGGGGCATGTACTACCGCTCGCTGCACCCGACGAGGCCCGCCGACTTCGTCGAGTACCTCGAGGACCTGAAGGCGAACCTGCGCGAGCCAGGCCGGTTGGAGGTGCTGCGGACACAGTTGGACGAGGCCCTGGCCGGGATCGACCCACGGTTCGCCGACGCGCGCCCCCCGGCGCTGATCGTGATGGGCACCAAGGACCGCGACATGCGGGATCCGGAGGCCGAGGCGAACCTCGTCGCCGACAAGCTGGCGGGGCCGGCAACTGTGGAGCTCGTCCAGGACGCGGGACACTACCCGCACGTCGAGATGCCGGAGGTGACCGAGACGGCGATCCGCAAGTTCCTCGCGGAGGTATGAGGTGCCGAGGGCCGGACTGTCCACCGATGCCGTGGTCGACGCGGCCGTCGCGGTGCTGGACGAGCACGGACCGGATGCGTTGACCCTGGCCGCGGTGGCCGCACGCACCGGCGTCGCCACCCCGTCGCTGTACAAGCACGTGGACGGCCTGGGCGAGCTGCGTCGCCGGGTCGCCGTACGGTCGATGAACGAGCTGGCGGACCGGATGACTGCGGCCGTGCTGGGGCGCAGCCGGGACGACGCCCTGCGCGCGGGGATGATGGCATACCGCAGCTACGCGCTTGAGCACCCGAATCGGTACGCGGCGCTGCCGCAGCATCCCGTTCCGGACCCGGACCTGGCCGCCGCGGGCGACCGGGTCGTCCAGGTGATCCTCGCGTTGCTGCGCGGCTACGACCTCGAGGACTCCGAGGTGATCCACGTCGCGCGCTCGGTACGCGCCGCAGCACACGGCTTCGCCGCGCTGCAGACGGCCGGCGGGTTCCAGCTTGCCGAGGACCCCGACACCAGCCACGAGCGGCTGATCGACCTCATCGTCGTCGGTCTCCGGGAGGGTCCTTCAGACGGTTCCCCGCACCATCGCGATCAGACGGTCCAGGACGGCTCCGTTGCTCATACGTAGGCCGTCGTGCTCGTACTCGTTGGTCACCCAGGGGCGCAGGCCCCGGATCGTGCCGGCCGTACGCATCGACAGCTCGCGGTCCACGCACATGTCGTCGTAGTAGACGGCGGCCGCGACGGGCACCTCGTTGGCCGGCAGGCGGGCCGCGTCGTACAGGTCCGGCCAGGTGTCGCGTTCCGCCAGCCGATCCGCCACCTCGCGGACCGGCCTCAGCACCGGGTCGACGTCGAACATCCACGGGTAGATCATCTCGCCGGTGAACAGCAACGGAGCGTCGCCATCGAGCGCCGCGGCCGCGTCGAACTCCGGGAACTCCGCCCGGATCCGCTGTGCCGACCAACGGGTCGCGGGGGGACCAGCCGCGTAGCAGGCCTCGTGCAGCAGCGCGTACAGCGGCCCGGCGGAGAAGGTCAGGTGGCCCTCGACCTGGTACAGGAAGGTGTCGGAGAGCTCAGCACCGCCGGCGAACGCGTCCTCGAGCAGGTAGTGCAGCCGGTGACTGCCGGTGCTGGCACCCAGCATCCGCCCCAGGGACTGGAACGCCTCGACGGACAGCGATGCCCCGCTGGGCAGGCGTACGTCGTGGTCGCGCAGGTATCCGGCCACCCGCTTGGCTCGCTCGACGTCGTCCGGGTACCGCTCGTAGTGCGCCGCGTTCTTCGCCGCGGCCCGCGGATACGTGGCCCGGTAGACGTCGTCGGCCGTGACGTTCAGGCCGGGCAGACCGCCGGTGATGAACGCCTCCCGCAGCCCCTCCGGGGCGAACGAGAGATACGTCACGGTGCAGAACCCGCCGAAGCTCTGGCCGAGCACGCTCCACTGCCCGTCGCCGACCAACGCGCGACGCACCATCTCGGCGTCCCGCACGATCGAGTCGGCGCGGAAATGCGCCAGATAGTCCGCCTGCGCCTGCGTCCCGCCGGGCCGGGCCAGCGTCTGCCGGTTCGCAGGGGTGGAGCGACCGGTGCCGCGCTGGTCGAGGAGAAGCACGCGGTACTCCTTCAGCGCGCGGTCCAGCCAGGTCTCCCGGCCGACCGGACGGGGGGACGCCATCCCGGGGCCGCCCTGGAGGAACAGCAGCCACGGGAGCTCGCCGCCGGCGCCGCCACCTCCCGCGCGTACAGCTCGACCTGCTCGCCGTCAGGCTCGTCGTGGTCCACCGGCACTGTGAACGTGTGATCGGTCAGCACGGTGCCGGGCTGGTGATAGGAACCCACGACCGGAGGGTATCGAGGCCGAAGAAGGCTTGTCCGCGCGCCCGCCTGGGCCATCCGCCCGCCGCCGCGCGGATCCTCCACTTGCCAGAGCTACGGTACCGTAGGTTACGGTTACGTAGGCGTTGCTTTCGATCCGGGAACGAGGTGCCCGATGGCTTCTACCGCCACGCTCGTACCGCCCGCCGCCCCCCAGCCCCGGCCCGACCTGGAGCCCAAGCCCAAGGGACGACTCGAACAGGTAATGGTCGTCGTCTACGTGGCCGTGCCGTTCCTCGCCGTGCTGGCCGCCGTACCGTTCGCCTGGGGATGGGGCCTTAACTGGCTCGACATCGCGATCGGCGCGGTCATGTACGTGGTCACCGGTCTCGGGGTCACCGTCGGGTACCACCGCTACCTCACCCACGGCTCGTTCAAGGCCAAGCGCCCGCTGCGGCTCGGGCTCGCGGTCGCGGGCAGCCTGGCCATCGAGGGTGACGTGATCTTCTGGGTGGCCGAGCACCGGCGCCACCACAAGTACGCGGACCGGGAGGGTGACCCGCACTCGCCCTGGCGGTTCGGCGAGGACTGGAAGGCGCTCACCAAGGGGCTGTACTACGCCCACATCGGCTGGCTGTTTACCCCCGAACGGACCTCACGGCACCGGTTCGCGCCGGATCTGGTCGCCGACCGGGGCATCCGGCGGATCTCCCAGACCTTCGTGCTGTGGTCCGCGGTCTCGCTGCTGCTGCCGCCGCTGGTCGGCGGGCTCGTGTCGCTTTCCTGGCAGGGCGCGCTCACCGCGTTCTTCTGGGCCAGCCTGGTCCGGGTCGGCCTGCTCCACCACGTGACCTGGTCGATCAACTCGATCTGCCACACCTTCGGCGAGGAGCATTTCGAGGTCCGCGACAAGTCCCGCAACGTGTGGTGGCTCGCCGTGCTCTCCTTCGGAGAGTCCTGGCACAACCTGCACCATGCCGACCCCACCTGTGCTCGGCACGGCGTGCTCAAGGGCCAGGTCGATTCGAGCGCGCGTGTCATCTGGCTCTTCGAGCGGCTGGGCTGGGCGTACGACGTGCGGTGGCCTAACCAGGAGCGGCTGGCTGCGCGGCGCGTGGACGCGTCGCCATGATGGACCAGTGACCGAACCCTCACATCGGACGCCCTCAGGCAGCTCGCGCAGAACGCGGATGACTGGAAAGGAACGTCGCGAACAACTCCTGGACATAGGCCGCGGCCTCTTTGCCGAGCGCGGCTACGACGGCACCTCCATCGAGGAGGTCGCCGCGCGGGCCGATGTCTCCAAGCCCGTGGTCTACGAGCACTTCGGCGGGAAGGAGGGACTGTACGCGGTAGTCGTCGACCGGGAGATGGAGAAGCTGTTGGAGATGGTGACCGGCGCCCTCTCCGGCGGGCACGCCCGCGAGCTGCTCGAGCAGGCCGCCCTCGCCTTCCTGGACTACATCGAGGACTACAGCGACGGCTTCCGTATCCTCGTCCGCGACTCCCCCGTCGCCGCGAGCACCGGCACCTTCGCCAGCCTGATCAGCGACATCGCCAGCCAAGTCGAGCACATCCTGGCCAAGGAGTTCAAGAGCCGCGGGTACGACCCGAAGCTGGCGTCGATGTACTCCCAGATGCTTGTCGGGATGGTGGCGCTTACCGGCCAGTGGTGGCTCGACGTCCGCAAGCCCAAGCGGCACGAGGTCGCCGCCCATCTGGTCAACCTGGCCTGGAACGGGCTGTCCGCCCTGGAGCCGAAGCCGCACCTGGTGACCCGCGACCGCAGGCAACGACGGCGGGACACTCCCTAAGCCCCGGCGCGAACCACGACGAAGACGCGACGGAACCTCAGTACGGTGCCGTACCACCGTGACGGGAAGGCGGCGCGCAGCCGCTCGGCGTACTCGGCGACGAACTCCTCCCGCTCGGTCCGGTCCAGTGCGGCGAACACCGGGCGCAGCGCGGTGCCCCGCATCCACTCCAGCACGGGATCGTCGCCGGTCAGCAGGTGCAGGTACGTCGTCTCCCAGGCGTCAACCGCGCAGCCGAGGCCGGTGATGCGCTCGACGTACTCCTCCGGCTCGGCGACGTCGGGCCGAGGTACCCCACCGAGCCGCTCCCGCCAGCGCGGCGACTCGCACAGCTCGTGCAGGATGACGTGGTCCGGCGCGCCGTAGTTGCCGGGCACCTGGAAGGCCAGCCAACCGGCGGGCGCCAGCATCGCGACGAGCCGCGGCAGCAGGTCGCGATGCTCGGGGATCCACTGCAGGACGGCGTTCGCGACGATCACGTCGGCCTGCCGCGGCGGCCGCCAGTCCCGCAGGTCGCCGAGGCTGAAGCCGAGCCGGCCCGGGACCGCGTGCGCCCGTGCCGCCTCGATCATCTCCGGTGAGCTGTCGACGCCCTCCACCGCCGCGTCCGGCCATCTGGTCAGCAGCGTCGCGGTGAGGTTGCCCGGGCCGCAGCCCAGGTCGACGACGTAACGTGGATCTTCGGCGCCGACCCTGGCGAGCAACTCGAGGAACGACCGTCCTCGCTCGTCGGCGTAGCGCTGGTACTGTCCCGGGTCCCACACGAGGGCCAACCTATCTCGACATCAAGAAAGGTAGGCTGGTCGATCGTGGAGGACGAGGTCGACCGGCTGGTCGCGGCCTGGCGGGCGGAGCGTCCCGACCTCGACGTGCAGCCCCTGCAGGTGCTGAGCCGCGTGCATCGGCTCGCCCGCCACCTGGACCGGGCCCGCCGGGCGGCGTTCGCCGAGCACGGCCTCGAGGTCTGGGAGTTCGATGTCCTCTCCGCGCTACGCCGGGCCGGGGCACCGTACGAGCTGAGCCCCGGGACGCTGCTGCGCGCCACGCTCGTCACCTCGGGCACGATGACCAACCGGATCGACAGGCTCGAGCACGCGGGTCTCGTCCGCCGTGGCCCGGACCCGCATGACCGCCGCGGCGTGTTGGTCCGCCTCACCGAGGCGGGCCGGGAACGGGTGGACGCCGCCCTCGACGACCTGGTGAAGCGCGAACGGGAGCTGCTCGCCGGCCTCACCGACGAGCAGCAGCGCACGCTCGCCGGGCTGCTGCGCGGCCTGCTCGCTCCGTTCGACTCGCACGGGCGGGCGGGCTAGCGGGGGGTGCTCCTGGCAGTATCCTCTTGTGTTTGCCAGTTGTTTCAGTGAAGAATGAAGTAGCTAGTTGTTAAACGAGTACCCGAAGGAGAGGGCGCGTGGCGGAGCCGAGCCGGGAGGAGATGCTGGGCTGGGTCGAGCGGATCGCGAAGTACTGCGCCGACACCGATGGCCTGCCGCTGATCGCGGGCCGGATTCTCGGCTGGTTGACGGTCTGCGATCCGCCCGAGCAGTCGGCCGCTGAGATCGCCGAGGCGATCGGGGCGAGCCGCGCGTCGCTCACCACCAACCTGCGGCTGCTGAGCTCGGTCGGTTTCCTGAGCCAGCTCACCAAACCGGGGAACCGGACCGTGTACTACCAGGTCGACGACGATGCGTGGGAGAAGGTCGTGCAGCGGCAGGTCGAATCGCTGACGTCGCTCGGCGAGATCATGCGCGACGGCATGGAACTGGTCGGTGGCTCTCAGAAACGCGGGGCCCGGATCCGCGCCGCACACGAGGTTTTCGGGTGGCTGGACAAGGTGTTCGCCAACGCGCCGCCGCTGCCGTCCGCGGGCCGTGCGAACCGTACGCAGAAGGAGAAGTAAACATGGCGAAGCGGCCTCCCGCGGCGCGTACCGCGTTCGGCCCCACGATGTTCGCCGCCGTCGAGCAGTACTTCCCGGAGACACAGCGAATCACCGAGGATGAACTGGCCATTCGATTCCTGCCGCCGGGAATCCGGCTGCTGACATGGATGTGCAAGTGGCGCTTCCCGCGCACCCTGATCGGCAACGGGATCGAAAGGCAGATTCCGGGGATCTGGGGAAGCATGGCGGCCCGGAAGCGGTACGCCGACGACAAGGTCACCGAGGCCCTCGACGCGGGGATCGGGCAGGTAGTGATCCTGGGCGCCGGACTTGATACCAGGGCCTACCGGCTGGTCGCACCGGCGGGCGTTCCCGCCTTCGAGGTCGACCTGCCCTCGAACATCGCATACAAGGAGCGACGCCTGCGGGCGATCTACGGCCGGGAGCCCGAGCACGTGACGCTGATCCCGGTCGACTTCGAGACCGATAGCCTCGCCGATTCCCTTACGACAAACGGGTTTCGGCTCGAGAAGTCGACGATGTTCGTCTGGGAGGCGGTCACTCAGTACCTCACCGAAGACGGCATACGCAGGACCCTCGCGTTCCTCGCCAAGGCCGCCGCTGGAAGCCGGCTGATCTTCACCTACGTCCGGAAGGACTTCCTGGACGGGAAGAACTTCTACGGCTTCGAGAAGGGCTACCGGGAGTGGGTGGTCAAACAGCGGATGTGGCGCTTCGGGATCGACCCGGAAGACGTCGACGACCTGCTCCGGGAGTACGGCTGGACCGAACGCGAACAGGTCGGCCCCAGCGAGTACGTCGCACGGTACTTCCGGCCGGCCGGCCGTGACCTGACCGCGTCGGAGATCGAGCGATTCGTTTACGCTGAAAAGCTGTAAGCCGGGGGTGATCGGCCTGAGGAACTCAGGTGCCGTGATGCTGTTAGCAGTTGGTCTTTGGGGGTGCGTGGCATGGCAGCGGTCATCCTGCGTGTCCGGCTCATCGGCGGCGACCGTCTCGACGTCACCTACGAGGAGCCGGAGACCGTCGATCCAGCGCAGGTTGCCGAGCACGCTCTTACGACGCTGGCCGAGGACTCGGGTGTGCTACGCAGCCGACACGGGGATCGGTTGGTGGCGCTGTACGGCCGAGGCGTCGCCGCCCTGGAGGTGGCGCCGCGCGGCGCGGTGCTGTGACGTCGGGCGGTCGAGGCGGGGCACGCACCCGGGTGGCTTTCGGTGTGCCGTGGGCTCAACGGGCGGCGGACGAGGCACGCTCGCCGTAGAGGAAGGACAGCAGTACGAACCGCCGACCGGCGGTGACGTCGCGTACCTCGTGCAGGTGGGCGCAGGAGAACACGAGCGCCGCGCCGGCTTCTGGCCGGTAGAGCTGGTTGCCGTACTCCGGGAACCTCAACTGCCCACCCTCGTAGGCGTCGTTGAGGTTGAGCGTCAAGGCGAACACCCGATGTGCGGTCGAGGGGGAGAGGTTGTCTCGGTGAGGGCGGAAGAACCCGCCGGTGGACGCGTCGTAGCAGGCGATCTTGAAGCCCTCGAAGCGGGTGGCTCGGAACGCGAAGGCCTTCCGGATCTCCGGCATGATGCGACGACCGATGACCGAGGAGAGGTCCCGCAGCAGATCGGGGTCGGTGACGGTGTGGTCGCGGCGTCGCTTGTAGTTGGCGTCGAGGATCTCGCCGCCTCGCGAGCCTCCGGAGGCGGAACGCTCCACCCCCGTCTCGACGTTGCCCTCCTGTTCCACGATCCGGATCAGCCGGTCCCGCTGGTCCGCGTCCAGGACCCGGGAGATGAACAGCACGGGGGCCTGATCGTTGACCTCCGTGGGCGGCCCCCGGTGCAGTGCGGCGTCGAGCAGGGCAACGACCTCCGTCGACGGCTTCTCCTCCGTGACGACGCCCATGACCCGCAGGCTTGGGTCGAGCACCACCACCGTCAGCTGCTCCCGAGGCACCCCGTACGCCTCGGCGACCGAGGGGTCGGTCACAGGGGTCACCGCAACGTCCTCGCGACCCGCCAACAGATCGATCAGCTCGACCATCCGCGGGTCAGCGCCGTCGCGGGCGAAGACCAGGGCCGTCGGGCGACCGCCCGCATAGGCGTAGAACCGCTCGGCCGACCCCGACGTACCGACCAGCGTGAAATCCGGGGCCCGTTCCCCGACGCCGAGTCGCGCGCGACCACCCATCCGCAGAGTGTACGTCCGCCACGGATGTCCCGCCCCGGCCCAGCCCTAGCAGGCGAAGCCACCGGTAGAAGCCAGCGGTAGATGACTCGGTGCCGGGACTGTCGTATCGGGCGGTCCGCCGATCGTCTTACTGGTAGAGCGCATCCTGACAAGTGTCCTGACAAGTGTCCTGGCAAGGAGGAAACCAGATGACATCGACAGCCAAGCCCAAGCCGATCCCGGATACGTACCGCCGCGTCACGCCCTGCCTGATTGTGCAGGGCGCCGCCAAGGCCCTGGAGTTCTATGCCGAGGTGTTTCAGGCAACCGAACGCATGCGCTTCCCGGGTCCGGGCGGGACGGTCGCTCACGCCGAGATCCAGATCGGGGATTCGGTCGTCATCGTCGAGGATGAGTCCCCGGAGATGGGTACCAAGGCCCCGCCGCCCGGTGGCGTTGCCGGCTCCCCGTCCTTCCTGTTCATCTACGTCGAGGATGTGGACGAGGTCATCGCGCGAGCCGTGAGGCTCGGCGCAAGGCTCCAGCGTCCCGCGGAGGATCAGTTCTACGGCGACCGAGACGGTTACATCGTGGACCCGTTCGGCCACGGATGGACCATCGCGACGCACGTGGAGGACGTGGGGCCGGAGGAGATGATGCGACGGATGGCCGAGTTGCAGAACCAGGCCTAGCGGTACTGATCGACTGGCCGCAGTCAACAGCTGGAGCAAGCTGAAGCAAGGAGGTGTGGCACGTGAAGTACGTGCTGCTGTTCGTGGATACCGAACAGTTCGCCAGCGACCTGGAGGCCATGGGCGAAGCCGAGCGCGCCCGAGCGTACGAGCGAGTCCACCAGTGGTTCGCCGAACATGCCGACAAGATCCGGGGTGGCAGCAAGTTGCAGTCACCGGAGACCGCGACGACGGTGCGGCTGGAGGGCGGTGACCCCGTGATCACCGACGGGCCGTTCGTAGAGGGCAAGGAGGTGGTCAGCGGCTACACCGAGATCGAGGTGTCCGATCTTGACGAGGCGCTGCGCATGGTCAAGACCTGGCCGGGTTGCCCGGTCGTCGAGATTCGACCTCTGGAGTCATGAGACCCGCGTCGGACGCATCCCATGCCGAGTTGGCCCGCGTGGTACGTGAACACGCGGGCCGGCTCGCCGCGTCGCTGATGCGAGTGACCGGCGACTTCGCCACCGCAGAGGACCTTGTTCAGGACGCTGTCCTGGCCGCGCTGCAACATTGGCCGGTGGAGGGGATCCCGGACCGTCCGGACGCGTGGCTGTTCACCGTTGCCCGGCGTCGCGGGCTGGATGTACTGCGCCGCGAAAGCAACTACCGCACCAAGCTCGCGCAACTGCAATGGCCGGTGCAGCCCGAGCCGGACGAACGGTTGCGGCTGATCTTCACCTGCTGCCATCCAGCGCTGCCGCAGGCGGCGCAGATCGCCCTCACCCTGCGGGTGGTGTGCGGGCTGACCACCGCCCAGATCGCCCGCGCCTTCCTGGTGCGGGAGAGCACCGTGGCGCAACGGATCACCCGCGCCAAACGCAAGATCACCGAAGCCGGCATTCCGTACCGGATCCCCGACGCCGAGGACCTGACCGAACGCCTGACCGAAGTCCTCACAGTGATCTACCTGCTGTTGAACGAGGGCTACCTGTCCACGGCCGCCCACGCGGAGTCTCGCGACCTCGTGGACGACGCGGAGTGGCTCGCCGCTCTGCTTCACCAGCTCATACCGACCGAGCCGGAGGTCGCCGGCCTGCTCGCTTTGATCCGGCTGCATCGCGCCCGCGTCGCGGCTCGCTTCGATTCGGAGGGCGGCCTGGTGCTGCTGCGGGACCAGGACCGGTCACTCTGGGATCGAGTGGCGATCACGGACGCAGCCCGGCTGTTGACCCGCGCCGCCCGCCAGCGCCGCCCCGGCCCGTACCAGCTTCAGGCCGCGATCGTCGCCTGCCACGCCGAGGCGGAGCGCTGGGAGGACACCGACTGGCAGCAGATCGTGTTGCTATACGACATGCTGCTGCACCTCGCGCCGTCGCCCGTCACCCGGCTGCATCGGGCGATCGCCCTGCGCTACACCGCCGGGCCACAGGCCGCGATGTCCGAACTGGACAACCTCGCGGACACGCTGGACAGCTACCACCTCTACCACGCCACCCGCGCCGATCTGCTCCGGGAGCTGGGCCAGCCGGACCGGGGCCGCGCCGCCGATCGTCGGGCCCTCGAGCTGACCGCCAACCCCGCCGAACAGGCGGTGCTGCAGCAGCGCATCACCTGGACCTGACCGCCAGGTTGCGCCACTCACCCGCCCGACGGAGGAAACGTCCCCTGCCCGCCGTCGTACACCAACAGGCCGTCGTCCCGGAGCCGCACGCCCGGGGACGGCTGGTGCGCCACCAGCCGTCCGTCGTGCATCAGGTGCCGCACCGGCACGCCTCGGACGAGCCAGACGAAGTCCGCGACGATCCGCCGGTGGCACCGCCACCACACGCTCTCGCTGCACATCACCGTCGTCGACTCGGCGGCGGAGGCGCGGATGCCATCCAGCAGCTCGTCGATCGACGCGAGGAACCGCTGATCGCGGGTGTAGCCGGCATAGCCGCGGAACGCCTCGTTCCGCCACGCCACGTCCGGGGAATCCGGGGATGCCTTGCGGAAACCGCCGAGGCGGCGCTCCCAGCGGTAGGTGAACCCCTCCTCGGGCAGCCAGCGCTCCAGCTCGGCTCGCCCGGCGTGCGGATGTCGACGATCCTCCGCACCCCGGCGTCGCGCAGCAGCGCCGCGATCTCCTGCCGCGACACGGTGCCGTGCCCGAAGGTCAGCAACTCCACGCTTTCCATCACTGTCCAGCATGCTTCCCGAGGGGGCGCGAGATCACGACCCGATTGGGGTCACCCGTCGGCGGCGTCGGCGAGCGCGAGCCAGGCGTCCTCGATGCCCTCCCGTTCGGCGCGCACCTGCCGGAATTCGGCGTCCAGCTCCATGAGCTTCTCGTAGTCGCTGGCGTGCGCCGCGAGCAACTCCTGCAGCTCGTTCTCGCGGGCGGTGAGCCGCTCCAGCCGGCGTTCCAGCCGGGCCAGCTCCTTGCGGGCCGCGCGCCGCTCCGCCGCCGTACCCCGGCCGGTCTCCGCCGCGACGCCGCGGACCCCGCTAGCACCGCCAGCGCCGCCGGGGCCGGCCCGTTCCGTACGGTCGGCTCGGCGGCGGGCCAGGTACTCCTCGACGCCCCCGCCGAGGTACGAAAGTCTTCCGTCGCCGAGCAGGGCGACGACGTGGTCGGCGACCCGTTCCAGGAAGTACCTGTCGTGCGCGACGACCACCATCGAGCCGGGCCAGCCGTCGAGCAGATCCTCAAGCTCGGTGAGGGTGTCGATGTCGAGATCGTTGGTGGGCTCGTCGAGGAGCAGCACGTTGGGTTCGGTCATCAGCAGCCGCATCAGCTGGAGCCGGCGCCGCTCACCCCCTGACAGCTCGCCGATCGGTGTCCACTGCCGTTCCCCTCGAAAGCCGAAGCGCTCCAGCAGCTGGCCCGCTGACAGCTCCCGGCCCTGCCCGATCCTGACCACCCGCCGCACCTCCTCGACCGCCTCCAGGACGCGCCGCGCCGGGTCCAGCTCGGCGAGCTCCTGGGACAGGTACGCCGGACGCACCGTCTTCCCGCGACGGACCCGGCCGGCATCGGGCTCGAGGTCGCCCGCGAGCAGGCGCAGCAGCGACGTCTTGCCGCTGCCGTTGCGCCCCACCACGCCCACCCGCTCGCCCGGCCCGAGCCGCCAGGTCACGCCGTCGAACAGCACGCTCCCGTCGGCACGAAGAACCACGTCGTCCAGCTCGTACACGATCTTGCCGAGCCGTACCCTCGCGAACCGAACCAGCTCGACGGTATCGCGGGGCGGCGGCTCGTTCCCGATCAGCGCGGACGCCGCCGCGGGCCGGAACTTCGGCTTGGAGGTACGTGCCGGCGGCCCACGGCGCAGCCAGGCGAGCTCCTTGCGGAGCAGGTTCCGCCTACGCTCCTCGGCCGCGGCGGCCAGCCGGGCCCGTTCGGCCCGGGCGAGAACGTAGGCGGCATAGCCTCCGTCGTACCGGTGCACCGGGCCTCCGGCCACCTCCCAGGTCTGCGTGCAGACCTCGTCGAGGAACCACCGGTCGTGGGTGACGACGGCCAGCGCACAGCCGCGGTGCGCCAGGTGCCGGCCCAGCCAGTCGACCGCCTCGATGTCGAGGTGGTTGGTCGGCTCGTCCAGAACGAGCAGGTCGTACTCCGCGACCAGGAGGCCGGCGAGCGCGACCCGGCGCCGCTCACCGCCGGACAGGAACCCGACCGGCGCGTCGAGCTCCACCTCGCCGAGCAGCCCGCGCGTCACCTCGCGGGTCCGGCGATCGCCCGCCCACTCGTGCTCCGGCGCCTCGCCGAGGACGTGGTCGCGTACGGTTCCCGACCCGGCCAGCTCGTCGTGCTGGGCAAGGAAACCGACGCGCAGCCCACGGGCGTGGGTGACGCGGCCCTCGTCGGGCTGGGCGAAGCCGGCGATCAGCGAGACCAGCGTGGTCTTGCCGCCACCGTTGCGGCCGACGATCCCGACCCGCTCCCCCTCGGCGAGGCCGAGAGACACCCGGTCCAACAGGACCTCGGCGCCGTACGCCTTGCCGACGTTCTCCAGGTTGACCAGATTCACTCGTTCCGCCCGTGGCTTGGGATCGCCGATCGACATCGCGCCGGTCGCGTTACGCCGAGGCCGTTCTCACGTCCACATGTTGCCAAGGCGGATTGATCTTCCCGTGGCCGGTCCCGGCGCGTGGCTAGCATCCCCGGATGCTTTTGGTCACATAGCAGATAGGAGATCGTATGCGTGGCCGGTGACGCTCACTCAGTGTAGCGATCGCCCTCGTCGCGCTGCTCGGCACCGGGTGCTCGATGCTGCCCGGCTTCGGGGGGTCAGGGTCCGACTCCTCCGAACCGCAGGCCGGTCAGCCCACCGGTGCCGCCCAGGCGGAGGCGAGCGCGACTACCAGGTTCCCGGCACGCGGGACACTCCCCCGAACGCGACAGTCACGGTGGGATTCGTGTCCCTGCAGGTCAAGGGGAGGCTCGCCACCCTCACCCTCACCTGGACACCGAAGTTCCCGAAAGCCGCGGCACAGGACGACGTGTGGGGCGACAGCAGCTTGTCCCTGTTCGAGATGGCCGGCGAGACGAGCGTCTGGATGACCCTGGTCGATCCGGTGAACCTCAAGCGCTACAACGTGGTGCGGGACGGCAGCGGCAACTGGCTGCAGACCAATGAGAACAACACCGAGACGAGGAACGGCCGCCCGCTCACCGCGCACTACACGTTCGCCGCCCCGCCGCCGCAGGTGGAGAAGCTCGACGTCTACGCCAACGACATCGTGCTGTTCCGCGACGTTCCGGTGACGCGATGACGAGAACCAGGGGGAGCCGAACCCGACTCGGCCGGATCGTCGCGGTCGCCGGCGTACTTGTCGGCGTACTCCTCGGCGCCGGTCCGGCTGCCGCCGACGCCGACGACGACGTCGTTCCGATCGAGGCCCGCGAGTCGGTCGTCCCCATCGAGCTCGACGGCGCCGTGGAGCCGCTGGAGAGCCAGCGGGTCGAGGGCAACAAGGTCACCATCGACATCAAGACCGACGTGCTGTTCGCCTTCGACTCCGCTCGGCTGACCCCTGACGCGAGGACGCATCTGCGTGACCTTGCCACCAAGCTGACGAACGTCCAGGGCACGATCCGGGTGGACGGCCACACCGACAGCCTGGGCCCGACCTCTTACAACCAGAATCTGTCCCAGCGGCGCGCCGAGGCGGTCAAGCGCGAGCTGGCGAACACGCTCGGCGGCGGCTTCACCATCGTGGCAGCGGGGCACGGGGAAGCCCAACCGATCGCGCCCAATACCAGGGGCGGGAAAGACAACCCGCGCGGCAGGGCCAAGAACCGCCGGGTGACGATCACCTACACCAACGGCTGACCGGCCGGCCTGGAGCGCACCGGCTACACGGACAGAGGGAGGGGTTCATGGGCGCGCCCAAGGGTATGGCGAGGCGGGGCATACTCGCCACTGCGGCGGTCCTCCTCGTCGCCACCGGATGCGGCTCCGAGCAGATCGGTCCGCCACGGATACCCGAGAGCTGGCTCCAGACCGTCGACGACCAGTGGCGGCAGGCGGGCAGGCCAACAGGCGACGCCCCCACCATCGACATGGCCAAGTCGTGTGAGCTGGACGTGATCGTCGAGATCGACGGCACCACGGCCGAACAGCAGGGCGCCGGACCGAGCGGACTGCCTGGCGGCGGGCGACGGTACGTCTGCGACTTTTCCGACCCGGCAGCCGTCACGCTGATCGCGGGCCGCTACGCGGACGCCAGTTATCTGCAGCGGGAGCAGCAGCATTGGCTCGCCGACGGCGGTGCGACGGTGAACGTGGACGGTGCCGCCATCACCGTGCACCACACCAGCTACCCCAACGGAGACACCGCCTACCTCGCCATGCTCCCCGACAAGGCCCGCAAGGCGTTCGCCTCGGTCGAAGTCATCCCCTACGACGCCGGTAACTGGAACAGACAGAAGACCGCGCAGCTGCTTGCCGACCTCGTCCGCGACTAGGGCCAGCGGCTCTAGTCCTCGGGATTCGGCACCACCTGCGCGCCCGGCACCGGCCCGTACGCCCGGACGACGGAACGACACACCCCCGCGCCGGACAGGGCGACCGCGAGGTCCAGTGCGTGCCTTTCGGACCCGGCGAGGAAGGCGCAGGTCGGCCCGGACCCGGAGACGACCGCGCCGAGGGCGCCGTTCTCCCGTCCTGCGGTCAGGGTACGCCGCAGCCGCGCGCAGAGGGTGAGCGCCGCCGGCTGGAGGTCGTTGGCGAGCGCAGCGCCCAACGCCTCGGCGTCGCCGGCGGCGAGGGCGGCCATCAGTCGGCGTGGGACCCGAAGCCGTGGCGCCTCCTCGCCGCGCTCCTTGCGCAGCCGGTCGCACTCCGCGTAGACGGCGGCCGTGGACAGCTGCTCGCGGGCGAACGCCAGGACCCAGTGAAAACTGCCACGTACCAGCGCTGGGGACAGCCGCTCCCCGCGCCCCAGCCCCACGGCGGTCCCGCCGAGCAGCGCGAACGGCACGTCGCTGCCCAGGCCGCCCGCGACCTCGACCAGCTCTTCGCGGCCGAGCCCGGTATTCCACAGCTCGTTGCAGGCGACGAGCGCCGCGGCGGCGTCCGCGCTGCCGCCCGCCATGCCGCCCGCCACCGGGATGGCCTTACGGATGTGTAGCTCCACCCCGGATTCGACGCCCGCCTCGCGGGCGAGGGCGCGCGCCGCGTGGACGGCCAGGTTGTCCTCGTCGGCCGGCATCGCGGCCGCCTCGTCACCGTCCCGCGCGACCGAGAACCCCTCGGCCTCCCGCACCGTCACGTCGTCGAACAGCGACACGGCGTGGAAGACGTTGACGAGATCGTGGTATCCGTCCTCCCGCCGCGCGCCGACGGACAGGTGCAGGTTGACCTTTGCCGGCACCCGAACGGTCACTGCGCCCACGGAAGGCAACGCTACGACACGGACCCGTCCCGATCCGGCACCGACCGGGATCTTGGATGCCTGCTCTCCCTCTTGGCCGTGATCTTGCAGAAATTTCAAGACCGGTCTTGAAATTTCTGCAAGATCACGGCCAAGAGGGAGCCCGGCTACTCCCCGTGCTCGGCAAGTCTGGCGAAGGCCGCGATGTCGAGGGATTCGCCGCGGGCGGCCGGGTCGATGCCGGCGGCCCGCAGCGTCTGCTCGGCGCGGGCCGGCGAACCCGCCCAGCCGGCCAGCGCGGCGCGCAGCGTCTTGCGGCGCTGGCCGAACGCCGCGTCGATGACCGAGAAGACCTCCCGCCGCCCGGCGCTCGTCGGCGGAGGCGGTCGCCTGGTGAACGTGACGAGGCTGGAGTCCACCCCCGGGACCGGCCAGAAGACCGATCGAGGTACCGGTCCGGCGCGGCCCACCTCGGCGTACCAGGCGACCTTCGCCGACGGGGCACCGTACGTCCTGCCGCCCGGCCGGGCGGTGAGCCGGTCGGCCACCTCGGTCTGCACCATGACCAGGCCGCCGCGCAACGAGTTCAGCGAGTCGAGGAGGTGCAGCAGCACCGGGACCGCCACGTTGTAAGGCAGGTTCGCGACCAGCGTCGTGGGAGGCGGGCCGGGCACGGAGGCGATCCGCGACGCGTCGGCCTGGACCACCCTCAGCCGGTCGGCGTACCCCCCGGCCCGCTCGGCGACGGTGTGCGGAAGCGCCGCCGCGAGCACCGGATCGACCTCGATGGCGACGACCAGGCGGGCGACCGGAAGCAGCGCCAGGGTAAGGGAGCCGAGACCCGGGCCCACCTCCACGACCACGTCGCGGTCGCGTACGCCCGCCGCACGCACGATGCGGCGCACGGTGTTCGGGTCGATGACGAAGTTCTGGCCGAGGGTCTTCGTCGGTCGCAGGCCGAGCCGCCCGGCCAACGCACGCACGTCCGCCGGGCCGAGCAGCCTTGACTCACTCACACACCGCAGTGTGGCAGCCGTTCGGGCGAGGAAGCCTCAGTCGAACAGGTGGCTGCCGCAGACCGGCCACTGGCCCTGCCAGCGACCCTCGACCCGCTGGTAGAGAAGCTGAGCCCGGTAGGTCTGCTCCTCCGGCCCGTAGTCGGTAGGCACGCCCTGGCCGCCGACCGACTGCCAGGTGGACGCCGAGAACTGGTACAGCCCATAGTACGGGCCGGCGGGGTTGACGGCCTGCGGGTCGCCGCCGGACTCGCATTCGGCGAGCGCTGCCCAGTTGAGCTCGGCGGCCGGGCCGGCCAGCCCGCCGGCGGTCCCGTACTTGACGATCTCCTTCACCGGCTCCTTCTTGATCGTCTGGGCGATCACGTCGCGGATCTTCTCGCCGTCGCGCATGACCATCGCGGTGACGACTTCCTTGACGCCGGGCTTGCCCTTCTGGACCACCTTGGTCTCGCCGAACTCGAGGTCGTCGCTGGGCCTGCGATCGGTCTCGTACGGGATCTTCACCTGCCGGACCTTGGGCTCGGTGAGCACCTGGATGATCTTGATGACCTGGTCGGAACGCGGGTACTCGTCGAGATCCATGTTGACCTCGTCGAGCCTGCCGGGCTTGATGCCGATCTCGGACAGCAGCTCTCCGACGCTGCCGGCTGTCGTCCACGTATTCACCCGCACCTGATCGATGACGATGGTCACCTTGCGCGGGGTGTTGATCGTCAGCTCGAATCCGGACCTCGGCAGCCGCTGCGAGCGCGAGGCGGAGAGCTCGGCGTTCTCGGTCCTGACCCGCAGCTGGTCGAGGGCCTCGGAGACGGTGAGCGCGGTCACCCACACCCGCCGGGTCTCCCCGTCGACGGTGAGTCGCAGCGGCCGGGAGTGGCGTACGACGATCTGGGTGTCGTCCTTGATCTTCGTACTGGGATCGGGCGCCACGATGTCCCGCCGACCGACCTCGACCCTGGAACTGGCCAGGACGTCCTCCACCGTGCCGGCGAAACTGTGCACAGAACGGGTCTGCCCGTCAACGGCGAGACTGACTTGCTTGTCGAGGATCACGAACGCCGACGTCGCACCCACCAGAACGGCAGTGGTGGTGGCATAGAGCACCAACGCGGCGAACCTTCGTCGCACAGGCAGCTATCCCGGCTCGGAGGTCCCGGGCACGGGGACGATATCTTCCGCCCTGCGCGAGCCGCGGCACGGGACCGAGACCACGCAGCCGAGCGGACAATCCCCGACCCCGGCTAACGAGCTCGAAACATAACGGAATGGATGAGGGCCCTCAACCGAAACTCACAAATAGGGTCGATGAGCGAGAAAATTCACAGCTATTTGTCCGTTTTATTCCCGTACCTCCTGTTAGCCGCGGACACGGCACCGAAGTTTTCCTCCCCGCTTGCTTGGGCAAGAGTCAGTTGTTCACCCAGTGGTACCCGTCCAACGAAGACCAGCACGTGCGACAACCCGACGACGGATGGCTCAGCGGTATAGCGCCCGGCGTGCTCGCCTACGTACGGGCGGACGAAGGCTGGCTGGCCGGCAACGCCGGCGCCCTGGTGGGCCGCACCAGCATGGTGCTCGTGGACACGGCCGCGACCAGAGCGCGAACCCAGGCGATGCTCGGCGCGCTACGCGCCCGATGCGGCGACCTGCCGGTCAGCGCGATCGTCAATACCCACCACCATCCGGGCCACACGCTGGGCAACGGCGCCCTGCCGCCGACCACCACCGTGATCGGCCATCGGGCCTGCCGGGAGGAGATGCTGCGGTACGGCACGGCCCCCGCGGATCCATTCCCCGGCATCGTCGTAGCGGACGGGACGGGCGTCCCGCTGAGTCCGCCAACTGTGACCTTCGACGACTCGCTCGTGCTGCACGTCGCGGACACCCAGGTCGAGCTGCGGTTCATGGGGCCGGCGCACACCCGCGGCGACATCGTGGCATGGGTGCCCGAGCACCGGGTTGTCTTCGCCGGGGATCTCGTCGTACACCGCGCGCATCCCAACCTGCTCGACGGCACGATCGCCGGCTATCCGGCGGTGCTGCACCGGCTGCGCTCGCTGGACGCGCGGGTCATCGTCCCGGGCCGGGGGCCGGTGTGCGGGCCCGAGGTCATCGACGACATGCTCGCCTACGCCGAGTTCGTCACCGATCTCGCGGCCGACGGGTTCGAGCGGGGTCTGACGCCGCTCGAACTCGCCTCCGATGTGCCCCTGGGCCGCTTCGCGACCTGGCAGGACGGCGAGCGCCTGGTGGCCAACGTGCACCGCGCGTACGCCGAGCTACTCGGTGGGCCGGCCTGCGCACCGCTGGACAGCGGACGCGTCCTGGAGGACGTGGCCAAGTGCCGCGGCGGCCCGCTCGACGCCGAGATCTATGTTGCGGGGGACGATTTGTCTGTTTAGGACCACCGCAACATAGATTTCGGCGTTGATCTCGGCGTTACCAGGGGCCGAAGAGCCTCTCGCCGGTGGCGCTGGTAGCCGCGCAGACCTCGGCGACGTCGACCTCCTTCACCTCGGCGATGCACCGGAGGGTGAGCGGCGCCAGGTACGGCGCGTTCGGCTTGCCGCGGTACGGCATCGGGGTCAGGAACGGTGCGTCGGTCTCGACGAGCAACAGGTCCAAGGGCGCGACCGCTGCCGCCTCCCGGAGCTCCACCGCGTTCTTGAAGGTCACGTTGCCGGCGAAGCTCATCACGTACCCGGCGTCCGCACACCGCTTCGCCAGCTCGGCGTCGCCGGAGAAGCAGTGGAAGACCACCCGGTCCGGCGCTCCCTCCTCCTCCAGGATCCGCAGGACGTCGCGGTGCGCCTCGCGGTCGTGGATGACCAGCGTCTTGTCGATGCGCTTGGCGATATCGATGTGGGCGCGGAACGAGCGCTGCTGGTCGGCGGGGTCGGCCCAGTCGCGGTAGTAGTCGAGTCCGGTCTCACCCACCGCGCGGACCGCCGCCCGCCCGGCGATCCTGGCGACCTCCTCCAGCGCGACGTCGTTGGCCGCACGGGTTTCGTTGGGGTGGATGGCCGCCGCGGCCCACACGTCGTCGTACATCTGCCCGCACTCGGCCGCCCAGTGCGACGACGCCAGGTCGACCCCGACGGTGAGGATCCGCCGGATGCCCACCGCATGGGCCGCCGCGACCGCCTCGCTCACCGGAACGTCCAGCAGGTCGAGGTGACAGTGGCTGTCGAACGCCTCGACCGGCAGCGGGTCCGGCACCGGCGGGAAGCTGTGGTTCATGTCGATCGTTCGAGACGGGCCAGCTCGTCGTCGACCACCGACGGGTCGAGCTTGGTGAACAGCGGCGTGGGAGCCCTAAGCGGCGTGCCGGGCTTGATGCTCCGAGACTCCCAGGCGGCCTCCGTGGCGTAGTCGCCCATGAGGACCGGGTAGCTATGGCTCTCGCCCGGGCCGACCTCCTCGGTGACCTCCCGCAGCTCCGGCATGCCGGCCCAGCGGCCCTCCCCGCCGAGCATCCCGTACACCTTCTCCGAGGAGGTCGGCAGGAACGGCGTGAGCAGCGTCTTGGCGTCGTCGACGAGCTGCAGGGCGACGTGCAGCACCGTACGCATCCGCGCCGGATCCGACTCCCGCAGACGCCAGGGCGCCTGCTCGGAGAGGTACTTGTTGGCGTCCGCCACCGTGCGCATCGACTCGTTGACCGCCGCCTTGATGTGGGACCGCTCCAGCTCGGCACCGACCGTGCCGAACGCGGAGCGGGACCGCTCCAGGATCGCCCGATCGGCCTCGGTCAGCTCTCCGGCCGCGGGGATCTCCCCGATGTTCTTCGCGGCGAAGGAGACCGACCGGTTCACCAGGTTGCCCCAGGTGGCGACCAGCTCGTCGTTGTTCCGGCGGACGAACTCGGACCAGGTGAAGTCGGTGTCGGCGGTCTCCGGGCCGGCGACCGACAGGTAGTAGCGCAGGGCGTCCGCGTCGTAGCGGGACAGGAAGTCGCGCACGTAGATGGCGACCCGCCGGGAGGACGAGAACTTACGGCCCTCCATGGTCAGGTACTCGCTGGACACCACCTCGTGCGGCAGCGCCAACCGACCCAGACTCCCCGGGGTCCCCCCGTGCGCGCCCTCCCCGTTGTAGCCGAGCAGCTGCGCGGGCCAGATCTCGGCGTGGAAGACGATGTTGTCCTTGCCCATGAAGTAGTACGAACGGGCGTCGGGATCCTGCCACCAGGCCCGCCACGCGTCCGGGTCCCCGATGCGCTGCGCCCACTCGATGGATGCCGACAGGTAGCCGACGACGGCGTCGAACCACACGTAGATCCGCTTGTCCGGCCGGTCGCGCCACCCGTCCAGCGGCACCGGCACCCCCCAGTCGATGTCCCGGGTGTACGCACGTGGCTTCAGGTCGTCGAGCAGGTTGAGGGAGAACTTGAGGACGTTGGAGCGCCAGTTGGTACGGGCCTGCAGCCAGGAGCCGAGCGCGTCCGCGAACGCCGGCAGGTCCAGGAAGAAATGCTCGGTCTCGACGAACTTCGGGGTCTCCCCGTTGATCCGCGACCGGGGGTTGATCAGGTCGGTCGGGTCGAGCTGGTTGCCGCAGTTGTCGCACTGGTCGCCGCGCGCCCCGTCGTAGGAGCAGATCGGGCAGGTGCCCTCGATGTACCGGTCGGGCAGCGTGCGGCCGGTCGAGGGCGAGATCGCACCCAGCGTCTTCTGCGGGAAGACGTAGCCGTTCTTGTGCAGCCCGAGGAAGATCTCTTGGGCGACGGCGTGGTGGTTGCGCGTCGAGGTCCGGGTGAACAGGTCGTACGACAGCCCGAGGTGACGCAGGTCCTCGACGATGACCCGGTTGTACCGGTCGGCCAGCTCGCGCGGGCTCACCCCCTCGGCGTCGGCGGCCACGGTGATCGGGGTACCGTGCTCGTCGGTCCCGCTGACCATGAGGACCCGGTTGCCCGCCATGCGCTGGTAACGGCTGAAGACGTCGGAAGGGACGCCGAAGCCGGCGACGTGTCCGATGTGGCGTGGACCGCTCGCGTACGGCCACGCGACGGCGGTCAGGATGTGGCGGGACATGCAACCAGCCTAGAGCCAAGGGCAAGCTGTTTCGGCGACGACTGAACTCAACCCGCAGGGCACACTGAGGTGAGGGGGTGGTGCGGCCGTGTCCGAGGAGATCGGGACGCTGCTGCTCGCCGGCGCGCCCATCGGCCGGCCGGAGGACGCCTCGCAGCGGTTGCGCGACGCACTCGCCTCGGTCGAGATCATCGCCGCCGAGGACACCCGCCGGCTCCGCCGGCTGGCCCGCGATCTCGGTGTCGCCGTGACCGCCCGGGTCGTTTCGTACTACGACGCCAACGAGCCGCGGCGGGCCGAGGAGCTTGTCCGCGCGCTGCGCTCCGGACAGGACGTGCTGCTGATCAGCGACGCCGGGATGCCCACCGTTTCCGATCCTGGGTACCGGCTGGTGGCGGCGGCCGTCGCCGACGGGGTACGGGTGACCGCGCTGCCCGGGCCTTCCGCGGTGACCGCGGCGCTCGCGGTCTCCGGCCTGCCCTGCGACCGCTTCTGCTTCGAGGGGTTCCTCCCGCGCAAGGCCGGGGAACGCGGAAGCAGGCTCGCCGAACTGGCCGGCGAGACCCGCACGATGGTCTTCTTCGAGGCGCCGCACCGCCTCGCGGCCACGCTGTCGGCGATGGCCGACGCGCTCGGCGGGGACCGCGCGGCGGCCGCGTGCCGGGAGCTCACCAAGCCGTACGAAGAGGTCCGCCGGGCGCCCCTGGGCGAGCTCGCGGCCTGGGCGTCCCAAGGGGTACGCGGCGAGATCACCCTCGTCGTCGCCGGCGCCCATGCCCGCAAGGTGTCTCCTGCCCCGGCCGAGCTGGCCGCCGAGGTGGCCAGACGCGAGGCGGAAGAAGGGGTGACCCGCAAGCAGGCCATCGCCGAGGTGGCGCGCGGGCACGGGCTGCCCAAGCGTGTCGTGTACGACGCAGTCGTGTCGGGGCGAGCCGATCATCGATGAAGCGCACCGAACGTAGTGGCGCGTTGCCGCACAAGGAGGAGGGTGACGGTCCGTACCATGGCCCGGTGGCCATGACCCAGGTCGAGAACGCGACTCAGGTGAGCCAGGAGGGCCCGGGCGGTGTGACCCCGGCTTCGCCGTCTTTGCGGGACAGGCTGATCCCGCCGACGCCGGGCAACCCGTGGCTTAGCTGGCTCGGCCCGCTGCTGATCGCGGCCTTCGCCACGGCCCTGCGTCTCGATCGTCTGCATATCCCGGGCAAGATCGTCTTTGACGAGACGTACTACGTCAAGGACGCGTACGGGCTGCTGAACTTCGGCGTCGAGCACAGCACCGTGGAGAACGCCGACCGGCTGGTCACCCAGGGCAGCACGAACATCTGGACCGACAGCGGCAGCTTCGTCGTCCATCCGCCCGCCGGCAAGTGGCTCATCGCGATCGGCGAGTGGCTGTTCGGCCTCACCCCGTTCGGCTGGCGGTTCGCCGCCGCCGTGATCGGCGGCCTCTCCGTGCTGCTGATCGCCCGGATCGCCCGCCGGATGACCCGCTCGACGTTGCTCGGATGCGTGGCCGGCCTGCTGCTCGCCCTGGATGGCCTGCACTTCGTGCAGAGCAGGGTGGCGCTGCTCGACATCTTCGTCATGTTCTGGGGTCTCGCGGCGTTCGGCTGCCTGGTGATCGATCGCGATCGGGCACGGGCGCGGCTCGCCGAACGGGTGGACGGGTCCGGCCCGCTGGGTCCGTGGCTGGGTCTGCGGCCGTGGCGGATCGCCGCCGGGGTCTGTCTTGGCTTGGCCGTCGCCACCAAGTGGAGCGGCGTCTACTTCATTGCGGCGTTCGCTCTGCTCACCGTCGGATGGGACATCTGGGCGCGACGCTCGGCCGGGGTCCGGCGGTGGTTCGGCGGCTCGCTGCTGCGCGACCTGCTTCCGGGGCTGCTGGCGCTGCTGGTGATACCGCTCGTGTACCTGGCGAGCTGGACCGGCTGGTTCGTCACCGATATCGGCTGGGGCCGGGACTGGGCAAGCAACCAGCCGAGCGCCTGGGGATTCGTACCGGAGGCGCTGCGCAGCCTCTGGCACTACCACTGGCAGATCTGGAACTTCCACGTCCACCTGGACAAGCAGCACGACTACCAGTCACTGCCGTGGGAGTGGCTGGTGCTCGCCCGACCGGTCGCCTACTTCTACACCTCGCCGACCGAGGGCCAACTCGGCTGCGCGGCGGATACCTGCTCGCGGGCGATACTGGCGATCGGCACACCGGTGATCTGGTGGGCGTCGCTGTTCGCGCTGCTGGCGATGATCTGGCTGGCGATCTCCCGGGTCGACTGGCGGGCCATCGCCATCCTGGTCTCGATCGCGTTCGGGTGGCTGCCGTGGTTCTGGTACGCGCTCGACGAGCGGACGATGTTCTTCTTCTACGCCCTGCCGATCCTGCCGTTCCTGATACTGGCGATCACCTTGAGTCTCGGCATGATCATCGGCCCGGGGGGAAGGTCGTCACGACGGCGGATCGTGGGCAGCGCGGTCGCGGGCGGGTACATGCTGCTCGTCATCGCGAACCTCTGGTACCTCTACCCGATCCTCGCCGCCAAGACGATCCCGTACCAGGAGTGGCTGAGCCGGATGTGGTTCGACAGCTGGATCTAGTGTCCTGCGCCTGAAGTTCGACGAGATAATGTACGGTCTCTGTCATGCCTGGACGTGGCCGCCCGAAAGAGCCGCTGGTGTTGTCGGGGGAGGAGCGGGAGACGCTGCTGCGCTGGTCGCGCCGGGCGAAGTC
>WHSR01000114.1 GCA_009379995.1 Streptosporangiales bacterium
AAGACCCGACACGAACCTGAGGACAAGCCGCACAGACGTCAGCGGCAGGAAAGCCACGCCCCGCCGACCTCAAGATCACAGTCTCTGGCCGGCGAACCCGGCAACGATCACCTGAAATTTGCGCGGTGGATTGAGGCTCAGGGCATCCACGCCTGGGCCGGCGCCGACGATTGGCCCCGCAACACGCCCGGTGAGCCCGTCACCGTGGAGATCGCGGCGTTCCCCGCGTCGGTCCCGATGCCGCGGACGGCGACCGAGCTCGCCCGGCTGCTGAACGACCCGCCTCCAGCGGGCGACGTCGAGTGGGCCGTCGGGGGTTACGACGTCTCCGCAGACAGCCCCTGACGGGCCCGCCGGATCGGCGTGACGTTCGCCGGTCCCTGAAGGTGGCGGCCCAGCGCGTCGAGCACCCGCTCCCAGTACTCGGTGTGCGCGCGCTGGGCCGCACCGCGCTCGTCGTCGGCACGGGTGCGTCATCGCGCGGCCGTCACCGCCTCCCGATCGCGGAGAGCAGAAGGCAGGGGTCGAACCCAACACGCCGAGGTGTGCTGCGGGATGCGGTCCGCGGCGCCGAGTAGCCTCGCCATCATGGCCACCCGTGCGCCTAAGAGCAAGACACGCCCACGTGGGACGAGCCGGCGCACATCCTCCAAGGGCCGGCGCACGTCGTCGACGAAGCGGAATCGTTCCACCCAGCAGGACCCGGTCGCCCGCCTTCTGCTGGCGGCCGGGCGGCTCATCGCGGGTGCCTGGGCGCTGCTCGCCCACACGATCGGTGGAGCGGTGCGTGCGATCGGGCACAGCGCCCGCGACCTCGACCCACAGCACCGGCGTGACGGTCTGGGGCTCGCCGTCCTGGGGCTGGCCATCGTGGTCGCGGCGGCGGTGTGGTGGCGTCTGTCTGGCCAGGCCGGGCGGATCATCGAAGGTGTGGTACGCGGGGGCCTCGGCTCGATCGCCGTGGCGATGCCGCTGCTGTTGGGCCTGCTGTCCTGGCGACTGCTGCGTCACCCGGACCGCAACGCCGAGACCGGCCGGATGGTGATCGGCTGGAGCACGCTGCTCGTG
Source organism: Streptosporangiales bacterium (assembly GCA_009379995.1). Taxonomy (GTDB): domain Bacteria; phylum Actinomycetota; class Actinomycetes; order Streptosporangiales; family WHSR01; genus WHSR01. Next base: position 1,069 of record WHSR01000114.1, read on the forward strand.
GGCGTGCTCGGCCTCGTCCACCTCGCGCACGGGGCACCGTTTCCCGCCGCCGGAGCCACCGCTATGGAAGAGGCGGGGGGCTGGCTCGGGTTCATCGTCGCCGGCCCTCTAGCGATGCTGCTCACGCCGTGGGTGGCCTGGCCGCTGCTGATCCTGCTCGCCGGGTTCGGTCTCCTCGTGATCACCGCCACCCCGGTCCACCGGATCCCCGAGCGGCTGCGGGAGCTGCCCCATCTGCTGCTTCACCGTCAGCTTCCCGGCAGGGAGGCCGGCGAGGACGGCGAGGACGGCGAGTCGGCCGGTGCCGGCGGGCGGCCGCAGCGTCGGCGCGCGGTTCGACCACGGTCCCGGCCCGCCATCGAGGTCGGTGAACACAGCCGGCCGTACGACACACCCGTGCTGTCCGAACAGGAGTCGCAAGAGTCGCAGGCGCAGGAGCCGACGTCGGGGCCTGGGGCCGTGCCGGACCCGGGGCCGGCGCCGGCACGTTCCGAGCAGCTCACGCTCTCTTCGTCGCCGGACGGGAGCTACACCCTGCCGCCGCCGGCGCTCCTGCGTCCCGGAGCCCCGCCCAAGACGCGCACCAAGGCCAACGATGCAGTGGTCGAGGCTCTCACCAGCGTCATGGAGCAGTTCGGCATCGACGCCGTGGTCACCGGATTCGCCCGGGGGCCCACGGTCACCCGGTACGAGATCGAGCTCGGTCCGGCCGTCAAGGTCGAGCGCGTCACGGCGCTGTCCCGCAACATCGCCTACGCGGTGAAGAGCGCTGACGTGCGGATTCTGTCGCCCATCCCGGGCAAGTCGGCGATCGGCGTGGAGATCCCCAACGCCGACAAGGAAGTCGTGATGCTGGGCGACGTCCTGCGCTCCCCGGTGGCGACGAACGACCATCACGCGATGCTCGTAGGGTTGGGCAAGGACGTCGAGGGCCGCACGGTGGTCGCGAACCTCGCGAAGATGCCGCACATCCTCATCGCCGGCGCCACTGGGGCGGGGAAGTCAACGTGCATTAACGGCCTGATCACTTCGATTCTTCTTCGTGCCGTCCCGGACGAGGTCCGAATGGTACTGATCGATCCCAAACGGGTCGAACTCAGCATTTATAACGGTATTCCACATCTTATTACGCCTATAATTACAAGTCCGAAGAAAGCGGCCGAGGCGCTGCATTGGGTGGTGGGCGAGATGGATCGCCGGTACGACGATCTCGCCACCTCGGGATTCCGCCACATCGACGACTTCAACAAGGCGGCGCGGGCCGGAAGAATCACCACCCACCCGGACAGCGAGCGATCCTATCAGCCGTACCCGTACCTGCTCGTCATCATCGACGAGCTCGCCGACCTCATGATGGTCGCCCCCCGTGACGTGGAGGACGCGGTCGTACGCATCACCCAGCTGGCCCGTGCCGCGGGTATTCACCTGGTGATCGCCACTCAGCGTCCCAGCGTGGATGTCGTCACCGGGCTGATCAAGGCGAACGTCCCGTCCCGGCTGGCCTTCGCCACCTCCAGCCTGGCCGACAGCAGGGTCATCCTCGATCAGCCAGGCGCGGAGAAGCTCGTCGGCCAGGGTGATGCTCTGTTCCTACCCATGGGTGCGAGCAAGCCCATGCGGCTGCAGAACGCGTTCGTCTCGGAGACCGAGCTGCACGCCGTCGTCCAGCACTCCAAGCGGCAGGCGGAGCCGTCGTACCGCGAGGACGTCGCCGTCGCCGAGACGAAGAAGCGGGAGATCGACGAGGACATCGGGGACGATCTCGACCTGCTGTGTCAGGCCGCGGAGCTGGTAGTGTCCACCCAGTTCGGTTCGACGTCGATGCTGCAGCGCAAGCTGCGGGTCGGGTTCGCCAAGGCGGGCCGTCTGATGGACCTGTTGGAAAGCCGCGGGATCGTCGGGCCGAGCGAGGGCTCCAAGGCTCGTGACGTCCTCGTCAAGCCGGAAGAACTGGCCGAGGTACTGGCCTCGCTGCGCGGCGAGTAAAAAACAAAATTCCCGGCAACCCGATCGGCGCGCAGTACGTCTCCCTATTAGAGGGAGATCTCCATAGACTGGAGATCCGGCTCGCGCGCCTTGGGGTCGTTCTCGCTCACCCGAGGTGCACGCGGAGTTTTGTGGGAGGCGTGGCGTGACCATCGGTGAGACTCTGGCGGAGGCTCGCAGGGAGGCCGGTCTCACCGTGACGCAGGTGAGCGAGGCCACCCGGGTTCGGGAGACGGTGATCCGGGCCATCGAGCGCGATGACTTCTCGGTGTGCGGCGGTGACTTCTACGCCCGCGGGCATATCCGAAGTATCGGTCGCACCATCGGCATCGATCCGGAGCCGCTGATCCGTGAGTACGACGACGCCCACGGCGGCTCGCCGCAGGCCATTCGGGCTAGCGATGTCTTCGAGCCGGAGACTCCCATCAAGATCGCGGAGCGACGCCGGCCGAACTGGAGCGCCGCGATGGCCGTGGCCCTCGCCGTCGTCATGGTCTACGCCCTGGTCCGCCTCCTGGGCAGCGGTTCCGACGATCGTGGACAGATGAGCTCGGCGCCGCAATCCGCACCTCCGGCACAGAAGCCGGCCAGCCCGTCCCCGTCGCCCTCCCCCTCACCGTCGAAGAACGACGATGCCGTTGCGCTCGCCCCGCGCGACCAGGTGGTGGTCCAACTCCGCGCCAAGGAGAGCTGCTGGGTGAGCGTGCAGGACTCCGACGGAGATCGGCGCTTCGAGGGGCTGCTGCGGGAGGGTGCCGTCAAGCAGTGGAAGGACAAGGACCTGCTTCGCCTGGTGATCGGGAACGCCGGCGGGGCCGCTCTCACCGTCAACGGCAAGGACCTCGGCAGCCCGGGGAGATCCGGCGAGGTTATCCGGGTGGAGTTCAAGCCGGGCGATCCCGAACGCGGCTGAGGCCCGCGGCCAAGGGGTGAGGGCTATCTCCGGCGGCGGTTCCGCAGCTCCCGGAACCGTTCGGCGATCCTGGATGCGGCGCCGGCCGGGTCGTCCACCGGGTGGGTGTACGGCTCCGGCTCGCCGGCCCACTGGAAGGCGTCGCCGCGGCACCAGACAACCAGCCGGGCGTAGATGGAGAGGATCGAGACACCAGGAAGGTCGACCTGCTGCGCCTGTACACCGAGGGCGTTCAGCTCTTCGCGCAGGCGCGTGGCCGATTCGGCTGGCTCGTCCACGGATTTCTCCCAACAGATAGGCGTTCCGGTCGGCTGGGCGGGTGGCCGCACGCTTGGCCCACGCGTGGCATCGTCCGAGGTCGCCGACCGCCTCTTCTGTGCCGTCGTCGGTTAGGAGACGGAAGCCCTGGGCAAACATGACGCAAGGTGGGATCTAAACGGCATGTCGTCGGGCGGCAGGGAGCTGCCGTAGTCTTGCGACCTATGTTCGTCCCCCGCACGGTCTCGGTCGTCACCCTGGGGTGTGCCCGCAACGAGGTTGACTCCGAGGAGCTGGCGGCCCGGCTGGGGGCCGGCGGCTGGACGCTCGTCGCCGACGCAGACGAGGCGTCGGTTGTGCTCGTCAATACCTGCGGTTTCATCGAAGCGGCCAAGCGGGAATCCATCGATACCCTGCTGGGTGCCGCGGATTCGGGCGCGAAGGTGGTAGCGGCGGGCTGCCTGGCCGAGCGGTACGGCGCCGAGCTCGCGGGCGCCCTGCCGGAGGCCGACGCGGTGCTCGGCTTCGACGACTACCCGGACATCGGCAGCCGCCTCGATGACATGCTCGCCCGGCGGCCGCACGTGCCCCATGCCCCGCGTGACCGTCGCCGGCTCCTTCCGCTCGCGCCGGCCGAACGCCGCGGCGCGTCCGACGTCCACGTGCCCGGCCATGCCCCGGTAGCCGAGGTGGGTGACCTGCCCGAGGGGGTGGCGCCCGCGTCCGGGCCGAGACCGCTGCGGCGCCGGCTCGCCGGTGGGCCGGTCGCCCCGCTAAAGATCGCTTCTGGATGCGACCGGCGGTGCACCTTCTGCGCGATCCCCACGTTTCGTGGCTCGTTCGTCTCCCGGCCGCCGGACGAGATCCTTGCCGAGGCCCACTGGCTCGCCGGGCAGGGCGTGCGGGAGCTGGTCCTGGTGAGCGAGAACTCGACCGAATACGGCAAGGACCTGGGGGACCTGCGGCTGCTGGAGAAGCTGCTGCCCGATCTCGCCGCCGTACCGGGGATCGTACGGGTCCGGGTGAGCTACCTGCAGCCGGCGGAGGTCCGGCCCGGCCTGATCGATGTGATGACGTCGACACCCGGCGTCGCCCCGTACTTCGATCTGTCGTTCCAGCACGCCAGCGCGACCGTGCTGCGCCGGATGCGACGCTTCGGTGATGGGGATCACTTTCTCGCCCTGCTCGACCAGATCCGGGATCGGTGTCCCGACGCCGGAGTACGGTCGAACTTCATAGTCGGGTTTCCGGGTGAGACCCGGGCCGACGTTGCGGAGCTGGAGCGCTTCCTCACCGCGGCGTCGTTGGACGGGATAGGGGTGTTCGCCTATTCGGCCGAGGACGACACCGAGGCGGCGACGTATCCCGGAAGGGTGCGGGGCGACACCGTGGCCCGCCGACTCGATCGGGTCGGTCGGCTGGCCGAAGAACTCACCGCGCAGCGCGCGGAGGACCGGATGGGGTCGATCGTGGAGGTCCTCGTGGAACACGAGGTGTCCGGCGGAGTGTACGAGGGCCGGGCCGCCCACCAGGCGCCAGAGGTGGACGGGGGCACCACCGTGCACGGAGACGGGTTCTCGGTCGGCGACGTGGTACGGGCGCGGGTCCGGGAGGCGGTCGGTGTCGACCTCGTCGCCGACGGTGTCGGGGCCGTGAGTCCGGCGTGAGTCGCGCGACGACAAGCGCGGTGGCCGCGCGGCCCAGGCAGGCCGGCGTGGTCAACGCCGCGAACGCGCTCACGTTCCTGCGGCTCGCCCTGGTGCCGTTGTTCGTCTGGCAGCTGTTCGAGGGCGGCTTCTGGTGGCGGGTGGCGGCGTTTTCCACATTCATGATCGCTTCGGCCACCGACCGGATCGACGGCGAGCTGGCCCGGCGGCGCGGATTGGTCACCGATTTCGGCAAGATCGCTGATCCCATCGCCGACAAGGCACTCATCGGCAGCGCCCTCGTCGGCCTATCGGTTCTCCACGAGCTGGCGTGGCCGGTGACGCTCGTCATCCTCGGCCGGGAGCTCGGCGTCACCGTGCTGCGTCTCTCGGTGCTCCGGCACGGGGTGATTCCGGCGAGCCGGGGCGGCAAGGCGAAGACGGTGCTCCAGGTCTTCGCGATCGGGGCGTACGTACTGCCGCTGAACTGGCCCACCGGCCGGGTGCTGCTGATGGGGGCCGCGGTGATCGTCACTGTCGTCACCGGGCTCGACTACGCCGTCCGCGCCTGGCGGCTGCGTCGTATCGGGGACGGTACGTGAGAGCCGAGATTCTCGCCGTGGGTACGGAGTTGCTGCTCGGCGACATCATCAACGGGAACGCGGCCTGGCTGGGTCAGCGGTTCGCCGAGGTCGGCGTGGACGTCGCCCGCAGCGTCGTCGTGGGCGACGACCTCGACGCCATCACCGATGCCGTCGATGCCGCGTCGAAGAGGGCGGACGCGGTGGTCATCACCGGCGGGCTGGGGCCGACCCGGGATGACCTGACCCGTGACGCCCTTGCCCGGGCGGCGGGCGTACCGCTGCGTCGCGACCCCGCGATCGAGCAACGGATCCGCGACCGGTACTCCGCGCTCGGCGCCCCGGTTCGTGGGCTTGCCCTGCAGCAGGCGGACCTCCCCGTCGGCGGGACGCTGCTGCCGAACGACAGGGGGACCGCGCCGGGACTGCGTATCGAGCTGGGCGAGACGGCTGTGTACGCGCTGCCGGGCGTGCCGGACGAGATGACCGCCATGTTCCTGGCAGCAGTGCTCCCGGATCTGCTCGAGCGGGCGGGCCGGGCGGCCGCCATCGTCACCCGGGTGCTGCACACCGCCGCCGTCTGGGAGTCGGTGGTGGGGGAGAGGCTGCGGGATCTCGACGCCGAGCTGACCGCCCGCGGCAACCCCAGGCTGTCCTATCTCGCCGCGCCCGCCCAGGTACGGGTCCGCATCACGGCGGCTGCGTCGAGCCGGGAAGAGGCCGACGCGCTCATCGAGCCGGTGGAGATACGGGCCCGGCAGCTGCTGGGCAGCACCGTCTACGGGGTGGACGGCGAGGAGCTGGACCGGGTGGTGCACCGGCTGCTGGCGGAGCGTGGCGCGACCGTCGCGGTCGCGGAGTCCCTCACCGGAGGGCTGCTGGGCGCGGCGCTCACCAACATGCCGGGTTCGTCGGCGACGTTCCGCGGCGGCGTGACCGCGTACGCGTCCGAGCTGAAATCCGCGTCGCTCGGCGTTCCCGCGGAGCTCCTGGCCGATCGAGGGGCTGTCGATCCCTCCGTTGCCGTGGCCATGGCCGCGGGCGCCCGGGATCGGCTTGGCGCCACCTACGGTCTCGGCGTCACCGGTGTGGCCGGGCCCGATCCGTCGGAGGGCCATTCGGCGGGTACCGTCCACGTCGGCCTCGCCGGGCCGTCCGGGCAGACATTGGTGCACTCACCGGTGTTCGCCGGACACCCGCGGGCGCGGATACGGGAGCTCACCGTCGTCCACGCCCTCGACGTGCTTCGCCGTCATCTCCTGGGACTCGCGCCGTTTCACGGTTGGGAAGATCCAGGGTGATTACAGCGTTACGTCGGAAGCGAACAGCGCTTCCCGTCTGCCCGACCCCTTGTCGAGGCGGGTACGGTGGAGTAATGAGGCATGGAACCTCGGGGAGGGAGCGAGACATGATCCTGCTTCGTCACCTGGTCGGTGACGTGTTGCGGCAGCTCAGGCTGCACCAGGGTCGCACTCTCCGCGAGGTGTCGGCCGCCGCGCGCGTCTCCCTCGGGTATCTGTCCGAGGTCGAGCGGGGGCAGAAAGAGGCCTCCTCCGAGCTGCTGGCCGCGATCTGCCGTGCGCTCGGAGTACCGCTGTCTCGGATACTGCGCGAGGTAAGCGACCAACTGGCGCTCGCCGAGCTGCAGCAGGAGCCCGTGCTGACCGGTGCGCCGGAACGGGAACGGGTGGACGCCGACTCCGCGATGCTCGAGCAGCTCGTGGACGGGGCGCACGGGCCGTCCGAGGGCGGCGCGTCCGAGCGTGCGGGCGAGATGGTAGCGGCCTAAGGCGGCCATGTAGCCACGGAGCCGTAACGCTCCCCGTACTGCGCTGTGCCCTCCGCTAGTCTCCGACCTGGTGAGTGGTGCGGGTGTGCGAGGGAGGCGCTGTGCGGCTGTGGTGTTTGGCGGCGACCGCGGCGGTCGGGCTCGCCGCATCGGCGGGTTGTTCGTTTCTGCCGGGCGTGGACGCCGGCGGCGCGGAGGACGAGAACACCAACCACAGGGTTGTGATCGAGGTCACCGCGGACGACGCGACGAGGGCCGACGTCACCTATGTCCAGGGGCAACAGCGGCAGCAGGAGCCGCGGGCGAAGCTGCCCTGGCGCGAGACCCTGACCGGCAGGGACTTCCGAGGGGTCTCGGTGGTCGCGCAGAGCACCGGGGACGCGGGCACCCTGACCTGTACGGTCTCCGTGGACGGAAAGGTGCAGAGGAAGGTCACCGCCGAGGGGGGGTTCGCCCTCGTCGCCTGCGACGTGCCGGACGTGACGCCGTCGGCCACCGAGGGGTAGGCGAGCTCGTCCCGACGAACCCGCGGATGATGTTATCCACGGCGACCTGCGGGAAGGGTGGTTGTGTACCCGAGAGCAGCCGAGATTGGGGGTGCCAAGGTGGCAACCGTGAAGAGCCCGCTCTCGACCGAGGCGCGCAACAAGGTAGGCAAGGCGCTGCAGGCTTCCCTGGTAGAACTCATCGACCTGTCCCTTGTCGCCAAGCAGGCGCACTGGAACCTCACCGGCCGCAACTTCCGGTCGCTGCACCTTCAGCTGGACGAGATCGTGGCGATGGCCCGCCAGCACATGGACACGGTGGCCGAACGAGCGGTAGCGGTCGGCGTCAACCCGGACGGCCGGGCGGCCACGGTCGCCGACCATCGGGTGGCGCCGCAGATGGAGGCCGGCTACCTCCAGGATGACAAGGTCGTCGCGACGTTCGTGGACGTCTTTCACGGTCTCGTCGAGCGCTTCCGTGCCCGCCACGACACGGTGAGCACGGCAGATGCGGTGACGGAGAACATCTTCGCCGAGATCCTGCACGACCTGGAGAAGACGTACTGGATGCTTCAGGCCGAACAGTGACCGGTGGCTGATCGGCGGCGGAGGTGAGTCGCCGGTCAGCGCCTCCGGTTCGCCACGGCCTCCCGCCCCTCCTCGATGAGGTTCGCGAACATGCGTGCGGCCCGGACGATGTCGCTGGCCGGGTAGGTGATGGCCTGGAGGCCGTCGACGTCGTGGTCGCCCCATACGAAGCGCCACCGATACACCGGTTTGCCCTGCTCGACGCGAACCGCTACCGCACGGCACCAGACCGTCTGTTCGCCGGGCGACCACGGGACCTGCACGACCAGGCAGGGCTCCCAGGACATGCCGCCCCAGTTGGTTCGGGCGGGTATCCCGTTACGAGCCAGCTCGTCGCCGAGCGCCTGGAGCCGTTCGTTGCACCATCGCTCCAGGTGCTGTCTGAGCCGTTCCCGGGCCTTCGCGCGCTCGTCCATGTGGGTCCCAAACGTAGTCCGCGAGCGGCGGTGGAGGGGCGCCGACCGGCGAATCAGGTTTGGCAGTGCGGGCACCAGAAGGTCACCCGCTCGTACGGCTCTCCGCCCTGGGCCGCCCGTTCGATCGGTGACCCGCACCTGCGGCACGGGCGTCCCGCCCGGCCGTACACCCAGGTGGATTCGCCTCGCCGGGCGACTCCCGTGGTGACCTGGCCCGGCCCCTCCTTGTTGGCGTGCAGCAGCCGCCGAGCGTACTCGACGGTTGGCGGCAGCTCGGTGACGCCGCCGACCGGGCGCCACGGTGAGACGCCACGCAGAAACAACACCTCGGACTTGTACAGGTTGCCGATACCCGCCAGGTTGCGCTGGTCGAGGAGGGCCTCGCCGATCGGGCGTTCGGCGTCGGCGCTGAGCCGGCGTACCGCCTCGGCCAGATCCCAGTCCGGGCCGAGCAGATCGGGGCCGAGGTGGCCGACGGCGCGCGCCTCGTCCTCGGTGCGCAGCAGCTCGACGATGCCCAGCCGGTAGCCGACGGCCAGCCAGGCGTCGTTGCCGAGCAGGGCGCGGATCTGCCACGCCGGTCCGCCGCGGGGGCGGGTGCCGGCCCGGTACAGATGCCACTCGCCGTCCATGCGCAGGTGCGTGTGCAGCGTGAGCCCACCCTCGATGCGGGTGAGCAGGTGCTTGCCGCGCGGTATCACCTCGTTGACCCGCCGGCCGGTGAGGTCGGCCGTGGCAAACCTGGGCACACGGAGCTCGGCGACCCGCATTACCCGCGAGGCGAGCGCGTCATGAAGCCGACGCGCGGTCAGCCAGACGACGTCACCCTCGGGCACCCGTCCATTCCATCAGTCCCGAGATGCCGCGCGGCTAGGGCTGTTGGGGACGGCCTCGCGGACGAGCGTACGGGCCGGGTTGGTGCGCATGATGTGGGCCACCCTCTCCTCGCCGATCCGGCGGGTCAGGCGGGGCAGGAACTCGCGACCGAGGACGTCCATGCCGGGACCGCCGCCGTAGGCGCGGATCATGCTACGCCGGCCCACGTCGGTGCCGAGCATGAGCCGGTCGATGTGGCCGGCGTCGACGATCCGCCCGATCAGGTTGACGAGCACCGATTCGGGCCGGTACTTCACCCGGCCGACCGTGTCGTACACGAGCGTGGCTCCGCGCTCGGCGAGCTGGCCGTGCAGCTCGACGTCGGGGTTGCGGTCCATGTGGGCGAGGATCACCCGGCGGGCGGGCACACCGAGCTCGCCGAGCAGGTCGAGGACCTCGTGGGCGGCGGTGCCGATCTCGCAATGGACGGCCACCGGCACCCCGGTGCGTTGGGCCGCCTCGGCGCCCGCCGCGAACCAGCGGCGCTCGGCGTCGGTGATGACCTGGTAGGAGGCGCCCAGCTTCACGATGCCGGCACGAACCTCGGACAGCACCGGGCGCGGACCCTGCCAGTCGCGCTCGTCCACTCCCTGGGTGAGGTCGGTGAGGACGACGTCCAGCAGCTCGTCCGCGCCCAGCCGGCGCGCCCAGTGCCCGGCCGGATAGTGCGCCTCCCGGTGATAGCCGGTCGCCAGAATCACCCGTAGGCCGGTGCGCCGGCACAGCTCGGCGAGCTTGCGTGGATCGCGGCCGAGGCCGACGGGGGTAAGGTCCACAACCGTGTCGATGCCCGACGCGCGGACGGCCGCGGCCTCCGCGGTCATCCGCTCCAGATCCTCGAACTCGTCACCGGGCAGCGCCGGACTGCGCAGAAACAGGTGCTCGTGCGCGTCCACGGCCCCCAGATCGTCACCGGGCACCGGGCCGAGCACCGTGTGGGCAGACGGCATGTGGACCCCCCTACCGGATGGTTGCTCAAACGAACGACCTAAGATCACTCGCTCGCCAAAGACGGAAGGGTGACGCCCTCGCGTCCCCGACGTCAATGGTCCGCGCGAGCCCCTCCCGCCGACGTGAAAGGACCGTCGTTTGCCTTCTACCCGGTACAGACCTGGGCAGACGGCTGTCGACGACGCGATGTGGAGCTCTTGGGACAGGGAGGCAGATGCGCGTTTCTTGTTGTCCAAATCGTGATCTTCTCGTACAGTCCTGAGTCACTCGATCGGTGACATGCCGTCACCCTTGGACGGCGGCCAGTCGAGGCGCCGAATCCCGGGCAGGCTTCCTCGCCGTCCGGGAACCGGGGACCCACATACCCGGGGTGAATCCGCGGGCCCGCACCGCGGTAGGGCGACTCCGGCCCGAACCCGTCAGCTAACCCGGTAGGCAGCAAGGAGAGGAGGTCGCGTGTCCACGCGTCGCCGACTTGGTGCCATGATCGCCGTCATGGTCGCGAGCGTCCTGTTCGCCCCCGCCTCCTCCGGGCGGGCGGTCCCGTCCCAGCCCACCGACCCGGGCGAGGAGCTGGACCGGCTCGATCGGCAGGCCGACGATCTCGCCCGGCAGTACCGGGGCGAGCTGCACGAGCTCACCGACGGGATCCAGGCGGCCCGCCGCGCGGCCCGGGAGGTGCGGGAGGTGGAGGGTAAGCAGGCCGCCGCACGTGCTCGCCTGGCCGAACTGGCCGCCGCCCGGTACAAGAGCGGCAGGATCGACCCGGTGATCATGCTGGCGACGTCCGACGATCCCCGGGTGGTGCTCGATCAGGCGGCGACCGCCGAGCACCTGGCCCGCAACGACCAGGACCGGCTGCGGGAGATGCAGTCGCTGATGGAGGCGCGGCGACGGGCCCAGCAGGAGGCGCAGGCCCGGGTGACCGAGACGCGGAGGTTGGTCGCCAGGCTGGAAGCCAAGAAGGACAAGGTCGCCGAGCTCATCGAGAAGTACGAGGCCGAGGAGGCCGCGCGGGAGGAACGCGAGGCGCAGTCGTCGGGGTCGTCGGGGTACACGCCGACGCCACACGCCAAGTCTCCGGTGATCGGCGGCGGCAGCAGCATCACGCCCCGCATGCAGGACGTGCTGACCGAGGTCGACCAGCGGTTTGGCCCGTTCTCCAGCATCGGCTGCTACCGGGCCACCAACGACGGCGGCGAGCATCCGCTGGGCAGGGCGTGCGACTTCATGCTGAGCACCGGCGGGAGCATGCCATCATCCGAAAACGTCGATCACGGCTGGGCCGTCGCCAACTGGGCCAGGGACAACGCCGACCGGCTCGGCGTCATGTACATCATCTACCGGCAGCAGATCTGGGACGTCCGCAGCGGGGGTGGTTGGCGCGCGATGGAGGACCGCGGCAGCATCACCGCCAACCACTACGACCACGTGCACATCTCCGTCTTCTAAGGCGGGACCTCAGTCGACGGCGTCGGCGGCGGGCTGCTCCTCGGCCTCGGCCACCAGTTCCTCCCGCCACAGCCGCTGCATCTCCGGGCAGGTCCGGAGCAGCTCGGTGAGCGACCCTGTGCCGACCACCCGACCACGGTCGAGGACCACTATCTGGTCGGCGCGCTCGAGCGCCGCCTGCCGGTGGGACACCACCAGCAGCGTCGCCGGGCCGCGCTCGTCCCTGGCGGCTTCGGCGATCCGGTCCCACAGCAACTGCTCGGTCTCCACATCCAGTGCCGAGGACAAATCGTCGACCACCAGCAGGTCCGGCGAGCGAACCAGCGCTCGCGCCGCTGTCGCCCGCTGGATCTGGCCGCCGGACAGCCGTACCCCCCGCGGTCCCACGACTGTGTCCAGTCCTTCGGGCATCTCGGCCAGGTCGTGGTCGAGCGCCGCCAGTTCGAGGGCCCGTGCGAGCTCGTCGGCGTCTGCCGGCCAGCCCAGCAGGAGGTTCTCCCGCAAGGACTCCGAGAACAGCCGCGGCACCTGGCCCGCGTACGCCGCCCGGTTCGGCACCAGGAACGTACCCGGGTCCACCGGCCGCCCGTTCCAGCTCACCGTGCCGTCGCTGGCCGGCAGCAGGCCGAGCAGGGCACGGACCAACGTCGTCTTTCCGGCGCCGATGGCGCCCGTGATCACTGTGAACGATCCTCGCGCCGCCCTCAGGTCGACGGCATGTACCCCGCGGCCGGTCTCGCCGTGGCGCGCCGTCAGACCGCAGGCCTCGAGCACCTCCAGCGGATCCGCCCGCCCGGGAAGTGCGGCCGTCGCGGCCGGTGGGTCCTCCTTGAACCACACGCCGGTGTGCCGCGAGAGGTGATCGGCGTCCTCGTGCGGGGCCATCAGCCGGACGAGTCGCTCGGTGGCCACCGCGCCCTGCGGCACGCGGTACAGCATCTTGCCGAGCACCCGCGGCAGCATCGTCAGTCAGCCGACGTAGCTGGTGAACAGCGCGAGGTCGCCCACCGTGAACTCGCCGCGCCGCATCGCGGGAGCGGCTAGCAACAGCACGAGGCCGACGCTCACCTCGACGGTCGCCGCGGTGGCGGTGTCCAGCATGTCCATCGCCAACCGGTCCTTGACGGCGGCCCGCCGACGTCGCCGGTTGTGCTCGCGCAGCCGCTCCAGGACGGCCTCCTCGGCCCCGGCCGTCTTGATCGCGAGAACCCCACCGAAGGTCTCCCCGATGAACGCGGTCACGGACGCGCCGAGCCGGCGTGCCCGGGCGTGGAGCCGCCGGACCACCGCGCGGAGCATCCGGTTCAGCACCACGACGACCGCCACGGGGAGTACCAGGGCAACTGTGATCACCGGGTCGATGGATGCCATGATCAGGACCGCGCCGACGCCGAACAGCAGCGCCCCGATGAGGTCCACGACGTTGTCGGTGAGGACCACAAGATCGTTCACGTCGTCGCGGAAGCGGGAGACGGCCTCGCCCGGGGAGTGCGGCAGGCGGGTGGCGGCCGGGCCGCGCGCGGTGACTATGGAGCGCAGGACGTTGGCGCGCAGGGTGGTGGCGACCCCGTTCCACCAGTACGGCCAGACGGTGAGCGCCAGCCAGAACGTCGCGCCACGGCTCGCCTCGACGGCGACGAACGCGGCGCACAACCACAGCGACGCGTCGAGGGTGGCGACGCGCTGCCCGCTGATCTGGTCGAACAGCCCCTTCAACACCAACCCGGTGAGGACGGGGATGACGTAGAACAGCGCCCACAACATGCCGCCGCCGAGGTAGCGACGCAGGTCGAACGCGGCAAGCCGGGCGGCGACCAGCAAGACCGGAGATCGCCGGGGCAATCGCCGGCTCATCGGCTCACCCCCGCGGCATCCAGCAGCTGCGAGAACCTGCTGTTCGGGTCCGCGGCCATCGCTTCCCGCGGTCCGTACTCGACGACTCGGCCGTCGTCGATCACGGCGATCTGATCCACCCGGTCCAGCGAGGACAGCCGGTGCGCGATCAGCACGGCTGTCCGGTCGGTGAGCAGCCGGTCGATGGCGCTATCGATGCGCAGCTCGGTCGCCGGGTCGAGCCGGCTGGACGCCTCGTCCAGTACCACGAGCCCGGGGTCGGTGAGGAACGCCCGGGCGAACGCGAGGAGCTGTGCCTCTCCGGCCGACACCCCGCCGGACCGGGAGCCCAGCACGGTGTCCAGCCCTTCCGGTAGCGAGGCCAGCCGGCCGGCCAGGCCCACCTCGGCAAGTACGGCACGCAGCCGCTCGTCATCGGCGACGTCGGGACGGAACAACGTCAGGTTGTCCCGGACGCTGGCGGCGAAGAGTTGGACCTCCTGGGTGACGATCGCTACCCGGCGGTTCATCGAGGCCCGGTCGATGTCACGGAGGTCCACGCCGCCGAGCCGTACGGTGCCCTCGGTGGGGTCGTACAGGCGCAGCACCATGCGGGCGATGGTCGTCTTGCCGCTTCCGGTTCGACCGACCAGGCCCAGCGTCTCGCCGGGCGCCAGCCGCAGCGTGACGCCGGAGGAGCACCTGCTCGTCGTCGTCGGCGTACGCGAAACCGACATCCTGGAACTCCAGACTGAGCGGCCCGGTCGCCGGCAGCGGGCGAGGGCTGCTGGGTTCGGGCAGCGTACGGCGTTCCGCCAGCAGGCCGCCGATCCGGGCGACGGCGGCGAGCGCCTTTTGGTACTGCTGAAGCTGGTCGATGATCCGCTCGAACGGTGCGCGCAACATCTGGGTGTACTGGAACAGCAGGACGGCGGTGCCCACGCTGAGCGCGCCGGCCCGCTGGGTCCAGGCCGCCAATCCGAGCACGAGGGCGGCGCCGGCGGCGAACGCGACGTTGGTGCCGGCGAACAGGCTGGCGGCGATCCGGGTCGCCCCCAGGTCCGCGCGATAGACGTCCGCGCTGATCTGGTGGAAACGGTTCACCACGTGGTCACCGGCGCCGTTCGCCCGGATGTCCTCGGCTCCGGCCAGCCGCTCTTCGAGGTTGCCGAAGAGTGTGGCGTGCCGCTCCCGCACGCGGGTCGCGGCGGGGACCGCGAGCCGCTGCGCGCGCACCATGCCGAACGCGACCAACCCGCAGTAGGCCAGGAGCACGCCCCCGATGCGCAGGTCGACGGCCAACACCACGACGAGCACCCCGAGCAGGAGCAGCAGACTGGCGACGACGTCCAGCAGGAAGGCGACGACGAACTCGGCCAACGCCACCACGTCGCCGTCCACCCGCTCGATCATCTCGCCCGGCGTTCGCTGACCGTGGTACGCCATGTCCAGGCCGAGCGCGTGCTCGGCGAGGCTCTCCCGCAGCCGGTTGGTGCCATCCCAGGAGAGCCGGCTGGCCAGCCACGCCGTCAGCATCCGGGCGAGCTGGCCGGAGACCGCGAGCCCGAGATAGCCCAACGCGACGAGGGTGAGCCCCCGGGTACCCTCGCCGGCGATCGCGCCGTCGACGAATCGACGGGTGAGTTGCGGTGCCAGCACCGGCAGCACGGTGGCGGCGAGTATCGCGCCACTCAACGCGATCGCGGAACGGCGTCCCGGCCAGAGGTGGCTCAGGACGATACGGCGGGTGTCGGCAATCGGGGCCATGGCAGGGCTCAGACGCTATGGGCCCCTTTGGGTCGCCGCAAAGGGTTTTCTGGGCGGCCGGGCGTCAGCCCGCGACCCCGGTGAAGTGGTAGTCCACGCCGGTCAGCTCGGCCGATACGTCCCACAGGCGCCGCGCGATGTCCTCGTCCTTGGCGGCGGCGCTGGAGTCCACGAGCTTCGGATAGCCGCGCAGCCTCGACAGACCGCCCGGGCCGACGTAGCTGCCGCCCGCAAGGCCGGGCATGGTGGCGGCGTAGAGAAACGGCAGGGCGCCCATCTCGTCGCTCTGCGCGAAGAACCTGTTGCCCAGCCTCATCAGGCTCTCGGCTATCCGGTCTCCGCCCATGTGCAGGCCGGCGAGCTGGAGGTTGGTGGCCGCGTACCCGGGATGGGCGGCCACGCTGCGCAGCGAGGTGGCTGCCTCCTCGGCCCTTCTCCCCAGCTCGTGGGCGAACAGCAGATTGGCGAGCTTGGAATTGGAGTACGCCGCCCACTTGCGGTAGCGGCGTTTCCCCTGCAGATCCCCGAAGTCGATCCGCCCCATGCGGTGCATCTGGCTGCTCACGCTGACCACCCGGGCTTCCGGCCGGCGCAGCAGCTGGGGAAGCAGCAACGCGGTGAGGGCGAAGTGGCCGAGGTAGTTGACGCCGAACTGCGTCTCGAAGCCGTCGACGGTCGTGCGGTACGGCAGCGCCATCACACCGGCGTTGTTGACAAGCACGTCGAGCCCTTGATGCCGGTCGGCGAACGCGTCTGCCGCCACGCGCACCGAGCTCAGGTCGGCCAGGTCGAGCGGGAGCAGCTCGACTGCCGCGTCCGGCACCTCCGAACGCAACCGGCCGAGCGCGTCTGCGCCGCGGCCTCGGTCGCGGCAGGCGAGCACCACGTGCGCACCCTTGCCGGCCAGTTCACGGGAGGTGATGTAGCCGAGCCCGCCGTTTGCGCCGGTGACCAACGCGGTGCGACCGCTCTGGTCGGGGACGTCGGCTGTGGTCCACCGCACGGCCATGATCGACCTCCGGAATGCCGCGTCAGGGACGACGAGAGGAGCCTAACGGCTCCGTGCCTCGACCGACCCTCACCGGCTTTCCAGCGGCGCTACCTCTGTGATTCGCTGCAGACCGGGCAGGGCGCTACCACGAGTCTGTCCGTCGGCTTGTTGTAGAAGTCGTCGCCGAGGTTGATGACCGTCTCCGCCCCGAGGCAGTACGGGCAACGGCCCATCTCTTCGACTGCCGGACGTTCCCACACCGCCGGCAACGGCCCGTGTACCTCGGGGTCGTACTCCTCGCCCTCCTCCGGGATCTTGTAGCCGTCGGTGCGCTGGTGACCACCCTCGGCGGGTTCGTAGTCGCCGCCGACCTCGCCGCGGCCCTGGCAGAACCGGCACATCAGCCGCAACCGGCCGATGGAGGTTTCGCCGCTGCCCTCGCACTCCGGGCAGGTGATCGGGTCCGTCATCGGGTTCCCCTGCCTTGGCAGTCCCGGCATTTGATCCAGCGTTTTAGGTCTGGCCTGGCCCGGCTGGCCGTTGCCGTACTCTCACCATCCGCTCTGGCCGTTGCAGGTCCCACACCGCTGCGGCTTCTTCCCATCCTTCCCCATCGCAGCCAGCCTCCCCGTGGCGCCCTTCTCTTGCGGTGACTCGGCGCAAGCGAGTGTCAAGGCGACCGCAGCCCGTCGAGCCCTGCACCCCTACTTGATCGCCCCGATTAATGCCATTATGCGAGATATATGGATAGTCATCCTGGTTCCGTCTGAGGGGGCAAGATGGCTGAACGTAGCGAGGGTAAGGGTCGCCGGCCAGTTGAGATCTTGTTAGAGGTACGCCCGCATTCAGTCTCTGGTGATCTGGTGCCTCCTGTCGCGGTGCCCGAGGAGTTCCGGCGGCGGGCCGGCGAGATCGCCGAGAGCGTGGCTGAGGTCACTGATCAATTCCGATCGAGACTGGCCCGGGTCTTAGAGCATCCTGCCGAAGCCGGTTGGCGGGTGGGGTCCATCGAGATCGGGTTCGACATTGCCGTGCAGGCGGAGGCGGGGGTCGTCATCGCCAAGGCGACGACCGGTGCGACGTTCTCTGCGCGGCTCACCCTTACGGCGTCGCAGGATTCGCGATGACGCTCGCGGTGGGTCAGCTCTCGGACGCGGCCTCGGGCGAGGGACGCGGAACGGTGTTCGCAGTCACCGACCGGTGGGCGTTAACGGCCTTCCACTGCGTCGGTGACCGCGAAACGGGTGAGATCCGGTTTCGCCGAGCACGATGCACATGGGATCAGGGTGGTGCGAGCAACGCCATCGTAGAAGACGGCGATCCGTTTATCGATGTGGCGCTACTTCGCCTGGACCGGGCACTGCCACGCGGACTCGACCCCGTGCAGCTCGTCCGTGACGTGGCAGAGCACTCTCGTTTCGACGCGCCTGGTCCTCTCGCGGCGGTTCCGGATGTACGCACCTTCTGGGCGACCGGAGAGGTCGTCCGGACAGATTCCCGGCTGACGGACGATGCCCCCGTCCTGCAGCTCACCTGTCAACAGTCGGCGGCGGACCTCCCGCTGCACGGACTGAGCGGTGCACCCGTCCTGGTTGGACAGCCGCAGGCGGCCGCCGGCGTCGTACGGCGAAATCCCCAACGCAAGGACCGCCCCGACCTCGCAGCGGGCGCCACCGTCTACGCAACACCTGCGGCGGCGGTGCTAGTGTTCTGAGTCGTTAATTCGGCGGCAGTACGCGGCGAGGGTGTCGAGGATTTCGTCGGCGGTCTTGGCCCAGATGAACGGCTTGGGGTTGTTGTTCCATTTGCCGATCCAGTTGCGCACGTCTGCTTCCAGTTCGG
>WHSR01000100.1 GCA_009379995.1 Streptosporangiales bacterium
CAGCCAGCCGGCGGGTGGCAACCGCACCGGCGGGCCAGCACAGCCGGTCCCGCCAAAGGCCCGGCCGGCCGGACACCACCGGACAGCAGCCCCACCTGCTATCGCCCCGGGAACCGGCCCAATTCAGCAGGCTCCTAGCGCTGGAGAAAGAGGCGGCCGCCGGTGAACCACCGGACGGCCTCGTCGATTTCGCCCAGCCGCCTCGGCGACGAGGAGAGGGCGTAGACGAAGGGCGCGCCCCGGAAGCGGCGCATCATTCGCCTGATCTTCCTGGCCTTCGAAGGATCGCCGCCGGCCAGACCCTCGGGGTCGTGGACGTGCACGAACAGGCCGCGCGAGAAGCCCTTGATGCCGGTGCGCACCGCGGCCACCCGCGGCCACGGCACCAGTACGTACTCGGCCGCGGGGAAGAGCCACAACCGGATGCCCTCGGTCGAGAGCCGGGGCGGGTGCCGTATCGCCTGAAGCGACTGACGGGCCGCCCAGGTCAGCAACACCAGCTGCGCGAGCACGGCCGCGACCAGCACGGCGAACATGACAACGAACGCCGGGCTGGAAAACGGCGGCTCGCCCGAGAGGAACAGGCCCACCAGGGCGCCGTACAGGACGACGAGCAAGGGGATAAGACCGGCCAGCACATACGCCGGCCATGCCTTCACCCGTACGACGAACTCGGACGCTTGATCCACGGCGGACAGGGTAGCGACGCCCGGGTACACGCGTGCCCGCGGGGGGGTCAGCGGGGCCAGGCGCTGCGCCGCCAGGCACCCGGGCCGCGAGGAGGATCGGTCCGCAGCAGCCGCGACCGGTCCCGCCAGGCCGAGGGCGGCCGCGCGGTGCGTGCGAACCCCCGGGCGGCCTCCGCCGCGCGGGTGCGCGCGGCGAGCACCGCCACCAGCGTCGCGACCTGCTCCGGCGACGGGTTGCCGCGAACCACCCGCAGAATGGGATCGTGCCTCTCGCTCATAGCGGGATGTTGCCGTGCTTCTTCGGTGGCAGCGTCTGCCGCTTGTTGCGCAGCGCCCGTAGCGCCCGTACCACCTGCACCCTGGTCTCGGCCGGCGGGATGACCGAGTCCACGTACCCCCGCTCCGCCGCGATGTACGGGTTGGCGAGGTGGTCCTCGTACTCCTGGATCCGCTGGGCACGCAGCGCATCCGAGTCCTCGGCCGCTGCCAGCTCGCGCCGGTAGAGGATGTTCACCGCACCCTGCGGGCCCATGACCGCGATCTCCGCGGTCGGCCAGGCGAGGTTCACGTCGCCGCCGAGGTGCTTGGACCCCATGACGTCGTACGCCCCGCCGTACGCCTTCCGGGTGATCAGTGTCACCTTCGGCACCGTCGCCTCGGCGTAGGCGTAGAGGAGCTTGGCGCCGCGCCGGATGATGCCGCCCCACTCCTGCGCGGTGCCCGGCAGGAACCCGGGTACGTCCACGAAGGTCAGCACCGGGACGTTGAACGCGTCGCAGGTACGTACGAACCGGGCGGCCTTCTCCGAGGAGTCGATGTCCAGGGTGCCGGCGAAGTGCAGCGGCTGGTTGGCCACCACGCCGACCGAGTGTCCCTCGACCCTGCCGAAGCCCACCACGATGTTCGGCGCGAACAGCGCGTGGACCTCGAGGAACTCGCCCTCGTCCAGCACGTGCTCGATCACCGTGTGGATGTCGTACGGCTGGTTCGGCGAGTCGGGTACCAGCGTGTCGAGCTCCCGGTCGGCGTCGGTGACCTCCAACTCGGCCGGGATGTCGAACACCGGAGGGTCCTCCAGGTTGTTGGAGGGCAGGTACGACAGCAGGGCCCGGGCGTAGTCCAGGCAGTCCTTCTCGTCGCTGGCCAGGTAGTGGGCCACGCCGGACTTGGTGTTGTGCGAGCGTCCGCCGCCCAGCTCCTCGAAGCTGACCTCCTCGCCGGTCACCGTCTTGATGACGTCGGGCCCGGTGATGAACATGTGCGAGGTCTGGTCGACCATCAACGTGAAGTCGGTGATCGCGGGGGAGTAGACGGCGCCGCCCGCGCACGGCCCCATGACGAGCGAGACCTGCGGGATCACCCCGGACGCTGTCACGTTGCGCTGGAAGATCTCGCCGTACAGGCCGAGGGAGACCACGCCTTCCTGGATCCGCGCGCCGCCGGAGTCGTTCATGCCGATCATCGGGCAGCCCGTCTTCAGCGCGTGGTCCATGACCTTGACGATCTTCTCCCCGAACACCTCGCCGAGGGAGCCGCCGAACACCGTGAAGTCCTGCGCGAACACCGCGACCGGCCGGCCGTCGACTGTGCCGATCCCGGTGACCACGCCGTCGCCGTACGGGCGCTCCCGGTCCATGCCGAAGCTCGTGCTGCGGTGCCGGGCGAACTCGTCGAACTCAACGAACGAACCGGCGTCGAGCAGCGCGTCGATCCGCTCCCGGGCCGTCATCTTGCCCCTGGCGTGCTGCTTCTCTACGGCACGCGCGGAGCCGGCGTGTACGGCCTCGTACCGTTGCCGGTGCAGGTCAGCGACCTTCCCGGCAGTGGTATGGATGTCGATCCCGTCGGCCGGTGGTGGTTCCGGTGCCTCGGTGGCCATGGCCACAGCGTAACCGGGCCCCTCCTCGCCAGCGTTGAGCGTTCCGGGTGTACACCGGACGGCGGAACGGACGCCCCAGGGCACCGACCCTCAGCATTCCCCAGTAGCCCAGGCCGTGCCGCCACGGGGCGTAGATGCGGTACGTCGGCGGCATCAGTCGGCGGCTGGGAGGAGACGCCTACGCCGGGCGACGGAGGTCAGGTGCTGGCGTGCGGACTAGCTACCCTCTGGTGGTCTGTCCTGCCTGCCTTCCTGCTGCCTGCCCGGCGGTTGCTCACCGCCTTGTTGCCTACCCTGCTCCCCCTCCTTCGCCTTCGCGGCACCCCGGTTGATCTGCTCGCTGTACTTGCCGCCCGTCTTCTCGTCGGCCTTCTGCGCGGCTCGATCGATACCCCGCTGCATCTTCTCCGGGTTCTTGCCGGCGAACTGCTTCGCCTTCTCCCGCAGCCTGTCAAGCACACTCATCGGTCTCCTCCGGGACGGAATGTATGCGTGGTATGCATGGTATACCGGCCCCGTCTTGCCGTGGCATGGTCCGGTCGCGCCCGCATGCAGATGGTTCTACCCCCGGGGCTTGTCCGCGAAGCCGCCGGCGCCGCCCAGGTGGGTAGCGCGCAGGCGCGCTGGGGTCCGGGCTAGGTGGGCGCGCTCCTGGGATGGAGGCCCACACCCGTCAGGATGTAGACGCCTTTGCGGACTTGGGGATCCAGCGTTCGTCCTGCTCCTCCCAGGTCGACACAGGCCCGGGCAGCGATTGAGATCCGCTTTGTGCAGCTGACGCCCCCCGGGTGGCCTGCTCGATCTCCGTCGGCAAAGGGCTCACGGAGATGCCGCCGGGTTCGTCCAGGGCCTCCAGTTGGTCGTCTCGGACATCGAGGCGGCGCGCGCCGATCTCGCGGGGCGCGGCGTCGAGGCTAGCGAGATCAAGGAATTTCCCTGGGGCCGGTTTGTCTTCTTCAGCGACCCGACGGCAACAGCTGGAACGTACAAGAGGTGCCCGGGCGGGCTTGACCTAGCGGTGAAGCCGGGCGGCGCCGCTTACCTCGTCTTCGTCGGCGCCCGGGCGCCGCTGCGCCATCGTGCCGGAGCGGCGTAACACGCCGAGACTCGACGTTCGGTGACTACCCTGCCTTCGTGTCCTCACCTACTGTCGAGCGGGAAGGCCGTCGCGAGGAGGCCCGGCAGGAGATGCCGCCCCCGCTGCGGCGCGACGTGCGGCTGCTCGGGGAGCTGCTGGGCTCGGTGCTGGCGGAGTACGGCGGGCCTGAGCTCCTCGCCGACGTCGAGCGGCTGCGGCATGCGGTGATCGCGGCCCGTCGGGGCGAGGTCGAGGATGACGAGGTGGCGGCGCTGGTCAACGGATGGCCGCTGGAGCGGGCCGAGCTGGTCGCCCGAGCCTTCACCGTCTACTTCCATCTCGTCAACCTGGCCGAGGAGCACCAACGCATCCGAACGCTCCGGGAGCGGGACAGCGGGGACGCGCCGCTTCGTGAGTCGCTGGCCGCGACGGTCGAGGAGATCCGTGCCGAGCAGGGCGAGCGGCGACTGCGCGATCTCCTCGACGGGCTGGAGCTGCACCCAGTGCTCACCGCCCATCCCACCGAGGCCCGCCGTCGTGCCGTGGTCGCGGCGATCCAGCGCGTCAGCGGGCTGCTGGAGCGGCTGGACGACCCCCGGCGTTCCGCGACCGAGGAGGCGGAGACCCACCGCCGGCTGCTGGAGGAGATCGACGTCCTGTGGCGCACCGCCCAACTCCGCAGCGCCCGGCTCGACCCGTTGGACGAGGTGCGAACGGCGATGGGCGTCTTCGACGGCACGCTCTTCCGCGTCGTCCCGACCATCTACCGTGCCCTCGACACCGCACTCGCCCCCGATGACGCCGGCCGCCGGCCGCCGCGCGCTCCTTCGTTCCTGCGGTTCGGCAGCTGGATCGGCGGGGACCGGGACGGTAACCCGCACGTCACCGCGAAGATCACCAGGGAGGCCCTGGGCATCCAGGCCGACCACGTGCTACGTGCCCTCGAGGTGGCCACGACCGGCATCGGCCGAAGGCTCACCGCCCACGAGTCGACGGCACCGCCCGACCCGGATCTGCGGCGGGCCTTGACCGCGGCCGAGGCCGCCCACCCGGAACGGCTCGCCGAGATCGTGAAGCGCTCGCCGGGCGAGCCGCACCGTCAGGTGCTGCTGTACGCCGCCGAGCGGATCCGGGCCACCCGGGAACGCGATGCCGACCTGGCGTACCGCCGGGCCGAGGAGCTGCTCGCCGACCTCCGGCTCGTCCAGGACTCACTCGCCCGCGCCGGTGTGGCCCGGCAGGCGTACGGGGAGCTGCAGCACCTCATCTGGCAGGTGGAGACGTTCGGCTTCCACCTGGCCGAGCTGGAGATCCGGCAGCACAGCGCCGCCCACGACCGCGCGCTGGCGGAGCTGCGCGCCGACGCCGCCCGGGCCAAGCCGGCCGGGGTGTCCGAGCCGACGGGTTCCTCCGACCAGGCGGGTCCGTCCGAGCAGACCGAGGAGGTGCTGGCCACCTTCCGGGTCATCGCCGCACTGCAGGAACGCTTCGGCGTGGACGCGTGTCACCGGTACGTGGTCAGCTTCACCCGATCCGCCGACGACGTGGCGGCGGTCTACGAGCTCGCGGAACGTGCCCTCGACGGATCACCGCCCCCCGTCCTCGACGTCGTGCCCCTGTTCGAGACCGGCGAGGACCTCGCCCGGGTGCCCGAGATCCTGGACGGGATGCTGCGGCTCGAGCCCGTACGGCGCCGGCTCGAAGGGACCGGCCGGCGCCTGGAGGTCATGCTCGGCTACTCCGACTCCACCAAGGAGCTCGGCCCCGTCACCGCGACGCTGCGGCTCTACGACGCGCAGGCCGAGCTGGCCGCGTGGGCGGCGCGGCGCGGCGTCCGCCTCACCCTGTTCCACGGCCGGGGTGGTGCCCTCGGCCGTGGCGGTGGGCCGGCCAACCGGGCGGTGCTGGCGCAGGCTCCTGGTTCGGTGGCGGGCGGCTTCAAGGTCACCGAGCAGGGCGAAGTGATCTTCGCGCGGTACGGACAGCCGGCGATCGCACGCCGGCACGTCGAGCAGGTCGCCTCGGCCGTGCTGCTCGCCGCCACCCCGGCGGTCGAGGAGCGGGCGGCGGCCGCCGCGGCGCGGTTCCGCGACCTTGCCGCGACGATGGACGCGGCCGGGTACGCGGCGTACCGGGAGCTGGTCGAGACCGAGGGGTTCGCCGAGTGGTTCGGGCTGGTGAGCCCGTTGGAGGAGATCAGCGGGCTGCGGATCGGCTCTCGGCCGGCGCGGCGTACCGCGACCCGCGACCTCGCCGACCTGCGCGCGATCCCGTGGGTCTTCGCGTGGTCGCAGATGCGACTCAACCTGCCCGGATGGTACGGGCTCGGCAGCGGCCTGGATGCCGTCGACGACGTCGAGGCGCTGCGCGAGGCGTACCGGGAGTGGCCGCTGCTCGCGTCCCTTCTGGATAACGCGGAGATGAGCCTCGCCAAGACGGATCGCCACATCGCTGCTCGCTACCTCTCCCTCGGGGACAGGTCCGACCTGACCGAGAAGGTACTCGCGGAGTACGACAAAACCGCTGGGCTCGTTCTGGCCGTCACCGGGCATTCCCGGCTGTTGGAGAACCGCCGGGTGCTTTCCCAGGCCGTGGAGCTGCGCAACCCGTACGTCGACGCCCTCTCCTACCTGCAGCTTCGCGCCCTCACCGCGATGCGCGCCGGAGTGGCCGACGAGGCCGAGCGCGCCCGGCTCGAGGGGCTGCTGCTGCTCACGGTGAACGGCGTCGCCGCCGGCCTGCAAAACACCGGCTGACCCAGGAACCGGAGAAACCGTCATGGATGACCCTGCGGCCTCCCAGCCCGACCCCGACCGTTCGCCGGCCAACCCCGATCGCCCGCCGCTGCGCGAGGAGGAACTGGCCCGCGCGCTGGTGCGACCCGGTGCGCTGTGGCGGGAGGTTCGGGTGGTCGCCACGACCGGCTCCACGAACGCCGCCCTCGTGGCCCGGGCCCGTGAGGGCGCGGCCGAGGGCACGGTCCTCGCCGCCGAGGAGCAAACCGCCGGCCGGGGCCGGCTCGGCCGAATCTGGACCGCGCCGCCGGGAGCGGGCCTGACGTTCTCGGTACTGCTTCGCCCCGCCGTGCCGGCGCCGTGCTGGGTCTGGCTGCCGCTGCTCACCGGCGTGGCGGTGGCCGCGGCGGTAAACCGGGCCGCCGCGGTCGAGGCACGCCTCAAGTGGCCCAACGACCTGCTTGTCGGCGACCGCAAGCTCGCCGGCATCCTCGTCGAGCGCACCGAGCAAGCCGAGCGCACCGGGCAAGCCGAACGAGCCGAGCAAGGCAAACACGGCGGACTGGGCGTCGACGCGGCGGTAGTCGGTGTCGGGCTCAACGTCACCATCTCCGCCGAGGAGTTGCCCACCGCGACCGCTACGTCGCTGGCGCTGGAGGGCAGGGCGGACGTCGACCGTACGGCGCTGCTCGAAGCGATCCTCGGGCAGTTGGAGGAGCGCTACCGGGCCTGGCTGGCCGCTGCGGGCGACCCGTACCGCTCGGGTCTGCGCGACGCCTACCGCGAGCTGTGCGCCACCCTCGGCCGGCAGGTGCGGGTCGAGTTGCCGGACGGCTCCGCCGTCGTCGGCGCCGCCGCCGACATCGATCGTGACGGCGCCCTCGTGGTGCGTACCGCCGACGGTGAGCTGACGGTCGGCGCCGGTGACGTCGTACACGTCCGCTGAGATCCGGCCGACGGGAATGAAGGCCGCCTCCGTAGGCATGATGATGGGCGGGAGCGGTGAACACACACCGGCCGAACGCAGCCAATGCCGGAGGAGCGATGGGCGAGAGCGATGTACGCCCGCCCCAGCAGCACCCGTCCCACGGGGAGCGCGCGGGCATGTCCCGTGAGGAGCTGGAGGAGACCCTGCTAGGCGGCGAGCGCCGCTACACCCGGCGGGAGGCCGCCGACCGGGCGGGGGTGACCATCGAGTTCGCCAACCGGCTCTGGCGGTCGCTGGGCTTCGCCACCCTGCCGGACGACGCGGTCGCCTTCACCGACGGCGACGTCGCGGCCCTGCGCAAGTCGGGTGAGCTGATTCGGTCAGGGCTGCTCGACGAGGAGAAGACGGTACGGCTGGCCCGCGCCACCGGCCAGACCATGGCGCGGCTCGCCGAGTGGCAGACCGACACCCTCCTGGGGAGCCTGACCGCGCCTGACTCGTCGCCGGCGAGTGAGGAGGTGCTGGCGGCGGTCGAGCTCACCGAGCGGCTGATGCCCGAGTTCGAGCCCTTGCTTGTGCACGTATGGCGCCGTCAGCTCGCCGCCTCCGGTACTCGTGCCCTCGCCGCCGCGGACGAGGAGATGTCGCCAGGACGTACCCAGCTCGCCGTGGGTTTCGCGGATCTCGTGGCCTTCACCCGTCTGGTCCGCGAGCTCGACGAGAAGAGCCTGGCCGAGGTCGTCGAGGGGTTCGAGTCCATGGCCGCGGACGCGATAGCGGCGGTCGGCGGGCGGCTGGTGAAGACGCTCGGTGACGAGGTGCTCTTCGTCGCCGACACCCCGCAGGTGGGCGCGGAGGTCGCGGTGGAGATCGCGGACGCTGTGGGCATCGATCCGGGGTTCACCGATGTACGGGTCGGCGTCGCGTACGGACCCGTGCTGCCGCGGATGGGCGACGTCTTCGGCACCACCGTCAACCTGGCCAGCCGGCTGACCTCGCTGGCCCGCCCGGGCACGGTGCTGGTCGACCGGCAGATGGCGGGTGAGCTGCTGGACTCGCCGTACGAGATCATCCGCATCCGGGCCCGCCCGGCCCGTGGGCTGGGCATGGTCCAGCCGTTCGTGCTGCGCCGCAGGCGCTAACGGTCTGGGGATGGACTGCCTACTCATTGGGCGAGACGGCGAGCGACCCGGCGGGCCAGCAGGACGATCCACAGGCCGAGGCAGATCACCCCGCCCGCCAGGAAAGCCGGTCGCGGAGCGTCCCAGGCCCGCACGGCCCAGAACGCGGGCAACGGCGCGAGGATCCAGCCCGCCGGGCCTGTGATCCACCACGCGGCGATTGGCAGGTACATCGGGATGCCGAGCGGCTTGACAGCGGTGATCCCGTCCACCCGGCCGCGGGCGACCGCGAGCACGGCGAGGGTGAACACCGGGGCGAGCGGCGCGGCCAGCACAACGGCGGCCGAGGCGGACGCGGGGACCAGGCCGGACAGCGGCGCCGCGACGGCCAGTCCGATCGCGGCGCCGGCGGTGATCGTGCCGAGCCGGTACGCCAGGTAGCGCGTAAGCCCGACCGGCGAGACCCGGACGACGCCGAGCGCCCCGGAGTCGAGATCGTCGAGCACGAAGACGGCGCCGACGATCCCGGCCGTCAGCGGAACGTGCAGCACGACTGCGAGCAGCGCCAGCACGGGGCGGTACGAGGCCAACTCGATGCCGTGGGTGCGCGCCAGCCATTCCTCCAGCGGCGGATAACCGAACCGGAGGACGCCGCCGAGGAGCAGCGGGCTGAGCGCGACCGGCGCCAGCATCGAGTCCCGGACAATGTTGCGCAGGTCGGCGCGGACGAACGAGAGCGGGCGCGGTTCCGCCTGCCGCCAGGGCGACCGGTGCGTCCGGGACCGGCGGGCCTTCCCGGCCTGGGGGCGGGCGGCGGCCCGGCCCGCGAACCGGGCGGCGAGCCATGCCCACAGCGCGAGGTACGCGAGCAGCGCCAGCGCCGGCAACAGCGCCGGCAACGGGGCGGCCGGGTCGCGGCCGGGCGCGCCGAACCCGTCCCGGAGCAGCGCCAGCGCGCCGGTGGTCGGGATGACGTACGGGACCGGGCCGCTGAGCAGCCCGACCGCCGCCGCCAACGGGACGCCGAACAGCGGGACGAGCGGCCACGGCAGGGCGGTGAGAAACCCGACGAGGGTACGCCGCCGGCTCGCGATCGCGAGCGCGACGGCGAGCAGCAGCGCTGCGGTGAGAGCGACCGCCGTGAGCGCGGGAGCCAGCCGGCCGGGCGCGATCCGGCCGGCCAGCAGGACGGGCACGGCGGCGAGCACTGTCAGCACGCCGAGCGGTACGACGCGGGCGACGACGTACTCGGCCGGGCGGACCGGGCTGACCGACAGCACCGCGCGGACGCCGGTCTCCCGCTCGGTGACGGCGAGCGCCCCGATCACGAACGTCCCCACCGTCACCGTCTCGACGAACACCAGGTACGGCGTCGCGGCGGGCAGCATCGCGGCGGTCGCCGACCAGGCCACGGCGAGCCCGGCGACGACGAGAGGTATCCGGTACCGCCACTCGACGACCGCCTCGACGGCGAGCAGCGCCCGGGTACGACGTACCGCGCCCACGGTCACAGCCGTCTCCCGGTGACGGCGATGAACACGTCGGCGAGGCTGGCCTCCCGGGTGTGCAGCGTCTCGACGGTGCCGGTGGCGAGCAGCCGCCGCAGGTCGGGGACCGCTGTCGAGGCGTACTCGGCGCGGCGGAGGTCGCCGTTCTCGGCGTACTCGGCCACGACGGTGCCGTGGCCGTGGGCGAGCTTGAGCGCGCGCGGCGTGTCGACCGCCGCGAACCGGCCCTCGTGCATGAAGGCCACCCGGTCGCACAGCTCGTCGGCGGCCGTCATGTCGTGCGTGGTGAGGAAGACGGTACGACCGGCCGCCGCCTGCTCGGCGACGATCGCCCGGACGTCGGCCGCGTTCGCCGGGTCGAGGCCCGAGGTGGGCTCGTCGAGGAACAGCACGTCGGGGCGGTGTAGAAGGGCCCGAGCCAGGTTGAGCCGCATCTTCATCCCCTTGGACAGGTCGGCGGCGCGCCGGTCGGCGACGTCGGTCAGACTGACCGCCGCGAGCGCGTCCCGAACCGGCAGCACCGGCCCGTCGTACAGGGCGGCGAACGCCGCGAGGTTCTCCCGCGCCGTGAGCTTGGGAAAGTGGGCGGGCAGCTCGAAGCCCACGCCGATCCGCTGATAGAGCGCGGGCCCCCACTCGCCGACCGGCCGGCCCAGCACCGCTGCCCGGCCCTCGTACCGGCGCAGCTGACCGGTGAGGACGTGTTGGGTTGTCGTCTTCCCGGCGCCGTTCGGCCCGAGCAGACCGAAGATCTCGCCCGGCGCGACGGCCAGGTCGATACCGGCGACGGCGTCGGCCTCCGTGCCCGGGTAGCGGACCCGCAGTCCGCTCGCCTCGATGGCAAATTCTTGCACATAGTGCAGACTAGCACCAGGTGCAATTGATTGCCGAGGCGTCGTAGGATGCCGGCCGTGGACGACAGCCAGCTCGGGCTCCGGGAACGCAAGAAGCGGCGTACCCGTCGAGCGCTCGCCGAGGCCGCCCTGCGGCTGTTCGACGAGAAGGGATACGACGCCACCACGGTGGCGGACATCGCCACGGCCGCCGACGTGTCCCGCCGCACCTTCTTCGGCTACTTCGCCAGCAAGGAGGACGTGGTCTTCGCCGACACCGACGAGCGGCTGGAGCTCATGCGGTCCGCGTGGTCGACGCTGCCCGAGGGCACGCCGCCGGTCGACGCCGTACGCCGCGTTATCGCCGGGGTGTTCAGCTCCGGGGCCGGCGTCCTCGGCTTCGACCGAGGCGTCCGGCTGCGGCTCACCCTCGACCGGCCCGAGCTGCGGGCGAAGGGGCTGGAGCGTCTGTTCACGGCGCAACGGGAGTTCGCCTCCTGGCTCCGACGGGCCTATCCGGACCGGTTCGACGAAGTGCAGGCCATGGGGGTGAGCAGCGCGCTGATCGGCGCCCTCGCGGGCGCAGCGGTGGCCAGCTTCGAGCGCGGGGACCCGCTGGAACGGACCCGGGCCGAGCTGGAGAAGGTCGTCGACCTCATCGAACAGGGGCTCGGGGGCGTCCGTTGACGTCGGGTGACGGCGCCGAAATCTATGTTATGGGGGAGTCAACTCGGACAAAACGGTCCCACGACATAGATCTCGGCGGGGGAGCCGGGCTGCGCGGGCGGGACTTCGTGCTGCTTCTGGCGGCGATGTTCGCCGCGTTCGCCAGCTTTGCCCCGCTGCTGTCGGTGGTGCCGTTGTGGGCGGTAGCGGGCGGCGCCGGTGAGGCCGGCGCGGGCGCGACGACCGGCGTCTTCATGCTCGTCACCGTGCTCACCCAGGTCGGCATGCCGTGGCTGGCGCGCCGGGTCTCGTACCGGGCCGCGCTGGGCGCCGGTGCCGTACTGCTGGGCGTGCCGGCCTTGCTCTACCCCGCGTCGGCCGAGTTCTTGCCCGTGATCGTGGTGTCGGCGCTGCGCGGGGTGGGTTTCGGGCTGCTCACCGTGGCCGGCAGCACGCTGGTGGCGCGGCTCGTTCCGCCGTCGCAGCGCGGACGGGGCGTCAGCCTGTACGGGCTCGCCGTGGGCCTGCCCAACCTGGTCTTCCTGCCGGGCGGGGTGTGGGCTGCCCAGCACCTGGGGTACCTGCCGGTGTTCGTCGCGGCCGGAGTGCTTCCCCTGCTGGCGCTGCTTGCAGCCCTGGCGATGAACGGTGATCGTGGCTCCCGGAATCCCGGCGATCCGGCGCCGACCGAGGCCGTGCGGCCTGACACGCCGCGTCGCGGCCACGGTAGCGGACGGCTCCTGCTCCGCCTCGCCGCACCGTGGACGATCCTGGTGTCGGCCACGCTCGCTGGCGGCGCGCTGGTCACCTTCCTCCCGCTGGCGCTTGCGCGTGCGGGCACCGGCGTCGCGCCCGCGGCCCTGTTCGCGTTCAGCCTGGCGATGATCGCTGCCCGTGGGGGAGCCGGCGTGATCAGCGACCGGACCGGGTCGGCATGGCTGCTCGCACCGGCCCTGGGGGCCGGGGGCCTGGGCATGGCCGGCTTGGCATTCGCCGTCGCCGTGGAGAGGCCCGGACTCGTCGCCGTGGCGGCTGTCGTCGCGGCGTCCCTGTACGGGTTCGGCTTCGGCGCGCTGCAGAACGGCACCCTGGTAGTGATGTTCGGCCGGGTCGGGCCGTCCGGGTACGGCACGGCCAGCGCGGCATGGAACGTGGCCTTCGACGCGGGCACCGGACTGGGGGCGGTGGCCTTCGGTCTCCTGGTCGAGTCGTGGGGCTATGCCCCCGGGTTCGCGGTGGCCGCGACCCTCGTCGCCGCCTGCGTTCCCGTCGCGCTGTCCGTCGCGCGACGGCCGGGTGGGTGAGCGGTCAGGCCGGCTCGTGCCGGCGGGTGAACGCCGGGATCACCTGCCACCGGCCGTCGAAGATCCGTTGATGCAGCTCGGTCTCCACGATTGCCCCGATGACCGGTTCCTGGCGGCCCGCGTCGGCCTCGTCGGTGATCTGGCAGGGCCACATGCCGCCGATGGAAGCGGACAGGTGGGGATGCGGCGCTCCCCGGGGGAACGTGGCGATGACCTGGATGGGCTGCACCCTGCCGCCGTCGCGGGCGGTCGCCTCCCGCTGCGCCGGCCACGACAGCTCCCAGTGCGCCCACGCGCCACCGTCCCGGTCCTCGCCGACGCGATGGTTCACTCCGCCCGTGTCGTCCAGAAAGGTCCGGTTGGTCTCGTCCATGATGCGGCGCACGACCGGGTCCAGGAGCGCCATGGCGCGCCGGAACAGGTCCAGCTTCCCCTCCCAGTCGTGAACGCCCTCGTAGCTGCGCGTGCGCAGGTCCTCCAGGTGACGGAAGATGTCCTCGGAACGGGGCGGTAGCGCGGTGCTCATGTGTGTGTGCCTCCTTCGCGTCGCCTCACCGAGGATTGTCGTCTCATGGAGGGTTGATGCCCACATACGACGTCGTCGTCATCGGTCTGGGCGGCATGGGCAGTGCCGCTGCCCGTCACCTCGCCGGGCGCGGCCAGCGGGTGCTCGGCCTCGAGCGGTTCGGTCCGGCCCACGACCGCGGCGCGAGTCACGGCGGTTCCCGGATCATCAGGAAGGCCTATCTCGAGGGCTCGGCGTACGTGCCGCTGCTGATGCGCGCCTACGAACTGTGGGGCCAGGCCGAGGACGAGTCGGGACGGTCCCTGCTCACCACCACCGGCGGGCTCTGGCTCGGCCCGGAGGACGGCGCGGCCGTGACCGGCAGCCGGGAGAGCGCGACCCGGTACGGGCTGGCGCACGAGACGCTGGATGCCGGACAGATCCGGCGCCGCTTCCCCACGTTCGTGCCGGACGGCTCCGTTTCCGCTGTGTACGAACCGGACGCGGGCGTCCTGCGGCCCGAGGAGGCGGTCCGTGCCCACCTGGAGCTCGCCGAGCGGTCCGGCGCGGAGCTGCGCTTCCACACGCCGGTGCGGTCGTGGCGCCCGTCCGGTTCCGGGGTGGAGGTCAGCACCGAGGCCGACAGCTACACCGCGGGCGCCCTGGTGCTGACCGCGGGGGCATGGACCTCCGACATGCTCGTCGACCTTTCCATCCCGCTCGCGGTGGAGCGGCAGGTACAGGTGTGGTTCGAGCCGGACGGCGGAGTCGGGCCGTACCTCCCCGACCGGCACCCGGTCTTCGTCTGGGAGGACGGGAACGGCGCCGTCTGCTACGGCCTGCCGGCGGTGGATCCGGCCGCGGGCGTCAAGGCCGGGCTCCACCACGGCGGCGAGCTGTGCACCCCCGAGACCCTCGACCGAGAGGTGCATCCCGACGACGTGCGGGTGGTACGGGATCGCGTCCGGCCTCTGCTGCCCACGTTGCCCGGCCGGTTCCTGCGGGCCGCGACGTGCTCGTACACCAACACCCCGGACGAGCACTTCGTGATCGCGACCCACCCCGCGCACAAGCAGGTCGCGATCGCCTGCGGGTTCTCCGGTCACGGGTTCAAGTTCACGCCCGTCGTCGGGGAGATCCTCGCGGACCTGGCGATCGACGGGTCGAGCAGGTACCCGATCGAGATGTTCGACCCCGCCCGACTGACCCGGCCCGGCTCCTAGACGACTAAAACGACTAAAACGACTAGACGACGAGGCTGTCGCCGCCGTCGATGGTGAGTATCTGACCGGTGATCCAGGAGGCGGCGGCCGGGTCGGCGAGGGCGACGATCCAGGTCGCGACCCGGGTCGCTGGCATCGGCGACCAGGGTGGCGATGCCAGCGTGCCGCGCGGCCGTTTCGGCGAGCCGCTGCTCGCGGCGCCCGGTGACGAGGACGTACGCGCCCAGCTCAGCGAAGGCCAGGGCCGTCGCCTGGCCGATGCCCGAGCTGCCTCCAGTGACGACCACCGCCCTGCCGTCCCAGGGCTTCGGATCGACCGGGGGCCGGGCCGGCTCGGACGCCGGGGCGTTCACCGGCGCTCCCTTCGGGTGGCCAGCTCGGCCAGCCGGATCTCGACCTCGGCCCGCAAGGCCCGAAGCTCGGCGATCCCGGCGTCGATCTCCGCCAGCTTGGCCTCGTACAACCGCACTATGTCGGGGCACTTCTCGCCGTCCCTCGGCGGTCGCCCGAGGCAGGAGACGAGCAGGCGGATGTCGTCGACCCCGAGGCCGCTGGAGAGCATCTGCCGAATGTGCCGTACCCGCCCGATGGCGTCCGCGTCGTACGTGCGGTACCCGTTCGTCAGCCGGGCCGGCCGGAGCAGGCCCTTCTCCTCGTAGTAGCGCAGTGATCTGGTGCTTACGCCGGTGCGCCTGGCGAGCTCACCGATGTACATGCGGTGACCTCTCGTAACCTTCAACACGCCGCCACGCTAAACGTTGACGTCCGTGTGAAGGTCAACGGCGCCCTCGCGGGCTGGGGTGGTCAGTCCCCGCTGTCCGGCGGCTCGGCGTAGCGCTGCAGGTAGAGCTGCTCGCCGAGGCTGTCGATGAGGCCGAGCTCGGTTTCGAGGTAGTCGATGTGCTCCTCTTCGTCTTCGAGGATCTTCTCGAAGAGGTTGGCCGAGACCACGTCCCCTCGGTCGCGCATGAGTTTGATGCCGCCGCGCAGCCGTTCGAGCACCTCGAGCTCGATGTTCAGGTCGGCGCGAAGCTGCTCGGGCACGCTCTGCCCAATGTTCAGCGTGCCGAGTCGCTGATAGTTAGGCAATCCTTCCAGAAACAGAATGCGATCGGTGAGCCACTCGGCGTGGCGCATCTCCTCGATCGACTCGTTCCTCGTGTGCTCGGCGAGCTTCGTGTAGCCCCAGTTCTGCTGCATCTTGGCGTGCAGGAAGTACTGGTTGATGGCGGTCAGCTCGCCGGTGAGCTGCTCGTTGAGCAGCTCGATGATTTCCCTGTCCCCCCTCACGAAAACCTCCGAAGTCGGTGGGGTGGTAAGCGCTCATATTGCCACTGCTTCGCAAGGTTACCGGATGAATGAAGCGTGCTTACCGGGACGCCGTCGGATTAGGTCAGACTAAGGCTAATTAGTTTAGGCTGTCCTAAGCCGCGCTAAGCGTCGTCGCCGATAAACCGAAAATACGGTCAGCTGGTACGGGTGAGGACAAACCCCTCTTCCTGCCTCTCGGGCAGGACGTGCCTGTCGATCAGGGCGCAGATCTTCTTGACGCAGCTCCCGCAGCCGGTGCCGGCGCCGCAGGCGCCCGCGACGTCCTCCGGGGTGCGCGCCCCCGCCTCGATGACGTCGACGGCCTCGCGCTCGGTGACGGCGTAGCAGATGCAGACGTACATGACCAGGGGCCCATCCAGTCGTCTAAGGTTAGGCTCCCCTAAGCTACCCCGTATGGGCGGTTTTGTGCCAGCCCCTAGCCGGAACCGCGGCCGGTGGCCGCCTTGCGTCGCCCGAAGTACCCGCGGTACCGAATGCGGAACACGGCCTCGCCGTCCCGGAGGAACTCGCCGAGCATGAAGGCGGTGCCGCGATCCGGGCGCTTGGACGACGGCTGCACGTCGAACACCGTCACCCAGCCACGCAGGACGTCGCCGGCTCGGATCGGGGAGAGCCAGCGCATCTCCTCGCAGCCGGGGGAACCATGACTCGCCGCGTTCGACAGCACCGCGTCCGCGTACATCCGCATGAACAGCGATCCGGTGTACCAGCCGCTCGCGATGATCCCGCCGAACGGGGTGTCCTTCGCCGCCACCGGATCGACGTGGAACGGCTGGGGGTCGAAACGCCGGGCGAACTCGAACATCTCGGTCTCGTCGATGGTCACCGAGCCGAGGTCGTACGTCTGTCCCGGTGCCAGATCCTCGAAGTGCAGCGTCACGGTCCCTCCTGTTTGCCGCGCAGCTGGTACGTTTGCCGCGCGCGTTGCCAGACATTCCCGGCAAAACGGTCAATCGAGGTACCACTCACGCGGCAAACGTACGAGGCGCGCGGCAAACATAGACTAACCGGGCGGCGGGGTGCCCTCTGGCCGTGACCAAGCACGACACCGCCGAGCTGCGCGCCGGCGGCGCCTACATACCGGCGTTATGCGACTACGTCGCCATGGTGGACGGCAACGCGTCCATGTACCTCGGCAGCCCGCGGATGGTCGGGATGGTGGTGCGGGAGCAGACGACCCTGGAGGAGATGGGCGGCGCCCGCATGCACTGCTCGGTGTCGGGGTGTGGGAGCTATCTGGCGGAGGACGAGGGTGCGGCGCTGCGGGCGGTTCGGGGTTTTCTGTCGTACCTGCCGTCGCATTGAGAGGCGGAGCCGCCGCGCGCCGAGGCGCGGGGCCCGAGGACGTCGACCTGCGCGCGCTGGTGCCGGAGAACGAGCGGATGGGGTTCGACGTCAAGCGGTACATCGCGGGGGTAGTGGACGAGGGGTCGTTCTTCGAGATCCACGACCTGTGGGCCAGGGAGCTCGTCGTCGGGTTCGCCCGGCTGGCCGGGGAGGTCGTCGGGCTGGTGACCAACAACCCGATGGCCAAGGGCGGCGTGCTGTTCGTCGACTCGGCGGATAAGGGGGCGCGGTTCATCCAGCTCTGCGACGCCTTCAACTTGCCGCTGCTGTTCCTGGCCGACGTACCGGGCTTCATGGTTGGCACCGCCGTCGAGCGGGAGGGCATCATCCGTCACGACGCCAAGATGATCATCGCCGTGGCCTCGGCGACCGTGCCGAAGATCTCGAGCCCGACGCGACGCTGGCCCTGCCCACCGCGAAGATCGCCGTCATGGGAGCGGAGGCCGCGATCAACGCCGTGTACTACAACAAGATCGCCGCCATCGAGGACGAGGGCGAGCGGGAGGCGTACGTCAAGAAGCTGCAGGAGGAGTACGAGCAGGACATCGACGTCGTCCGGCTGGCCGGCGAGCTGGTGGTCGACGCGATCGTGGAGCCGGAGGACCTGCGCTCGGAGCTGATCCGGCGGTTTGCCGCCGGCCGCGGCAAGGACCGCGCGTTCTCCCACCGCCGCCACGGCGTCACCCCAGGTTAGGAGCCGATACTCCCTTCAAGCGGCGGACAGCGGCGTCAGCCCCGGTGAGGCGCCCCCGTGCTGATCTATTTTTCTCCGGTTGGCGGCATGGGCCGTGCGGTGGGGTGATCGTCGCGGGCCAGATCGGCCTGACGGACGCGGGCCAAGTCGGCTTGCGGGACACGGGCCAGATCGACCCGGTAGAAGCGTCGTGCGGCCGCCTGGAGTCGACCGGATGCCTCGCGGTCAGGACCGTCGCCCGGGCCGAGCGGGCCGGCCGGCAAAGGCTCCGCCGGTGGTTGGACGTCCTCCAGGTAGCCTCCGTCCGGAAGCCGCCGCACGATTCCGGTTTCGACACCGCGCAGCGCTGTGCGGAGGTCGCGGCGTTGCAGGCCAAGGCAGATTCGCTGGGTGAGCACGAACGCGATCGGCGGCCCGGCGAGGACCGCTAGTCGGAAAAACCCGGTGACGGCGAACAAAGACACGTGGAAATTGCTGGCGATCTGGTCATTGGCGGCGGCCGCCCACAGCACACCATAGAACGTCACCCCGGCAACGCCCAATGCCGTTCGGGTGGCGGTGTTGCGCGGGCGGTCGAGCACGTGATGCAGTTGTCGGTCGCCGGTGGCCCACCTTTCGAAGGCCGGATAGGTCGCAAGCAGCAGGAAGAATCCACCGGGGATCACGAGTGCCGGGATGAACACGGCCGGTGTCACGGTATGTCCGCCGACGACGAACTCCCAACTCGGCATGATTCGCAATGCCCCGTCGAGGAATCCCATATACCAGCCTGGTACCGATCCCGCGCTGATCGAGCCGGGCTGGTACGGACCGTAGAGCCAGATCGGATTTATCTGGGCAACGGCTCCGAGCAGGGCGAGCACGCCGCAGGTGGTGAGGAAACTCGCCACGACACCGGTCCTGACGGCTCCCACGCGAACGGGAAGCTCGGCGGGTCGCGGGCTGCCGAATTGGGAATGCCCGTAGCGACGAAGGAGCCGGTATCGAATGACGAACAATATCACCATGACCATCGAGACGATCAGATGAACCCAGTACATCCGAAAGATGATCGCCTGACCGGGGATTTCGCCGCCGAACAGCCACAGGGTCACGTAGCTACCGACCACCGGGATCGACTGGGTGACGCCCTGGATGAGTGCCAAGCTTCCACCCGACAGCATGTCGTCGGGAAGTATCGTGCCGGTGACGCCCGCGGCCATTCCCAGAATCAGCAGCAGGATCCAGATCTGCCAGTTGCGGGTCCGGGGTCGGCGGAAGGCGCCGGTGAAGAACATCCGCAGCAGCTGCAGGGTGACCGCGGCAACGAAGATCAATGCCGCCCAGTGGTGTATCTGCCGAATGAGCAGCCCGCCGCGGACGTCGAAGCTGATGCGCAGGGTCGACGCGTAAGCCTCGCTCATCGAGACGCCGCGAAGCGTCGCGTACGAACCGTGGTAGCCGGTGCGCTCCATGCTCGGTTCGTAGAACACCAGCAGGAAGAAGCCGGTGACGGCGAGAACGGCGAACGAGTACGCTGCGATCTCGCCGAACATGAAGGTCCAGTGACCGAGGTGGGTGCCGCGCCCACCCCCGCGCCTACCGCCCGCCTGGCGTCCGCTGACCGCCGGGCGCCTGCGGGCCGCACGCATTGCTGTCTGGATCATTCCAGCAACCGTCCCGTCTGGGTGAGATCCCGCACCACCTCGGGGACACCGCCCTCGGCCACGCGCATCTCCTCGTCGATCTCGTGCTCCCCGTCCTGTCACTGATATGACGAACCGGGACGGTGGAACGTGACAGATGGCAACGACGATGAAGGGGCCGTTCATCCGGTAGATCTGTATGGACGGCCCCTTCATCGGGGGGAGAGAGGTGACTGTGGTGTTGGACTACCGGCTCGACGAGGAGCGCGAGGCGCTGCGGAAGACGGTCGAGCAGTTCGCCCGCGAGGTGGTGGCTCCCCGGGCGGCCGAGCTCGACGAGAGCGGGGAGTTCCCGTACGACCTCGTCGCCCAGATGGGCGGGATGGGCCTGTTCGGGCTGCCGTTCCCCGAGGAGTACGGCGGGATGGGCGGCGACTACTTCGCCCTCTGCCTGGCCATCGAGGAGCTCGCCCGGATCGACTCCTCGGTGGCGATCACGCTCGAGGCGGCCGTATCTCTCGGCGCCATGCCGATCTACAGGTACGGCACCGAGGAGCAGAAGCGCGAGTGGCTGCCCCGGTTGGCCTCCGGCGAGGCGTTGGGCGCGTTCGGGCTGACCGAGCCCGGGGGCGGGTCGGACGTGGCCGGCGGCATGCGGACCCGGGCCGAGCTCCGCGGCGGGGAATGGGTGATCAACGGCACCAAGAGCTTCATCACCAACGCCGGCACCGACATCACCCAACTCGTCACGGTGACCGCGCTCACCGGTGAGCTGTCATCCGGGGAGCGGGAGATCTCCGCGATCATGGTCCCCGTGCCCCGATCAGGCTTCTCGGTGGCGAAGAAGTACTCCAAGGTCGGGTGGCACGCCTCCGACACCCGGGAAATAACACTCACCGACTGCCGGGTACCCGAGGAGAACCTGCTCGGCGGACGCGGCCGGGGCTACGCGCAGTTCCTGTCCACCTTGGACGAGGGACGGATCGCGATCGCCGCCCTGGCCGTCGGCCTCGCGCAGGGGTGCCTTGACGAGTCGATCAAGTACGCCAAGCAGCGGCAGGCGTTCGGCCAGCCGATCGCGGACTTCCAGGCGATCGCCTTCAAGATCGCCGACATGGAGGTACGTACCCACACCGCCCGGCTCGCCTACTACCGGGCCGCGGAGAAGATGCTGCGCGGCGAGCCGATGAAGCGGGAGGCGGCGATCGCCAAGCTGTACAGCTCCGAGATCGCGGTGACCAACGCGCGGGAGGCCACCCAGATCCACGGCGGGTACGGGTTCATGAACGAGTTCCCGGTCGCCCGGCACTGGCGGGACGCGAAGATCCTGGAGATCGGCGAGGGCACCTCCGAGGTCCAGCGCATTCTCATCGCCCGTGAGCTGGGCCTGTGACGTCTTGCCCGTGATCTTGCAGAAATTTGAACCGATCCGAGTTGAATTTCTGCAAGATCACGGGCGACTAAGGCCACCCACTGCGCGGCCGGTAGGCTTCCGGCCGTGGTCGAGTGGCGCTTGTCTTCGGGTTCGGGTTCTCCGATGCCCGTCGTCGGCATGGTCGGTGGCGGGCAGTTGGCGCGGATGACCCACCAGGCGGCGATCGCCCTGGGCGTGGGCTTTCGGGTGATGGCGACGAGTTCGACCGACAGCGCCGCCCGGGTCTGCGGGGACGTACGCCTCGGCGACCATCGCAGCTTCGACGACCTGCGGGCGTTCGGCAAGGGTCCGGACGTGCTGACGTTCGACCACGAGCACGTACCGACCGAGCACCTGCGCACCCTGGAGGCCGAGGGCCTGACCGTGCGGCCGAGCTCCGGGGCCCTGCTGCACGCGCAGGACAAGCGGGTGATGCGCGACCGGTTGGCCGCGCTCGGCATGCCGATCCCCCGCGAGCGGGCGGTGGATTCGCTCGCCGACGTTGCTGGGCTCGCGGAGCAGACCGGCTGGCCGGTGGTGCTCAAGTCGGTCCGGGGCGGATACGACGGACGCGGGGTCTGGCCGGTGGAGTCGCCCGAGGCGGCCCGCGAGCTGCTGGAGCGGCTCGCGGACGTCCAGCTCATGGCCGAGGAGTACGTGGACTTCCGCCGGGAGCTGGCCGTGCTCGTCGCCCGCTCGCCGCACGGGCAGGCGGCGGCCTACCCCGCCGTGCAGACCGTACAGGTGGACGGCATCTGCCGGGAGGTGCTCGCTCCGGCGCCTGGGCTCGACGACGAGTCGGCAGTGGCCGCGCAGCGGCTGGCGCTCTCCGTCGCCGACGCTCTCGGCGTCGTGGGTCTGCTCGCCGTCGAGATGTTCCAGACCGATGCCGGCGTGCTCATCAACGAGCTGGCCATGCGGCCGCACAACTGCGGGCACTGGACGATCGAGGGCGCTCGTACCTCGCAGTTCGAGCAGCACCTGCGCGCCGTCCTCGACCTGCCGCTCGGCTCGCCCGGTGCCACCGCGCCGCATGTCGTGATGGCCAACGTGCTCGGCGGGGCGGTCGAGGACGCCGCCTCCGTCTACGCCCGCTACACCCACGTGATGGCCCACGATCCAGCGATCCGGGTGCACTTCTACGGCAAGGACGTGCGACCGGGGCGCAAGATCGGCCACGTGACCGCGCTCGGCAACGACCTGGACGAGGTGCGGGGGCGCGCCCGGGAGGCGGCCGCCTACCTGCGTGGGGAGGAGGGTCGGTGAGCGAAACGGCGGCAGTCGGAATCGTGATGGGCAGCGATTCGGACTGGCCGGTGATGCGAGCCGCGGCCGAGGCGCTCGACGAGTTCTCCGTTGGGTACCAGGCCGACGTGGTGTCGGCGCACCGGATGCCGCACGAGATGATCGCGTACGGCTCGTCCGCCGCCGAGCGCGGGCTGCGGGTGCTCATCGCCGGGGCCGGCGGTGCGGCCCACCTGCCAGGCATGCTGGCATCGGTGACGCCGCTGCCGGTGATCGGAGTTCCGGTGCCGCTGAAACACCTCGACGGACTCGACTCGCTGCTGTCGATCGTGCAGATGCCGGCCGGTGTTCCGGTGGCCACCGTCGCGGTGGGCGGCGCGCGCAACGCCGGCCTGCTCGCGGTACGGATCCTCGCCGCGTCCGATGTCGCCCTGCGGGAACGCATGACCCGGTTCCAGGCGGACCTGAACGCCCAGGCCAGGGCCAAGGGCGAGGCCCTGCGCGGGGAAACGACGCACGACAGACGCTAGCGTGCTACGAACGTTCCCGTCTCGGCCCCGCTCTGCGTGCCTTCGTCACCCACGACCAGCGACTGGCACGGGCCGCTGCCGCCGCCGATCTGCCGGTCTACGCTCCCGCTTAGCTCGGAGCCGGTGCCGACCTCCGCAGCAATCGACGTCGTAACTCTTGACGGACGATAGATCTTGTGTAGCGTCTTGGCCGGAGGATCGTACGGCCGAGCTCGCGCGGATCGCCCGGTGGGCCCCCGCTGGAGCAGACCGCGATCCCCGTCTTGAACGGGAGGTAGGGTGCGGTGCGGGCACATATGAGGATCCTGACGTTCACATTCATTGCGACGATCGCTGTCGCCATCGTAACGCTTCTGGTCGCCCTTCCCAGCGGCGGCAGCGTGAGGACATGCGACCGTGTCTGCCTCAACGGCTTCGTGGATCGCTACCTCGACGCCCTCGCCACGCATGACCCCGGCCGGCTGCCGGTGACTCGGGACGTGCGGTTCACCGAGAACGGGCAGCGTCTCGAGCTCGGCGATGGGCTGTGGAACACGATGGCCGGCGAGGGCGGCTAC
>WHSR01000079.1 GCA_009379995.1 Streptosporangiales bacterium
CCGGCCAACGCCGCCGCATCCAGAAACTGCCGATCCCCCCGCTCGAAACCCTGCATAAGAAGATCATCCCGGATCCCCGAACACCAAGCCGACAAAACGCCGCCACCGCCCAGCCCCTTTTCAGCGCGCTCCTAGGCGCTCCCTTGGCCGTGATCTTGCAGAAATTTCGAGATTTATCTCGAAATTTCTGCAAGATCACGGCCAAGCGGGGGTGCGGTGATGCCCGAGGGTGATTAATCCGGGACTAGTGTGCATTGGTCGCCATCGTCCGCCGCGCGTTACAACAACGATATGGACGCGGGCGAGTCGCTGGCACCGGTCCGGGACGCCACCCGATGAGGCTTCCTTTCGCTCCGCGTGCGCCCAGTTCGCGACGGGCGTCGTCGTGGTGACGGCGAGCGCGGCCGGGGCCGGCGACTGTGGTCTGACCGTCAACTCCTTCACCTCCCTGAGCCTGGACCCACCGCAGGTCATCGTGTGCCTGGCGGAGACGTCCAACACCTGGCGGGCGATCCGCCGGGCCGGCTGCTTCGCCGTCAACGTGCTCTCCGGTAACGGCACCGGCCTCGCCCGCCACTTCGCGTCCAAGCATCCGGACAAGATGGCCGGGGTGACGTTCGACCGCGGAGTCGTCGGCGCGCCACTCCTCCGGGATGTCCTGTCCGTGTTCGAGTGCCGGCTCGTCGACGTGATGGCCGGCGGTACGCATGTCATCGTCGTCGGGCGGGTGGTCGCCGCCCGCTACGACGAGGGCAAGGAGCCGCTGCTGTTCTTCCGCAGCAGGATGTACGAGGGATTGCCGGCCCAGCCCGCGGAGTAACGCCGAGTAGCGGGGTGCCGCCGCGCACTGGTCCCTGTTCTCCGACGACCTGTAGGTTCGAGATGCGAGCCGATCGGGGAGCCGACCGAACGGAGGGACATGCAGCGCAGCGAGGACCGGATCCTTACCACCCACACGGGGAGCCTCCCGCGGAGCGCGAAGCTCGAGGACCTCTTGATCCGCAAGGAGCACGGTGAGTCGGTTGCCGCGTCGGAGCTCGATCGCGCGGCCGGGGCCGACGTCGAGCGCGTCGTCGGGGAACAGATCGACGTGGGCGTCGACGTCATCAACGACGGAGAGCAGCCCCGGGTGGGCTTCCAGACCTACGTCGGCCAGCGCATGAAGGGGTTCGGCGGGGCGAGTTCCAGGCCGGCGTTCGCGGATTGGGTGAACTACCCGGACTACGGAGAGCTGTGGAACCGGCGGGGGATGGTCACCGGGAAGGTCTTCGACGCCCCGCAGGCGGTGGCCGAGGTCGAGTACGTGGACCTGAGCGAGGCCGAGGCGGAATGCGATCTATTCCTGCGGGTCAGCGACGCCAGGCAGGGCCGCTACCGCGACCGCTTCATGACCGCCGCGTCGCCGGGCATCGTCACGACGACGCTGCTGAACGGCTACTACGACTCCCACGAGAGCTACGTCCAGGCAGTCGCCCGCGAGCTGCGCAAGGAGTACGAGCTGATCCACTCCAAGGGCCTCCTCCTCCAGCTCGACTGTCCCGATCTCGCCATGGAGCGGGTGGGGCTGTACCGGCAGGATCCGCTGTCCCGGTTCCAGGAGGTCGTCGAGACGCACATCGACGCGATCAACCAGGCGGTGCAGAACATCCCGCCCGAGGACATCCGGCTGCACGTGTGCTGGGGCAACTGGGACGGTCCCCACGACAGCGACGTCGCGCTGGAGGACATCCTGCCGATCCTCTACCGGGCGAGGGTCGGAGCGCTCTCGCTGGAGCTGGCCAACCCCCGCCACTACCACGAGTACAAGGCGTTCGAGAAGCACCCCCTCCCGGACTCGATGATCCTCATCCCGGGGGTGGTCGACGTGAAGACGAACTTCGTCGAGCATCCGGAGGTCGTCGCGGAGCGGATCGTGCGTGCGGCGCAGGCGGTCGGCGACCCGAGCCGGGTGATCGCGGGTACGGACTGCGGCTTCGGGACGTTCGCCGGGTGGACGCTGGTGGCGCCCAGCGTCGCCTGGGCGAAGCTCCGAACGCTGCGGGAGGGCGCGGACCTGGCCAGCCGCCGGCTCTGGGGCTCGTAGCCGCCGGCGATGTTAGCTTGAGGCCGTGTCGCGCTCATCGAACGGGGCAAAGACGCGGCCCGGTGCTCCGGGAACCTTCGCCGACCTGGTCGACGAGCTGCAGCGGCGGCTGCCGGAGCTGAGCCAGTCGAACCGCGCCATAGCCGAGCGCGTGCTGAACGACCCCGAGGGCGTGGCGTTCATGAGCATCTCCGAGCTGGACACGGACACTTGGCTCGCAAAACTTTGAGGATGACGGGCAGCGACGTAAGCCATCCACGGCGTTCGGGACTGGCAATAGCAAGCCGAAGTACCGTAATTGGACGCCGCCGGTGCACGGTACGACTGCTGACGGCAAGCCGGTGACAGTTTCGTTCGGTACCGGCCCTAACGACGAGCACACGCTCCTCAAGGATGGACATGCTGATCGGGACTCACGGTTCTCTAAGAGCGTCAAGGACAAAAAGCAGCATGACCACTATGGTCCGGATAAGAAAGAGCGGAGATCATTTCGGTACCCAGCGTCGCAAGTGCACGGGTGAAGGTTCGTGAGCCTTCCCTGAATCAAATCAGCGCTGAGTCCGCCTGGAGAGAACTCACTGAAGACACAAAACGCTTCTCAGTTGACGCCCTTCAGCGGCCTCCCCAGACGTTTCAGCAGCTTGGTACACTAGTAAAGTAAAGAGGAAACTATGAAGCTATA
Source organism: Streptosporangiales bacterium (assembly GCA_009379995.1). Classification (GTDB taxonomy): domain Bacteria; phylum Actinomycetota; class Actinomycetes; order Streptosporangiales; family WHSR01; genus WHSR01. Next base: position 2,766 of record WHSR01000079.1, read on the forward strand.
TGAGCGAGCGAAACCAACTCCCAAAGAAGCTGCTTTCAAAGTATATGCCGACGTCGGTCGCTATCTTTGGCATCAGATCGACCAGCTAACGCCCGAAGACAGAGCGGCGCTACGCGTGCACGCATATGGGCGAATTAAGTCTATGGCTTGGGCTGAAAGAGGATATAAGTGATCCCGATCAGGCAGCACGAGTCGCTAACCGTTACGGCGAAGGCATTAAGGAAACCTACCCCGAAATATTTGATGTACCGCTACCTAGCCCAAAGGGACCCGAACACTAGAAATAGAAACCCACGAGCCCTGGCCCGCATGGGACAAACTCATCAATGGGTTGCGAGTCTCCTCAGTCCACGAGCATCTGACGTGCTGGAAAGTAACAGCTACCCGTCTCGTTGGCGTGCCGCTTCTTGCGCCTCAAGAGGTCGTCCAGCCTGATGCGTTGGTCGGGTACGCAGAAGAGGTCGTCGCCGTCTATGGTGATGAAGGGAGTGGAGTGGCTGTACTCCTTCAACGCATCGCTCGTGAAGCCGCTTACACTGACGAAAACCCCGAGAGCGTTCTTTCCCTTCCGGCGAACCTTCGCCGCGAACACATCGGCATCGTCTCGGCTAACCGGCTCCTATGCCACCGCTCATCTTCTCGGCTACCTGCTGCAGCTGGTGAGAGACGAGGTACGGGTGCTGACGCCCGGAGCCGGCACGCCGTCGACGCCGGCGCGACGACGATCGCCCTGACCGACAGCCCGGCCTCACCGCTTGCCCGGCACGCGGGGCCGACCTTCTACGTGGACACCACGGGCGTGTCGGTGCTGCGCTCGGTGACCGCCTTCGCCAGCCTGGTGCAGGCGCTCGCCGCCGACGTGGCCGGACGAAGCGGTGCCTCCGCCAGGTCCACGCTCCTCACCGAGGAGAGCCTGCTGGACGAGTTCGGTACGTACGTTTAGCGACGGCGATCACTCGGGACGAAGGGAGATGACGGCCTTGGAACCCTCGGTGGCTACGACTCGTAGGCCGAGGACGCGTTCCGCGGACGGCCCGGCTGCCTGAACGGTGTACGGCGGGCCGAGCGGTGTCACCCGTCCACACCCGCCCTCGGGATAGCAGTACCGCAATGTCAGGTGTGTCGGTCTGCTGGCCAGGTGTGCGGCTGGACGCCCGGCCGTTGGACGAGTCGTCGGAAGTACCGCAACCGGCGCAGGCGAGCGCCAGGAGTAGGACAACTGGTCCGACAAGCGCGGCCGGCGCAGTGTTGGGCATCGAGGTCCTCCATCGGTACGTACGCCGCTGGGTCGGGCGGCGCCGTCATGGCGGAAAGTGTGACACCGTCCCGTGGGACCGGTCCCGACCGTCACCGCCGGCGGCGGAACAGGCTGTCGGCCAGGTCGATGGCCCGGTGCGGGATCCCGCGCCGGTCGAGGGCCTCGGTTCCTTCTGGGCTGGTCAGTACGGTTCCGCCGGTGCCGGTGATCCGCTCGCCGTCGTAGATCATCTGTCCGGCCGCGACCGTGAACTCGACCCGGCGTCGGTCGAGATCGACGCCGACGAGGTCTGCGTCGGCGCCCGGGTTCAGGTGCCCCTTGTCGTTCAGCCCGAACAGCGCAGCGGGCTGCCGGCAGGCCTTGCGTACCAACTCAACCAGGCTCAACGCGCCCAGCTGCACCATCGTGAGGCCTTGGTCGAGGATGACGTTGCGCCACAGTCCTCCGTCGGAGGAGATGGCGTCGACGACGAAGTCTCCGGGCCCCTCGTAGCGGACGTCGCCCGCGTCGCCGACGCGCGCGCAGGTCTGCAGGTACGCGGTCATGCGGAGGTTCACCGGGAACGAGAGGATGCTGCCCTCGGTGTCGGACCGCCAGGTCGCCAACCCCTGCTCCCCGGTCACCGGTACGGGTTCTCCGTTGCCACGCGGGAAGGCGTGCGCAAAGCCGTCCAGGAACGCCTGCCGGAGGCCGGCGAGGTCCGGCGGGTAGCCCCGCAGCCGCAGGCAGTTGCGCACGATGTGGTCGTCCAGCTCACCGTCCCGGACTCGGCCGAAGCACATGTTCAACGGCCCCAGGTGCGCCTCGCTGACGACCCGCGGATGGTCACGGAGGAGTTGGATCGCCGCCCGGTTTTCCTCGAGCGGGTCGTGGATCAGGCCGCGCAGGTAGGCGTTGGTGTGCGCGATGTGCAGGGAACGACCCCCGGCGAGCTCGACGGCCTCCCGCATCCCGGCCAGGTCGCTGCCGTGCTCAGTGGTTCCGGCATGAAAGGCGACGTAGACACCGAGGTCGTCGGCGGTCCCGATGATCTGCGCGGCGGCGGCCGGGGTGCTGGGGTAGTGCCCGCCGAAGATCTTGACGCCGATGCAGCCGTCGCGGAGCGCCGCCCCGACGTCGTCCCGGATGCGTGAGCTTCGCGTCCGGCCGTCGTAGGCGGGAAGGGCCTGCAGGCCCAGCACGGTAAGGCCGGCCGACGAGCCCGCCCACTGCTCCAGCACGCCCCGCATGTCGGAGAACTCCACGGCGGTGGTCACCCCCGCGCGGGCCAGCCTGGCGTGCGCCGCCGAGCGTCGGGACCGGCCATCGACCATATGGACGTGGCTGTCCACCATGCCGGGAAGCAGGGCGAGGCCGCGGGCCTCGATCACCCGGCGGGCACGTCCCGGGGATATCTCCGGTTCGACAGCGGTGATCTTGTCCCCGGCCACCGCCACGTCGCGGACCGCGTCCAGGTCGGCCTCGGCGTCGACGACCCGTGCTCCCCGGAAGAGGAGGTCGATCCGGCCTCCCATCGCCGCCCTTCCTGAGCGCAAGGTAAATTGCGATCGATCTTGATACTGCAGGTTGCTTTGGCTAGCTTGCCACGAGTCGCAAGATCACGGCCAAAGGAAGGGGCGAGGACCGATGATCGCTACTCCCTCCGCGACCTTGGCCGCCAACGAGCGGGTCAAGGAACGCATCGCCGCCGGTCACGACGTCCTGCATCTTGCCTTCGGGGAGGCGGGGCTGCCGGTCCACCCGGCGGTGGCCGACGTGCTCGCGGGCGCGGTGTCGCGCTCCGGCTACCCTCCGGTCGCCGGGGAACCGGCGGCGAGGTCGGCGTGTGCCGGGTACTTTCGCCGGCGCGGGCTGACCGCCGGCCCGGAGCAGGTCCTCCTCGCCCCCGGAAGCAAGGCGCTTCTCTACGCCGTGCTCGCCGCCGTACCCGGCGACGTGGTCCTTCCGCGTCCCTCGTGGGTCAGCTACGCCGCCCAGGCCGCCCTGGCCGGCAAGTCGGTCATCGACGTGCCGATCCCGGAACACGTCGGCGGCGTTCCCGAGCCGCGGGCCCTCGACGACGCCCTGCGCGCCGCCGTCGCGGCGGGCCGGCGACCGGGCTCCCTTGTGCTGACGATCCCCGACAACCCCACCGGAACCGTCGCCGACGTCGCGACCCTGCAGGCCGTGTGCGAGATCGCGGCGCGGCACGCGTTGCTGGTCATCTCCGACGAGATCTACGCCGACCTGCTCCATCCGAGCGCCGCCGGGCCCGCTTCCTATCCGTCCGGTCCGGCGACGCTGCTGCCGGACCGGACGGTGGTCACGACCGGGCTCAGCAAGCGACTCGCCCTCGGCGGATGGCGCATCGGTGTGGCGCTGTTGCCGGATTCGGCGGTGGGCAGGTCGGTGTACTCCCGGTTGGTCGCCATCGCCAGCGAGATCTGGTCGGCGTTGCCCGGACCGATGCAGGCAGTCGCCGAGTACGCCTTCTCCGAACCCGTGGAGTTGCGTGATCACGTGGCGGCTTCGCAGCGGCTGCACGGAGCCGTGGCCCGCGCGATGCACGGCGTATTCGTGGAGGCCGGCGCGGCCTGCCGCCCTCCCGGTGGCGCCTTCTACCTCTATCCCGATCTCGAGCCGCACCGGCCGCGCCTTTCCCATTCCGGGATCTCCGCCGGCCAAGACCTGGCCGAGGCGCTGCTGGACCGCTACGACATCGGCGTTCTGCCGGGTGTGGCGTTCGGCGACCACGGGGACCGGCTGACCTTCCGGGTCGCGACCAGCCTGCTCTACGGCGGCACCGACGAGCAGCGCCGTACGGCACTCGAGTCACCGAACCCGACCCGGTTGCCGTGGATCGCCGCGGCGATCGACCGGACATGCGAGTCGCTGTCGGATCTCCTGCTTACGTCCTGACGGGGCTCGCCGGGCCGCGGAACGTGCTGCGGTAGGCGCTCGGCGAGACGCCGAGCGCCGTCTGCAGATGCTGGCGCAGCGAGGCCGCCGTGCCGAAGCCCGCATCTGCCGCGATCCGGTCGACGGAGAGGTCGGTCTCCTCCAGCAGCTGCCGGGCATGCTCGACGCGCTGCTGGGTCAGCCACTGCAGCGGGGAGATCCCGACCTCCTCCCGGAAACGCCGGGTGAAGGTCCGTACGCTCATCGACTCACGGGCGGCCAGCTCGCGCAGCGTGAGCGGCCGGCCGAGGTGCTGGAGCGCCCACGCGCGGGCGTGGCCGGTGGAGGAGAGCCGCGGCTCGGGGACGGGTCGCTGGATGAACTGGGCCTGGCCGCCGTCACGGTGAGGGGGGACGACGGTGGAGCGGGCGACCTCGTTGGCGACCGTCGAGCCGTGGTCGCGACGGATCATGTGCAGGCACAGGTCGATGCCCGAGGCCTCACCGGCCGAGGTGAGGACGTCTCCCTCGTCGGTGTAGAGGACGTCCGGCTCGAGCGCGACGGTCGGATGCAGCTCCTGGAAGTCTCCTGACGACTTCCAGTGCGTCGTCGCGCGGCGGCCGTCGAGCAGCCCGGCGGCCGCCAGCACGAAGGCGCCGGTGCAGATCGAAGCGATCCGGGCGCCGGGCCGGATGCGGGCGAACGCATCGGCGAGCGGGGCGGCGAGACGGCTGGTTTGCGGCCCGTAGTCCTCGGCCGAGGCCGGGACGATCACGGTGTCGGCCTCGCCCAGGACCTCCGGGCCGTGAGCCACGTTGATGGTGAAGTCGGCGTTGGTGCGGACCTCGCCGCGGACGAGCGCGCAGGTCACGACCTCGTACAGCGGCGCGCCGCCCGCCGACTTGGCCTGGCCGAACATCTGGTGCACGATGCCCAGCTCCATCGGCAACAGACCATGGCGGACCAGGACCGCCACCCGGTGCCGGTCGGAGCGCGTGAAGGCGACCATGGCCCGATCCTTGCATACATTGGCCATCAGGCCAGTCGTCCCGGGCGGATCCGATCTCGCATGCTCGTCGGTGTGCCACAGACCAGGAGGGAGCACCATGAGGCCATCGATAGGGCTTCTGGCGGATGTGGGCGTAGGGGCCGCCCAACTTGTCCAAATCGCCCGCGAGGCCGAACTCGCCGGCTTCGAGGGAGTACGGACGATCGAGTACGAATACGACTCGTTCGCCTACGCCCAGGCAATAGCGACCGCAACGAGCCGGGTCGTCACCGGCAGCTCAGTTGCTCGCTACTTCGCGCGGCATCCCCTGCTCACCGCCGAGACCGCTGCCGTCATCGACCTGTTCGCACCCGGCCGGTTCGTCATCGGGCTCGGCTCGGGACCGGCGAAGCGGGCGGACCCAGGACTGCCGCAGCAGCGTTGGGGGCTGCCGACCGGCCGGGAGGTCGCGCGGATTCGCGAGTACATCGAGGTCGTACGCCTGGCCCTGACCGAGGACGTCGTCAACTACGAGGGTGAGTTCTACGGCTTGACCGATGTCCGGATGCGCGTCAAACCCGCCTCGCCGCACGTTCCGATCTGGCTCGCGGCCGGCGGGGAACAGATGACGCGGCTCGCCGGCCGCGCCGCGGACGGGGTCTTCGTTCAGTTCGCCGGCCGCGTGGATACGGAGCGGACGCTGGACATCGCACGCGACGCCGCCCGCAAGGCGGGACGCGACCCAGACGACGTTCGGCTCGGCAATCTGATCATGACCTGCGTCGGCGACGATTCGGAGGCCGCGCGGCGCGCGGCGCGGGCGCATCTTGTGGATTGGTACCTTCACCAGCCGCGCATCCAGCGGGTCTTCGCGGAAGCCGGCTATGAGGAGATGGCCGAGGAGATCCGGCGCTGCAACCCGCCCCACGACACTCGGGGTACCGTCGACGAGATCCTCGCGCACCCCCAAGCACGCCGTGCCGCCGAGGCGATCCCGGACGGGGTGCTCGAGGAGTTCACCATCGTGGGCACGCCTGAGGAGTGCCGCCGCAAGCTCGACGAGTTCGTCGGCTGGGGTACCGACGTTCCGATTCTCTACGCCTACCCGGCCGGCGCGGATTGGACGGAGGGCTACCGAGCGGTCATCCGCGCGTTCGCCGACGACGAGCCCGCGCTCACCGGCGGGGCACAGGAGCGAAGGGGCGGCGACCGGTGAGCCAGTCCACCACCCGCCGGTGCCCCTGCCGGGCCTCCTCGAAGTGGCGCCAGCTCCACGAATCGGGGGAGTCGCGGACGCCCCGCACCGTTGTGCGATAAGCGACCCCCGCGTTCTCTTCTTCGGCACTGCTGCGCAGCCCGTACGTACGGATGACCACGCGACCGCCCGGCGTGAACAGCTCGTCGTCGGCGACGGAGTAGTACCGTGTCCCGTCGCGTCCAGACACCAAGAAGCACCCCCAAGGACGTCGTCTCTCGTGCGTTTCCGTACCCGAATCTGGTCCAGGCATGAGAGCGGACTGTTACGGCGTCGAGGCGCACATGTGAAATGCGGAGGGTGCCGGTTACATCTCTGCTACCCGCCGCGCGGACAGTCTCGCGGGCAGGTCGGTCTTCCAGGGACGGGTGTCCAGGAACGCCTTCACCACCGGGCTCGGGTCCGGCTGCCACACGACGCCGAGCCTGAAGAGCGGCGTGGGCTGCCGGATCCGCCGGTACACCAACCCTGGGCGCACGATCTGCTGGGTCGACGCGGGCACGAAGGCGATGCCGATCCCGCCGGCGACGAGCCCGACCGCGACCAGGGTGGTGTTCGCCTCGTGCACGATCCGCGGGCTGAACCCGGCGTCCAGACACATGGCGACGTTGTAGTCGTACAGCACGGGTTCCTGCGACCGCGGGATCATGACGAACGGCTCGTCCGCCAGCGCGGCCAGCGGTATCTCCTCCATCTCGGCCAGCTCGTGATCGTCGGGGACGGCGAGCACTACCGGCTCCTCCAGCACCGTCTCGCAGCACAGGCTGGTGTCCTCGATCGGGAGCCTGATGAAGGCCAGGTGGAACTGGTTGTCCAGTACGCCCTGGACGGCCGGGCGGTTCGGCGATTCGCGCAGCACCAGCCGCACGTCGGGATAGCGCTGCCGGTAGGCGCGCAGCGCGGGCGGCAGCACGCTGATGAGGGCGGGGGTGATGAAACCGATGGTGAGCACCCCACGTTGCCCGCGCGCGGCCGACCGCGCGCGTTCGGCGGCCAGGCCCGCCTGCGCCAGCACCTCGCGTGCCTCCTCGAGGAAGATCGCGCCGGCCTCGGTGAGACACACCCGCCGCTTCGTCCGCTCGAAAAGCTGCACCCCGAGGTCCTTCTCCAGCGCCGAGATCTGCTTGCTCAGCGCCGGCTGCACGATGTGCAGCCGCTCGGCGGCGCGCCCGAAGTGCAGCTCATCGGCCACGGCGACGAAGTAACGGAGGTGCCGGAGCTCCACGATGGCACGGTAGCACCACGTCCCGGCTCTCATCACCGGCAAGAATCGATGTTGACCAATGACGCACCGGGAGTCATGAAAGGCGTCCTGCGCGTCCTGGACTGGGCGGCCAAGCACCGCTATACCTACTGCAGACCCAGGGCGACACCGAGGAGTAGATCATGGGAGGAACCGAGGGAGGGCCCAAGCGACGATCCCGTCCGAACGGCCTCTACTGGCTCGCGGTAGCGGTGTTCGTCGCTATGGTTCTGGTGAACTTCCCCTTCTGGCTCGACGGACGGGTCGAGCCGGTAGTGCTCGGCCTGCCGATCACATTCACCTACCACGTCGCCTACTGCATCGCCGCCGTACCGGTGCTGTGGCTTCTCTTCAGGGCCATCTGGCCCCCGACGGACGACTGAGCGAGCCGTAACACACCTGGCGCCCCGAGCGCTTCCCCGAGCGTTGTCCATCAGGCGGTGACCATAATGAGCAATTCGACGCTGACCGTGATGATCCTGGCGCCGGCGATCTACTTCCTTCTGCTCCTGCTGATCGGCCGGTTCAGCGCACGCGGGGCGGCGGCCGGCAAGGACGCCTATTTCGTGGCGAACAGAACGCTTCAAGGGGTGGTCCTCTTCGCCGCCGTGTTCGGCACGAACATGACGGCGTTCGTCATGCTCGGCCTCGCCGGCCAGACCTACCGGCTCGGACTGACGACGTGGGGCATGCTGGTCGGAGCCTCCGTGCTTACCCTTCCGGTCCACTTCTACTTCGGCTACCGTTGCTGGCTCGTCGCCCGACGCGAGGGCTACACCTCCCCGGCGGAGTTCTACCGGAACAGGTACGACAGCGGCGTACTCGGGCTGCTCGCCTTCATCCTTTTCGGCCTGTGGGTCCTTCCCATCATCATGACCGGGATCATCGGCGGCGGCCGCGTCTTCGAGGCGTCCACCGGCGGGGCGATCCCGTACTGGCTCGGCGCCCTCATCATCACCGCCGTGGTCGGCTACTACACGACGGTGGGCGGAATGCGGGCGACCGCCTGGACGAATCTCCTGCAGACGTTGGTGTTCCTCGTCTTCCTGCTGTTCGCGGTGGTCTGGGTACCCGCGGTGTCCGGCGGGCCGGGACAGCTGTTCGATCGGCTGTCCGCGGAGGCACCACAGCTCACGACCCGCAGCTGGGGGACCGGCGGCGGCTGGGGCCCGGCGCTCAGCTTCTTCCTGCTGTTCAGCTCGGCGAACTTCGCCACGCCCTATATCTGGATCCGCATGGTGTCGGCGCGGTCGGGGCAGACGATCCGCCGCATGGCGACCCTCTACCCGGTGGCAGTGCTCTTCGTCTGGGCCCCTGCGGTGCTCCTCGGTCTGTGGGGAGCCGTCCTCATTCCCGGCCTCCAGGGCCCAGATGCGGACTCGGTCATCTTCGCGCTGAGCAGCCAGCTGTTCCCGGTCTGGCTCGTCGCGTTCGGAATGATCGGCCTGTTCGCCATCGTGATGTCGTCGATGGACGCGCAGACGCTGACCCTCAGCAACCTCTTCACCGTCGACGTCGTGCAGCGCTACACCGGCATCACCGAACGCGAGCGCATCGTCCGCTATGCCCGGCTCTTCGTGCTGGGGTTGCTGCTGGTGCTGTACGTGGTCGCGCTCCAGCCCCTGCCGGCCGTGTTCACGCTCTCCACCTTCGCCTTCACCGGGTTCATGGCGTTCTTCCCGCTGATGGTCGGCGGAGTGATCTGGCGACGTGCGACCCGGGCCGGTGCGCTCGCCAGCCTGCTGGTGGGTGAGGCCGTCGCCATCGCCGGGTACTTCGAGCTGTATCCGTTCGTGCTGGGCCTCCAGCCGCCCTTCTGGGTGGCGATCTTCTCCTGGGCCACCTTCGTCGTGGTGAGCCTGCTCACCGCGCCGCCCAGCGACGAGGTAGTCGAACGGTTCCACGGGACGTGGGATCGAGTGTGGCGGCAGCATCCTCCGGCCGGGCGCACCCCGGCGCCCGAGGCACCGCCCACCCCGGTGGCCACCGCGGACGAGGGCTGACGGGGTGACTCGCCTCCGTTACGGCCGCCCCACACCGTTACATGTAACATGGAGGTGTGGTGGACCGAGAAGACACGACGTCGGTGCGGGCGCGGGTGCGTGCTCACCGGGCGCGGTTGCGCCGCCAAGGATTGCGCCCCATTCAGATCTGGGTGCCGGATACGCGCTCGCCGCAGTTCGTGACCGCGGCACACGAACAGTCGCAGGCCGTGGCCCGCAGTGCCCACGCCGCCGACGATCAGGCGTTTGTTGACGCCATCACCGCGGACGACGACGCTGGCGAGCACGACGAGCGCAGCGGGTGAGGCGCGGTGAGATTTGGACCGTCGCCGGCGGCAAGGGCTACCCGGGCAAACCCCGTCCGGTGGTGATTGTCCAAGACGATCGGTTCGATGCGACCGATTCGGTAACAGTGTGTGCGTTCACCACAGACCCTACGGAGGCGCCACTGCTGCGCATCCCCGTGAACCCGGATGCGATCAACGGGCTGCACCAGCCGTGCAAGTTGATGGTGGACAAGATCACCACCGTACCCCGGTCCAAGCTCGGGGAACGCCTCGGACGGCTGGACGATGCGTACATGGTGGCCCTCGGCCGTGCGTTCGTGGTGTTCCTCGGCCTTGCCGACTAGCACCCCCGTGCGACGGCCGCCCGGGCCCAAGTGGCACCGGTCGCGGCCGGTCGGCGGGTATCGCCGTTGCACCTGATATGTTAAGTGACACGAAACGAGTGTTCAGTAGCGATTCGGCCACAGCGGAGGCGGCGGTGTCCTCGTCGGTCATGCCTCCGGTGGGTGAGCGTATCCGGGAGGAGCGCCTCCGCCGCGGGATGACGCTGCGTGGCCTGGCTCGCGCCGTCGGGGTGTCGGCGAGCCTGGTTTCGCAGGTCGAGACGGGCAAGAGCCGCCCCTCTGTGAGCACCCTCTATGCGATCACCCAGGTCCTGGGGATCTCGGTCGAGGACGTCTTCGACGCGGGGGAGACCGCGGTGCCGGAGCCTGCGGCGATGACGGCGCAGGCCATGGCGAGGGCGGTGCAGGCGGCGGCCGTCCCGGATGTCGGCCCAGACGTCGGCCCGGCGGGCGGCGCCGAGCGTCGGGTCGGTCCGCTGGTCCGGCCGGAGCGCCGCGAGGTCCTCGAGCTCGACTCGGGGGTGACGTGGGAGCGCTTGGGCCGGGTGCCCGGCAGCCGGGTGGACTTCCTGCTGGTCACGTACGCGCCGGGTGGGTGCTCGTCCAGCGCCGGGGGGCTCATGCGCCACTCCGGGGTGGAGTACGGCTACCTGATCGAGGGGGAGCTGACCCTGACCCTCGGGTTCGACGAGTATCGACTCGTCCCCGGAGACGCGGTCTCGTTCGCCTCCACCACGCCGCATCGCTACCGCAACGACGGCGAACACCCCGCGGCGGGCGTCTGGTTCGTCCACGAACCCGATACATAGTCGTTCAGTACTCCTTGACAGGGGTGTGTACAAGTCCTTCACTGGCGGTAGTCCTCTCGGAGAGGGTGATCGTGGTGGCGATTCGCACGTATGGTTCAAACGCGGTCGACTGGGAAGAGCGGGTCGATCTCGACCGGCTGCGCCGGGATCGCCTGGCCCGCCTCAAGGCGGCGCTCGACTCCTCGGAGCTCGGCGCGCTCCTGACCTTCGACTTCTCCAACATCCGGTACATGACGGCCACCCACATCGGCACGTGGGCGATGGACAAGCTCATCCGGTTCGCGCTCCTGGTCCGGGGCGGCGAACCGATCGTGTGGGACTTCGGGTCGGCCGCGCGGCACCATCAGCTCTACAACCCCTGGCTCGACTACTCGCGGGCGAACGCCGACGCGCGGTCCGGTGCGCGCGCCGGGCTGTCCACGTTGCGCGGGGCGTTCCACCCCGAGGCGGGCATGCACGAGGACCTCGCCCGCAAGGTCGCCGAGGAGCTGCGGGAGCACGGCGTCGCGGACGCCCCGGTCGGCGTCGACATGATCGAGATGCCGGTCCTCACCGCGCTGCAGGCCGAGGGAATCGATGTGGTCGACGGGCAGCAGGTGTTCCTGGAGGCGCGCCGGATCAAGACGCCTGACGAGATCACCCTGCTCAGCCAGGCGTGCGGGATGGTGGACGCCGCGTACGAGGAGCTGTACACGTACCTGCGTCCCGGTGTCCGGGAGAACGAGTGCGTCGGCCTGGTCAGCAAGGTGCTCTACGACCTCGGCAGCGAGTACGTGGAGGGGGTCAACGCGATCTCGGGCGAGCGCTGCTCGCCGCACCCGCACGTGTACAGCGACCGGTTGGTCCGGCCCGGCGACCCCGCCTTCTTCGACATCCTGCACAGCCACCTCGGCTACCGCACGTGCTACTACCGGACGTTCGCGGTGGGCAGCGCGTCGCGGGCGCAGCGCGACGCGTACAAGCGGTGTCGCGAGTACATCGACCAGGCGATCGCCCTGGTGAAGCCGGGGACCACCACTGCCGACGTCGTGTCGCTCTGGCCGCGCGCCGAGGAGTTCGGCTTCCCCGACGAGATGGCGGCGTTCGCCCTCCAGTACGGACACGGGGTGGGCCTGTCGATCTGGGAGAAGCCGATCTTCAGCCGGCTCGTCTCCCTCGATCACCCGGAGACCCTCGAGGAGGGCATGGTGTTCGCGCTCGAGACGTACTGGCCGGCCGGCGACGGCTGGTCCGCCGCGCGCATCGAGGAAGAGGTGGTCGTCACCGCGGACGGCTGCGAGGTCATCACCCGGTTCCCCGCCGAGGAGCTGCTGGTCGCCGGACGCAAGTACTGGACCGCCGGTGGCGAGCTCGACACCCTGCGCGATACGCAGTCGCATCTCAACACGCCGGACGGTCGCGGCGGAAAGTAGGGAGACGCGCATGACGTCACGGCATCTGGTGTGCCGGGCGGCGGACGCACGGTTCGCCGTACCGGCGGCCTTAGCGGACGCCGGCAAGGGCCTTCGGCGCTGGTCCGCCGTCGACGAGGCGGCCGGCGCCGTACACACCGGCTTCGGGATCTGCGAGCTGGATCCCGGTGGCGCGGTGCCGGCGCACGTCCACTCCTTCGAGCAGAGCCTCTTCATGCTCGCCGGCTCGGCGGTCCTGGAGACCGGGGAGGGTTCGTTTCTGCTGCGGGAGGGCGACTACGGCCTGGTGCCGGTCGGCGTACCGCACGCCTGGCGCAACGAGGGCGACACGGTGGCGCGCTGGGCCGACATGCAGGCGCCGCAGCCGCGTCGGCGGCACGGCGACGACACGCTCGCCGTCGAGCCGCTGCCGGGCCGTGCACCGATCGAGGTCGACGTGCGTGACCCGAGGACCAGGTCGTTCGGCCACGTCGCCCCCGCGAACGTGGACGTGGACAAGCAGACCCAGGACATGCTCGCGGTCTCCGCGAGCATGCGGACGGCGCTGCTCGTCTACAGCGGGATCACCGTGAAGATGATGGTCGACGGCGACCTCGGCGCGGACCTGTCCACGATGTTCATGGTGCGGTACGAACCCGAGGGCGTCGCCGGTCCGCACGACCACCCGTTCGAGGAGACGTACCTCATCGTCGACGGCGCTGTCGACGCGACGTTCGACGGCGAGCCGTACCGCCTCGGCGTCGGCGACGTCGCGTGGGCGGGCGTCGGCTGCGTGCACTCGTTCGCGGCCGTCGGCGGCGAGCCGGTGCGCTGGCTGGAGACCCAGGCGCCGCAGCCCCCGTCCCGTCACTCCTACCGGTTCGCGCGCGACTGGGACTACCTGCAGGGCGTCCTCCAGAATCCGCCGAACCCGCCCAACGAAGGGACACGACAGTGACACAGACGCACAGCGTCGTGGTCGTCGGCGGCACGTCGGGCATCGGCCGCGAGACCGCACGGTTCTTCGCCGACGCCGGTGACGACGTTCTGCTCACCGGGCGCGACGCGGATCGTGCCGAGCACATCGCCAAGGAGATCGGCGGCCGGGCCCGCGGCGCCGGCCTCGACCTCAGTCGGCCACGCGAGATCATGACGGCCCTCGCCTCCGTCGAACGCGTCGACCACCTGGTCCTCGCGGCGATCGAACGGGACGAGAACGCCGCCGCGAGCTACGACGTCGACGCCGCCGTCCGGCTGGCCACCCTCAAGCTGGTCGGCTACACCGAGGTGGTGCACGCGCTGCTGCCCCGGATGGACGAGGAGGGCGCGGTGGCGATCTTCGGCGGCCTCGCCAAGGACCGGCCGTATCCGGGGTCGACGACGGTGTCCACGATCAACGGCGGCGTCGTCGGCCTGGTGCACTCCCTCGCCGTCGAGCTGGCGCCGATCCGTGTCAACGCGGTGCACCCAGGGATCGTCGGCGACAGCCCGTACTGGAGCGGCAAGCCGCTCGACGCGTTTGTCTCCCGTACCCCGACGGGAAGACTCGCCACCATGCGCGATGTCGTGGACGCCGTTGTCTTTCTGCTGCGCAACCCGTCCGTAAACGGCGCCAACCTCGCGGTCGACGGAGGCTGGCTGCTGCGATGAGCGAGCCGGCAAAGCGCGTCGCCGTCATCGGCATGGGCCGCATGGGTGGGGCGATGGCGGTTCGCCTCCGGGACAACGGCACCGAGGTGGTCGTCTACAACCGCACCCGGCCGAAGGCCGAGCGGATCGCCGACCGGTCCGGTGCCGCCGTCGCCGATTCGGCGCGGGAGGCCGCGGACCGGGCCGACGTCGTCCTCGTCTCGCTCAGCGACGACACGGCGGTGCTCGATACGTACCGGGGCGCGGACGGCCTCGCCGTCGGGCTACGCAGCGACACGGTGGTCGTCGAGACCAGCACGATCGATCCGGAGACCGCGCGCACCCACCTGCCTCCCCTGGTCGAGGAGCGTGGCGCGGCCTTCCTCGACGCCCCGGTCTCGGGCAGCGTCCCGGCGGTCGAGCAGGGTGGGCTCACGTTCATGGTCGGCGGCGCGGCGGAGTCGTTGCGCCGCGCCCAGCCCGTCCTGGATCACCTGGCCGGCCGCGTGTTCCACATGGGGGAGCACGGAGCCGGCGCGGTGATGAAGCTCGCCGTCAACGCGGCCCTGTACGGGCTCAACCAGGCGCTGTCCGAGGCGCTCGTCCTCGCGGAACGGGCTGGCCTGCCGCGCGACGCCGCGTACGACGTGTTCGCCGCGAGCGCTGTCGGCGCGCCCTTCCTCAACTACAAGCGGGCAGCCTTCGAGCACCCGGAGGAGACGCCCGTCGCGTTCGGCCTCGACCTCGTCGCCAAGGACCTCGACCTCATCCAGCGGCTGGCCGCGCGGGTCGGTGCGACCGTGCGGCAGGCCGAGGCCAACGACCGGGTCGCCCGGGAGGCCATCGCGGCTGGCCTCGGCGACCGGGACATGAGCGCCATCGCGGCGTACCTGCGGCGCTGACGCCGGCCCGACGCCGAGCGCCCGAGCACTGTTGACGTGCGGGAACGTCGCCCCTTAGTCACCCACCTGCTCCGGCGGCGGGGGCGGGACCGGGCCGCGCCCGGCGCCCTTGGTGGGGCAGGGGACCGCGTGGTCGGCGGCCACCGAGGTCCGCAGCGAGCCGATGCGGGACAGTTCGAGTTCGATGGTGTCCCCGGCGTTGATCGACCCCACGCCGGCGGGCGTGCCGGTGGCGATGACGTCGCCCGGCTCGAGGGTCATGACCGAAGAGATGTAGGAGACCAGCGCGGGTACGCCCCAGATCAGGTCGCGGGTGTTGGCCGACTGCCGGAGCCCTCCGTTGACCGAGCAGCGAAGGTCGATCGAGTCCGGCGACCCGATTTCGTCGGCGGCGACCAGCCACGGTCCGAGCGGCGCGAAGGTGTCGAACGACTTGCGGGTCGAGCGGTCCTCACCGCCGCGCATGGTGATGTCGAGGAGACCGGTGTAGCCGAAGACGTGGTCGAGCGCCGCCTCCTCACTCACGTTGTGGGCACGGCGCCCGATGATCAGCGCGAGCTCCCCCTCCTGGTCGAATCTCCGGTCGGTGTAGGGGAGTTGGATGGTGCCGCCGGGGTCGAGGATCGCGGACGGCGCCTTCAGGAAGACGCCGAGGGAGCTGATGTGGTTCTCCTCGCTCATCTCCGTCATGTGGTCGAGATAGTTCACCGGAGCGGCGACGATCTTGCTCGGGTCGAGGACCGGCGCGCGAAGCCGTACCGACGACAGCGGCCGCCGGGCCCGCCCGGCCTGTTGCTCCAGGACCGGCGCGACGGAGGACCAGCGGCGGATGAGGTCGCGCATGGTCGTCCCGCCGGAACGAGGGGGCGTGACGAATCGGACGTCGTCAGTCACGTCGGCGATCTTGTCGCCGGAGATGAGGCCGACCCGATCGTCGTCGTATGTTGCGAGCAGCACCCGTGCGTCCTCCTGAGCTCCCTTTTGGCCGTGATCTTGCAGAAATTCAAGACCTATCTTGAAATTTCTGCAAGATCACGGCCAAAGATCATCGAGCCGTGCGCCAGGGTACGAGCAGCCGTTCGAGCTCGCTCAGCACGAGGGTGAACAGCACGCCGATCACCGAGATCACGATCAGCCCGACGTACATGACCTCGACCTGGAAGATCTGCCACGCGTTCCAGATCATGTAGCCGAGACCGCTCTTCGCCCCGACCATCTCGGCGATCACGATCAGGATCAACCCGATGCCGAAGCCGAGCCGCACCCCGGTGAGGATGAGCGGCATGGCGCCCGGCAGGGCGATCGTACGGAACGTCTGCCACCGGCCGGCTCCGTAGTTCTTGCCGACGTCGTGGTAGATGCGGTCGATCTCGAGCACCCCCGCGGTGGTGTTGATCGCCACCGGGAAGAACACCCCGATCGCCACCATCGCGATCTTCGAACCCTCGCCGAGACCGAAGATGAGCAGCAGCAACGGCAGGATGGCGCTCTTGGGGATCGGGTACGTGGCGGCGATGAGCGGGTCGACCGCGACCCGGATCGGCCGGTAGAGGCCCATCACCAAGCCGAGCAGCAGCGCCGGCGTGCCGCCGACCAGCATGCCGAGGAACATGCGACGGAGGCTGATCCCGGTGTTCGCCAGCAGCTCTCCCGACTCGATCGTCTCGACCAGCGTGGAGACGATACTCGTCGGGGCGGGGAAGAAGCGCTCGTCCAGCACCCCGACGCGGACGGTGATCTCCCATACGGCCAGCAGCGCAAGCGGCGACAGCACGGCGAAGGCGAGGTCGCGAGCGTGCTCACCGCCGGCCGCCCCCCTGCGTGTCCGCCGGCGGCCGAGGCCGCCGCCCTGCACGCGCTCACCGGCCTCGCTCACCTGGGTACCTCCTTCTGCCTCGCCTGTTCGACCTCTTCCCGCAGCGACTCCCAGATCTGGTAGACCAACGAGCCGTACTCGGGGCGGGCCCGAAGCTCCATGACGGAACGGGGTCGCTCGAAGGGCACGTCGATGAGCGCCTTGATGCGCCCCGGGTTGGCGGTCATGAGCAGGATCTGGTCGCCCAGCGTCACCGCCTCGTCCACGCTGTGCGTGATAAACAGTACGGTCTTCGCGCTCTCGTCCCAGATCCGCAGCAGCTCCTCCTGCAGCAGCGTCTTGTTCTGCTCGTCGAGAGAGGAGAACGGCTCGTCCATCAGCATGATGTCGGGGTCGTTGGCGAAGGCACGGGCCAGCGCGACCCGCTGCTTCATGCCACCCGACAGCTGGTGGGGGTAGGCGCGGGCAAACCTGGTGAGCCCGGTCTTCTCCAGGTACTCCCCGACGACCTCCCGGATCTCACGCTTGGGCACCCCGCGCATGCGCAGGCCGTACGCGGCGTTGTCCCACACGTTCATCCACGGGAAGATCGACTCCTGCTGGAAGACCATGGAGTTGGCCGGCTTGCCCGGCGGCCCGGGAGCGACCCTGATCGATCCCGAAGAGGGTTCCTCGAGACCGGCGAGCAGGCGCAGCAGGGTGCTCTTGCCGCACCCGCTGGGCCCGACGACCATGAAGAACTTGCCCTTCTCCACCCCGAACGACAGCCTGTCGAGGGCGGTGAGCGGTCCCTCCTTGGTCCGGAACTGCTTCGTCAGGTTGTCCACCTGGATCTTCCGGTCCTGGCCCCCCTGACCGGTGCCCTCCTCGGTCGCTTCCTGCAGGGTGCGGCCCGGCGTCTCAGCCATTGCCGGACCCCGAGCTCGCCTTGGTGGGGCACTCGGCCTTGTAGTCATCAGGACCCTGGTACGGGCCGAGCTTCTTCGTCGCCGCATCCAGGAACGTCGAGTCGAACGCCTCGTTCATCACCGAGTTGACGTCGACGTCGCTGTCGAGCACCCCGCGCCCGCTGAAGAACGTGAGCATCCCCCGGATCGCGGGCAGGTCCGACTCGCCGTTGGGGTCGACCCCGTGCAGGGCGATCTTCTTGTACAGCTCGGGGTCGTCGACCTGGGTGTGCTTGACGAGGGTCTGCGCCACCTCGTCGCCCTTGGGCCCCTCGAGCTTGCCGTCCGAGAGCGCGTCGTTGTAGTAGCGGACGCCCTTCAGGTAGGCGGTCATGTACTTGGTCGCCAGGTCCTTGTCCTCGGCGAAGGTGTCGGAGTAGAGGATCCCGGACGTCTGGTAGCCGGAGAGGAGGTCGCAGGTCCGGGCGACCCGTACCGCGGCGCCGGACTCCACGGCGCTCGTGGTGGAGGGCTCGATGGAGATCGCGGCGTCGATCGAACCGTTCGCCAGGGCGGCGATCTGGTTCGCGAAGCCGATCTCCTCGGTCCGGACGTCCGCCATGGTGAGCCCGCCCGCCCGCAGCAGCCCCTGCAGCTGCGGCTCGGGCGCGACGCCCTGGGCCGGGATCGCGACGGTGAGGCCCCTGAGGTCGGAGAAGTCCCGGTACTTGCCGCTGTCCACCAGCTCCTTGCGGACGACCAGGGAGACGAAGCCCGGCGGCACCTCGCGGGCCTTGTCGGCCACGATGCGCAGCTTCACCCCGTCGGCTACGGCGTTGAAGAGGCCGGCGGAGATGCCACCGGAGGCGACGTCGAGCTGCCCGGCGCCCAGCGGCGCCACCATCCGGGCGCCGGAGTCGAAGGGCTGCAGTTCGACCTTGATGCCCTGCTCTTCGAAGTAGCCCTTCTCCATCGCGACGAACAGCGCCGCGTCCGAGCTGGAACCGCTGACGGTCCCGGTGGAAACCGTCGTCAGGCCACCTTCCGCGGCCGCGCCGTCACCTCCGGCGGCGCCACCGCCGCAGGCCGCGGCGACGAGGGGAGCGGCAAGGAGCAACCCGGTGAGAAGCCTCGTCCTGCGGGATCCACGCGGTAGACCCATGGTCCTCCTTACACAGTTCGGGACGGTTCATCGCGCGACGTCGGCGGCCTCGGCGGCCTCGAAGGAGGCGATGACCTGCTGGTGCTCGGGCAGGGTCTCGACCCGGTCCAGGGCGAGCGCCTCGAAGACCGGAGCGTCGCTGACCGTGAAGAGATCGGAGGGCTCTTCGGCCTCGTGGTCCACGGTCGCCCAGGACGGAACGGCGAACATGTCACCCGCCGTCCAGTGCATCCGGGTCCCGTTGATCACGCTCGAACCGCTGCCGCGGAACACCACGGCGACGCTGCTGCCCGCCGTCCGGCGGGAAGGGCTACGTACACCCGGCCGCAGCCGGTGCATCGCGCACCGCATGGTGGGCAGCGCGTCCCGTCCGCTCGCCGGGTCGACGTACGTCACGGTGACCATCGGGTCGTCCCGTGTCTCCAGCATCCCGTCGAGCGTGCGATCGGTGTCGGCCCAGCGGTACGCCATCAGCGGGGAGTGCCGGCGTGGCGGCTCGTCGCCCTCGGGGCGCAGGCCGGGCGCGCCGTAGATTTTCTCGCTGTTGCTGCGGGACGGGGCGGGACGGTTGGGGTTGACGTACAGGTCGGGGTAGTTCTCGAAGAAGACGGCATCTAGCGCCTTGACCAGCGGAACGTCGAGGCCGTCGAACCACAGCATCGCCCGGTCGTGCGGATTGTGGTGCTCGTGCCACGTCCAGGACGGGGTGAGTACGAGGTCTCCGGGCGCCATCGCGCAGGGGTCGCCGTTGACGAGCGTCCAGACCCCCTCGCCCTCCAGGACGAACCGGATCGCGCCCGGAGTGTGCCGGTGTGCGGGCGCGCTCTCGCGCGGGCCGAGGTACTGGACGGCACCCCACAGCGTCGCGGTCGCGAACGGCCTGCCGCCCAGGCCGGGATTGGACAGCGACAGCACTCGGCGTTCGCCGCCGCGCTCGATGGGCACCAGCTCCCCGGCCCGGGCGGCCAGCGCCCGCAGCCGCTCCCACCGCCACAGCCAGGGCACCGCGTCCGGCTTCGGGTGGAACGGCATCAGGTCGCCGGTCTGGGTCCACAGCGGCTGGAGATGGTCGTCGTCCAGCTCGTCGTAGAAGCTCAGTAGCTCGGGGGGATCCTGCGGTGACCGCGGGAAGGTCTCCTCCTCGGTCGCCGGGAAGCGGGTCTCGCTCATCGGGGGTCTCCCTTCCTTTCCATGACCAGAAGCCCAGGGGTCGCCTGGGTTCAGCTGGTCGAGCCGGGTGCGATGATTTGCTCGACTTCCACTGGCTTGTCGATGAGGCCGTACTTCACCATCTGCTGGACGACGAAGGTGAGGGTGTCCTTGTCGATGCTGGCCCGCCAGACTGGAAGCACCGCCCGGTCGGCGGCCTCGGGGGAGAGTTCGGTGAGTTCCGGAAGAGCCTTGCGGAACGCGTCCGGATCCTTTTCGATCGCCGCGGCGGTGTCCGCGATCCCGGCCCGGAACGCCTCTACGACCTCCGGGCGCTCCTCGAGGTAGCGCTGGCTGGTGACGTAGGAGCCGATCTGCATGCCGGGCTTGGACTCGACGTACGGCCAGGAGACGGCCCGGAGGCCCTGCTGGCTCCCGAGGGTGGCGAAGGGTTCGATCACGTGGGCGGCGTCGACCTCGCCGCGCTCGAGAGCGGGGAGCATCTCGGGGAATTCGAGCTCGGTGAACTTCACCGACGCGGGGTCGACGCCGTGCTTCTCCAGCGCGGTCTTGACGGTGACCTCGCTGATGTTCTTCAGCGTGTTGACGGCTATGGTCTTGCCGGCGAGGTCGGAGGCCTCCCTGATGTCGCCGTCGCCCGGCACGAGGATCGCGGAGAAGTCCTCCTTCGTGGAGTCGCCGACCCCCGTGCCCGAGGTGACCATCCGGATCGGAAGGCCCTTCGAGGTGCCGAGCGCCACGGAGACGACGTTGGAGCCGCCGATCGCGTAGTCGTCGGAGACGACGCCCGGGATGATCGCGGCGCCGCCGGCGGCGGTCTCGATGTCGAGCTCGAGCCCGCGATCGGCGAAGAAGCCCTGGTTCTTTCCGTACGTCAGGAACGCCGAGGGGATGCCGGCGACCTCTCCCACCTTGATGGTGACCGGGTTCTGCGGGTCCAGGGTGGCGGCGGAGCCTGTGTCGCCGCCGGATCCGCAGCCGGCGGCGGCCAGTATCGTCGCCAGCGTCGCGGCGACGGCGGGCACCGCGAGTCGGTGTCCAGGGGATCGAAACGGGGAGCGCACGGGGGGTCACCTCGGTCAGTGCCGGGGAGTGGGATCGAAGCGGTCCGGGGCTGCGTCAAGGTGCCCGCACGCTAACAGGCATGGCTCGCTTGGAGGAATAGAAGCGTCCGACTTTTCCTTCTAGTGGAACACTATGCCCGACCCCGCCATCGAATCCGTCGACAAGGCGCTTCAGGTGCTGCTGCTGTTGCGCCGGCGTGGACAGTTGCGCGTCACCGAGGTCAGCGACGACCTCGGTGTGGCTCGGTCGACGGCACACCGGCTGCTGTCCACGCTGACCAGTCGCGGTTTTCTCATCCGGGATCCGCTCACCCGGGCGTACCGCAGCGGCCGCGTCCTGATCGAGATCGGGCTCGCGTCAGTGGAGGGGCTGGACATCCGCCCGCAGGCGCGTCCGTACCTGGAAGCGCTGTCGGCCAGGCTGCACGAGACGGTGAACCTGGTGGTGCTCGAGGGCAGCTCCTGCCGGTTCCTCGACGGTGTCGCGGGGGATCGAACCCTGCTGACCAGGGTACGGACCGGGACCCTCCTGCCGGCCCACACCACCTCGGGCGGCAAGGTCCTGCTCGCGGAGCTCCCGCCGGACCACGTACGCGCGCTGTACCCGCATGGCCTGCCGAAGATCACCGAACACACCATTACCGACCGGGAACGCCTGCGCGCCGAGCTGGACAGGGTACGTGAGCAGGGCTACGCGGTGAACTTCGGGGAGAGCGAGCCGGGCATCAGCGCCCTCGCGGTGCCCGTCCGCGACCGGCGTGCCAGCGCGGTGGCCGCCCTCGCGGTGTCCATGCCCTCCCTGCGCATGCGGCCGGCGGACGTCGCCGACCTCGTCGCGGCGCTCCGCGACACGGCCGCGGAGATCGGCCGCGAGCTGCCCTGACCCCTCCTTGAGGGGTCGGCTTAGGAGGAGACCGCGTCCGGGTAGTAGCGGCCGAGCATGCCCAGCCCGATCGCCGCGCGGCGTACCCGTTCCCGAGCCGTCGACACGGCCACCTGCTCGAGGTGCTGGCCCGAAGGGTAGATGCCCGGGGCGTTGCGCACCGTGAACTTGAGATGGACCGGGGCGGCGACGCGTACCAGGTCGGGCACCTCGTAGTAGCGGACCGTCCCGCCGAAGTCGTCGGCGCCTTCGACGTAGATGTCGAGGGGTACCTCCACGGCGGCCCGGATCGCGGCGATCTGCGCTGTCGACAGGTCGAGGGGGAGGTTGATGGTCGTCGCGCCCAGGTCCTCCAGCAGCCGGGCGGTCGCGGGGTTCGCCGCGGGGAACGAGATCGAGACCTTCATGTCCAGGTCCTCGGGGAGGTCGCCGGAGCCCTTCATCCGGCCGAGCACCCATAGCTGGCCGATGTCGGCGACCAGGATGCTCCGCACGCCGAGTTCGCATCCGCGCTGCACGTCCTCGATGCCGTACACGAGCTGCTCGGTACCCCGCAGGACGGCGGCGCCGACCCGTCCGGATGGGGTGGTGACCTGAATCCCGACGTCCCATCCCGCCCGGGGGCCGACGAACAGGCATACCTGGATGTCCTGCTCGTGGCCGATGCCCACCATCTCCTGGATGTCGGCGTCGGTGAGCAGCATCATCCCGCTGCCCTGACTGATGCGGTGGATGCGAATCCCGTGGGCCTTGGCCTCCTCGACGATCGCCCGCAGCGGCGCAGGACCCTCCACCGAGGGAATCTCGATCCGGTACTGCGCGCCGTCCCCAAAGCGCTTGTCGGAGGCCGGCAGCTCACCGAGGTCCCGGCCGGGCAGTCCCAGCGAGGTGAGGTAACGGCGGGTACGCCCCATGGTCTCCTGGTCTCCGGCGTGCGTCGAGGCTGCGGCGGGCGTGTTCATCGGACGCTCCCGTAACGAAATATCGGACTACAGTCGAGATCGAACGTACTTCCCCCGACGGCGGGCCGGCCAGGAGGGGCCGGCCAGGAGGGGCCGGCCAGGAGGGGCCGGCCAGGAGGGAGCGAGCAATGCCGGGTACCCGGGCCGTGTTGCTGGAGGAGCCCGGCCGCTACCGCGTCGTCTCGGCCGAGCCGGCCGACCCGGGGCCGGGGGAGGCGCGGGTGCGGGTCGCCGCCGCCGGCCTGTGCGGCAGCGACCGGGAGATGTACGCCGGCACCCGGCCAAAGGACTACGTGCGCTATCCAGTGGTGCCCGGCCACGAGTGGTCGGGCACCGTCGATGCGGTGGGTTCCGGCGTCGCCGCGGACCTGGTCGGCGCCTCGGTTGTCGGCGAGGGGGTGCGATCCTGCCTCATCTGCGCCAGGTGTCGCGCCGGCGAGCCGAACCTCTGCACCACCGGGTACGACGAGACCGGCTTCACCCTGCCGGGCGCCTTTTCCGATCATTTGCTGCTACCCGCCCGGATGCTGCACGTGCTCGCGCCCGGAGCCGACCTCGCCGCGGCGGCGCTGCTGGAGCCGGCGGCGTGCGTGATCGCCGGTGTCCTGCGCGCCGGGCTCGTACCCGCGGAGCGGGCAGCGATCGTGGGTGCCGGCACGCTCGGGATGCTGGCGGCGCAGCTGGTCGCCGCGTACTCGCCGGCCGAGCTCCTGGTCATCGACCCGCGCCGGGGACGGGCCGAGCTGGCCGAGCGGTGCGGCGCCACCGCGTTTCGTACCCCGGACGAGATGCGCGACGACGCAGCCGGGCACCGTGCCGGGTACGACGCCGTGATCGAGTGCGCCGGGGCGCCGGACAGCGCGCGCATCGCCGCCTCGCTGGCCCGCCGCGGCGGACGGGTGGTGCTGACCGGAATACCCGGAGGCGAGGCCGCCGGG
This sequence comes from Streptosporangiales bacterium, assembly GCA_009379995.1. Lineage (GTDB taxonomy): Bacteria > Actinomycetota > Actinomycetes > Streptosporangiales > WHSR01 > WHSR01. The sequence goes on from WHSR01000079.1 coordinate 26,634, forward strand.
CTGTCGCCCGCTCAGCTCGTGCTCGACCAGCTCACGGTCGCCACGGTGTTCAGCGGAACGCCGGAGTCCTGGGCTACCGCGGTCCGGGCGTTCAACGCGGGCGTCCTCGACCCGCGGCCGCTCGTCACCCACGAACTGTCGCTCGAGGAGTACGGCGAGGCGCTGCGCCTGCTGTCCGGCGGCGCCCCGGACGCCGGCAAGATCCTCCTGCACCCCTGACCGCCCTGACCGCAGCGCGGGGACCCAGTGGTCGCCGTAGCGACGTTGGAGCTCGGCTAGCCGCCAGTCCGAGCCGGTGACGGTGCCGCATCCCGACGAGCGCGCCGATCTCCTGCCGCTGCTGCGGGCGATCGACGCGGGTGCCGATCTTGCCTCCCGCGCGGCCGTTCCCGGCCACGTCACCTGCGGCACGGTGGTCATCGACGATCTCGGTCGGGTCCTGGTGCTACGTCACAAGACCCTGAACCGATGGCTCCTACCCGGCGGCCACCTCGAACCGGCCGACACCGACCTGCTCGCCGCCGCCCTTCGCGAGCTCCACGAAGAGACCGGGATTCCCGAGCGGTGGATCGGGGGCCTGCCCGACATGGATGCCGTCCCTCTCGACATCGACGTCCACAACATCCCGGCCGACCCGGCCAAGGGCGAGCCGGGGCACTGGCACGCCGACTTCCGTTACGCCTTCCGGGTCGACAGCCCCGAGGTCCGGCCGCAGCTCGACGAGATCACCGACTACCGCTGGCGACTCCCAGCCGAGCTACACACCCGCTGGCTGACCTTCAAGATCGAACACCTCGGGGCCTGAGCCGGGCGACGGGTGTCCTCACTGCTTCTCGGGCAGCACCTGGTGCAGCCTCTCCGCGAACGTGTCGGGGTATGTGGTGAAGCCTCCGTGGTCGCCGGGAAAGTGCATGATCTTCGTGCCGAGCTGTTCGGCCAGCGCGACGGCGCTAGGTGTCGTAGAGGTCCTGGTAGAACACGCGCCACCGCCCGGCATCGGGCAGCAGCTGCGTGAGCGGCGGCTCGTGCGACACGAGCGCGTTGACCTGGTCGGGATGGCGGGAGCCGCCAAAGATCCACCCTGCGAGTGTGACCCGTCGCCGAGTTATCTGTTATCTGACCTTGGTCGTTGACGTCGTCGAGGGCTGCTTCGGCGAGTCGCGGGCGGGCGGCGTGTCGAACGCGAGGCATGGCCGACTGGTTACGGCCACTGTCCCACCACGAGATCCGCTCGTGCCCGATCGTGCACAAGATCCTGCCCAGCTCAGTGCGCTGTGCGTTCTGTTCGCGATGTGCTACGGGTTGGCAGTGTGGGTCGGCTAGCCGCTACGAGCGGCCAATACGGGCCGCCATCCACTAAGGGGAACTCTTGACATACCTCTCGAATGTAGGACTACCTGACTTAGTACCGCCGCCTCCGTCGGAGCTGGCAGCGCCCAAGGCAGCGGCAGAACCCGCCCCATGTGCGGCGGTTACCCGCCAGGCGCTCCAGGACCTCAGCGACACCATCACCGCCGCCCGGGAGAAGGCGGAAGCCAACGTCGCCGTCAACGGCGAAGGAGCACCCGGCGCCGTCTATCCAGTCGCCGCCACCCTCGGACGGGACCATCTCATCAAAGCGCATGACAACACGACGGTGCTCCTCGCCTGGGTCGATAAGTGGGGCGTACCGCCAGGCCTCATCGGTTACCCGGCAATCTCCTACGGCATCTACGGCTACTGCCGAGACGTCCTCCCTCAGCTGCACCACGCCCGGCATTGGGAAACGGTGAACGCCGTGTACAACGCGTCAAGAGGGACCGCAGCCGTAACCGTCGAATGCATCAACCTGATCACCGCGGCCGTCGAACTGGCAGAACCGCTGGCCACCAACGCCACCGGCTGCTACCTGGCGGCGTACGGGCTCTAGCCGCAGCCCTTCATCCAACGACAGCTCAGTGAGGTGATGACCGACGTCAACTCACCCAGGTCGGATAGCGGCACGCGCCACGAAGTGCTCCGATCGCATCACCGGATGGCCGGCGAAGAGGCCTTCGTTCGCCGTAATGGTCATTGGCAGGACGTAGGCCGGCTGCAGGTAGCTCTGCGCGTCGTCCCATCCCATAGCCACCGGCTCCGGTGCCGAGGCGACGGTGAACTGCACTTGGCGGCGTTATTCTCCTTCGCATGCCTCTCGAACATCTCGGGATTAACGTCCCGGATCCGGCGTATGCCCGGGAATACTACGACGCGCTCATGTCGCTGCTCGGCTTCAAACCGTTCGTGTCCGGCCCGGACTGGTTCTCCTACGCCCCAGCCGGCGGCGAGGGTACACAACTGTTCTTCTATACCGCACTAGTGTTCTGAGTCGTTAATTCGGCGGCAGTACGCGGCGAGGGTGTCGAGGATTTCGTCGGCGGTCTTGGCCCAGATGAACGGCTTGGGGTTGTTGTTCCATTTGCCGATCCAGTTGCGCACGTCTGCTTCCAGTTCG
>WHSR01000036.1 GCA_009379995.1 Streptosporangiales bacterium
GCGGCCCCGGTGGCGGCCACGAGCCGTGGGCGCTGCAGGTCCTCGAGGTCTCAGGTGACCGGATCGTCGGGATCAACACCTTCCTCGACACGGCGCGACTGTTCCCGCTGTTCGGTCTGCCCCCGCGGCCCGAGGCGTAGGTCCCGGCCACACAGCGGCAAAACGTCGCTCAGACCCACCAACGCGAGCAGCTCCTGCAGCTCACGCGAGGCGTGCCGGAGGCCGAACCTGCGGCCCAGCCGCCGGGCGGTCAGCGCCAGCCGCGCCAGCGCGTCGACGGTGCCGGCGTCGGGGTCGGTGAGCGACGCCACGTCGCAGACGACCAGGTCGGCGTCGCTGCCCTCCAGCAGCGTACGGATGTGCTCGCCCAGCCTCGGGACGTCGGCGGGACCGATCGGACCACCGATCACCAACACGGCCACGCCCGACCCCGGAGGCGGTCCAGGGACGTCCGCGGGAAGCGCCGGCACATCGTCGGGAGCGACCAACCGCCGACCTCCTTTACCGTCACCGAAGTAGAGACCGGACGGCCCGGCGAAACTCATCGCCATCTTCCGGCCCGAAAGGCGATTCTTGTGTGATCACGCCGGTGAGGACACGCGGTAGTATAGGTGGGTGACGCCCTTGCCCTCGATGACCCGGGGACCCCGAAGGGGCGCGGGTGCGACCGCGAGGTTGTCGAAGAAACGGATGCCGCCGCCGAGGAGCACGGGAACCAAGTTGACTCTGATCTCGTCGAGCAGTCCAGCGTTGAGGCATTGTTGCGCGATGCTGGCTCCGCCGACGCCGACGATGCCGTCGCCCGCGACGGCCTTGGCTTGCGAGACGGCGCTCTCGAACATCCGCCGCCCCGACACGACGGCTGCGATGTTCTCGATGAGGTCGCGCAGGTGACCCGCGCTCGCTTCCGAGGTTCGGAATGTCACGGGCGAACCCGGTGCCGGAACGGCGACGTCGCCGTTCCCGTACCAACCGAAGAGGTGTTCGACCTCGTCGGCCGGCCCGGCGACGAAGCCGTCCAGCGACATCATCTCGGCCACAGCAGTTGCCATGGGTCTGCTCCCTCGTCTCCTACCGCGGGCACGTCGCCGCTCCAGTAAGAGAGGACTCCGCGACCGTTCCGCATTCATCGGTGGACACGGAACGAGGGCGGCGCCAGGCAGGGCGTCGGGTATCCGCCGTCCGCTAGCCGGTTCGGATGATGAGCTTCATGACCTCGGCGGGATGGCTCATGGCGTGGGCGATGGCGTCGGGCGCCTGCTCCAGGGGGCGCTCGTGGGTGAGAAGCCGGCGCACCACTGCCTGCTTGCGCTGCACGACGCGTACGGCCTCGGCGAACTGAGCCGCCCCGCACACGGTCGACCCGAGTATGTCGGGCTCCTTCTCGGTGAACCACGACACGTTCAGGGAGAGCTCCTTGTGGGAGATCCCGACGACCACCACCCGCCCGGCCGGCGAGATCATCTCGACGGCGCTGCGGATCGCCGCCGGCTCGCCGGTGCAGTCGATGACGACAGGGGGCCCCTCGCCGCCCGCCCACTCCCGTACCAGCGGGACGACGTCCTCGTGTTCGGAGAGGTCGAGCGTCTCGGCGCCCGCCGCGCGGCCGAGCGCCAGCCGGCCCGCTACCAGGTCGGTCATCAGCACCTTGGCGCCCCGCTCCCCGGCGACCAGCGCCACGGCTTGGCCGATCGGCCCCGCGCCGAGCACGGCGACCGGCTCGCCGGCCGCTATCCGCCCGCGATCGGCCGCCTGGACCGCGATGGAGGTCGGCTCGCAGAACGCCGCCACCTGCGGTTCAAGATCCCCGACCGGGAAAACCTGGGAGGCCGGTACGGGAAACCGCTCCTGCAACGCGCCGTCCACGTGTACGCCGACGAGCCGGAAGTTCGGACACGCGTTGCGGCGGCCGATCCGGCAGGCGTAGCAGGTCCCGCACGAGGACAGCGGCCAGACCGCTACCCGTACTCCCACATCGAGCCCGGCCGGGCAGTCGGGGCCGAGTGCCTCGATCGTGCCGGCCACCTCGTGCCCCTGGATGCGGGGATACTGCGGGCCGAACGCCTCCGGCGTGACCAGCTCACCGGTGAGGAAGTGGTAGTCCGAGCCGCAAACGCCGACGGCCTCCGGACGGACCAAGACCTCCCCGGAGGCGAGTTCGCGGGGCTCGGGCACGTCGGTCAGCTCCATCGATCCGGCGCTGCGGGTCACGATCGCGCGCATCTCGCCGCCTCCATCAATGTTCCCTGTGATTGTCGGGTCGCGCCGGAGCACGCTCCACTGAGCTGCGAAAAAACCCGGGATAGACGGGTCTGCGAGGACTAGTAAATTGACATTATTCATGCCAGGCGTCAACGAATTTGTCAATCAGCCGGACCCTCAGCTTGCCAGCCAGCCGCCGTCAACCGCGAACGTCCAGCCGGTGCAGTAGTCGGACGCAGGCGAAGCGAGGAAGACTGCCAAACCCTTGAGATCCTCCGGGTCGCCCACCCGGCCGAGCGGCGTCCGTTCGACGATGGTCTCCCGCAGTCGGACGGCCTCCGGATCGTTGGAGAACATGTGGCCCCCAGCGATCTGGGTGCGGATGTAGCCGGGCGCGATGGCGTTGATCCGGATCCCCTTCGGCCCGAGGTTGATCGCCGCGGATCGGGTCAGCCCGACCACGCCGCTCTTGGCCGCGGTGTACCCGTAGATGCCGAAGAGTGGGTCGCCGCGGAGTCCGTACAGCGACGCCGTCGTCACGATCTTGCCGTAGCCGCGCGGCACCATGCTGCCCGCCGCGGCGCGTACGGTCAGGTAGGTCCCGGTGAGGTCGACGTCGATGACCTCCTGCCAGCCGGACAGCGTGGTCTCCTCGAGGTCACCGGCCTCGCCGGCGACGCCAGCGTTGGCGAACACCACATCCAGCGGGCCGAGTGCCTCCTCCGCCTGCCGGAAGGCGGAGTCCACGGCCCGCTCGTCGGAGACGTCGGCGCCGATGGCGTGTCCAGCCCGCCCAAGCTCGCGTACCAGCTCCACGGTGTCCTGGGCGGTATCGGGCTTGATGTCGACGCAGGCGACGTCCGCTCCGGCCTCGGCGAGCGCTTCGGCGAACGCCCTCCCCAGCCCGCTGCCGGCCCCGGTGACGAGGCCCACCTTGCCGTCGAGTCGGAAGGAGTCGAGTACATTCCTCTTCGCCTCGGGGTTCACTTTCCACCTCCCGGCACTGGCTCGATTGAGTATCCCTTGACTCTCGATCGTCAGGTCAAGTGTGATACAAAGCGAAGTATGTAGACACCCTGCAGTCGCGTGGGAGGAGAGACGACGTGGCTGAAGCGGCAAAGACTGAGTTCTGGCGCGACATCGAACCGATTAGCAGCGTCTTCAAACCGCACGCGCTGCCGGAGGTCTACCGGCCGGACGCGCCGACCGACGACGAGCGCTACTACGTCCCGCTCACCGAGACTGTCGGTACCCGCCCGTTGTTCATCATGCCCAGCCAGAACAGGTGGTGCGACGTCCTGATGGCCACGGCCGCCGGCCTGGTCAACCGCCACTACCACCCGCAGCAGGTCTTCGCCTACACCATCTCCGGCAAGTGGGGCTACCTGGAGCACGACTGGATCGCCACCGCTGGCGACTTCGTGTACGAGGCGCCGGGTGAGGCGCATACGTTGGTGGCCTACGAGCACGAGCAGCCGATGAAGGTCCACTTCAACGTCACCGGCCCGTTGGTGTGGCTGGACGAGAAGGGCGAGCCGGAGGGCTACTTCGACGTCTACGACTACATCGAGCTGTGCAAGGAGCACTACGCGAAGGTCGGGATCGGCGCGGACTACGTCGACTCGCTGATCCGCTGATCACCCTGCTCAAGGGGGCGTGCTGGGTCAGCCGCCGGCCTGAGCCGCTCGTGGCGGGCCGTCGTCCGGTTCGATGCCGTGCCGGCGGAGCAGGGCCTGCAGACGCTCGACCTCGGCGCGCAGCCGGTGGGTCTCCTCGACGAGTGCGACCGGGTCGACGATGGCCATCCACTGCTTCACTTGCCGCCTCGTCTCGGTGAGGAGCTGTTTTTCCGCGTCGCGCAGCGTGCCGGCGGTGTCGAGGTCGCCGGCGTCGATGGCGGCCTCCTTGCTCCGGCGTACCCGGGCGATCTGTTCGTCGAAGTAGCGAAGGTCCGGGGGCGCGGTATGCGGGTCCTTGCCCAGATAACCGTGCAGCATCCGAATCACCTGCCCCTGGGTGCTGGCGTGGCCGGCGCCCAGCTTCACCAGAACCTGGGCTGCCACCCCCTGGCCCTCGCGGATGAGGCCGAGCAGCAGGTGTTCGGTGCCGATGTAGTTGTGGCCGAGTTGAAATGCCTCCCGCAGCGCGCATTCGAAGATGGCCTTCTTGGCCCGCGGCGTGAACGGGACATGACCGGTCGGGGTGCCCGCGCCCCGGCCGATGATCTGCTCGACCTCGCGGCGTACCGCCTCGCCGGTGACCCCCATCGTGCCGAGCGCCTTGGCGGCCACGCCGTCACCCTCGGCCACGAGGCCGAGCAGCAGGTGTTCGGTGCCGATGTAGTTGTGGCCGAGCCCGCGGGCCTCGGCCTGTGCCAGCACGACGACCGTGCGGGCCCGGTCGGTGAACCGGTGGAACGGGTCCTTGACCTTGGGACCCTTGGGGATCTTCAATCTCGCCGGGCGCCTGCGGGTGGGCAGCCATCTCAGCAGCATCGGCTGCCTCCCGCACGCGCGGTTCGGGTCGGGCGGATCGATGTCGGCGTCCTCACGCAGGCTCAGCCGCGGCGCCAGCCAGTCGGCCAACTCTCCGGCCTCGAGCCGGCCGGCGACCAGATCGGCGACCAGCGCCCGGGCCCTTTCCGGCGGGTCGAGATCGACCTGGAGGCCGTTGAGGGCCAGAAACTGCGCAGTGGCCACCAGCGCGACCTGCTCGTTCCCGTGTGGCAGCGGGCGGCGGCGCAGCAGCGCCGCCAGCAGCGCGGCGGCCGAGCGCGCCGGATCCTCCCGGCTGAGCGGGACCAGGGGAGCGGCGTCGGCCAGGGCGGCCTCGGCCGCCGCCACGTCCAGCCGGTCGAGCGTCGCGTCGGTGTCCAGGTCAAGTACCCGGCCGGCGATGACGACCAGGTCGGCTACCTGCAGCGCGATCACGGCGCCCCGTCCCGGAAGAGCGTGAGGGTGCGTTCGTGGCGAGCCAGGTTCTCCTCCAGGAGCCGCTGGAACCGCTCGTCGCCCCGTCGCTGCTCCACCAGCGCGGCGATCGCCTCCCGCACCACGTCCGACACCGAACGGCCCTCCACCTCGGCCACCGCCTGTACGCGCTCGGCCAGCGATGGGTCGAGCCGCAACACCATGTTCTTGGTACGCGCGGAGCTGTCCTCAGACATCGTGATATCATGATATCACCGCCACAGGGAGGACTATTGGTGGGGCAGTGGGCGCCGGGCGACGAAGCCGAGCTCGGTGCGGTGGTACCAGCCGAGTTCGGGCTCGTTCTCCAGCCAGCACAATCGCACCGACTGTCCGTCGAGCACGGCCGGAAAGTCCACGAGGACCGGGGCGATGCCCTTCACCTCGATGTCATTGGCGATGAACCAGGAGATGAGTTCGTCCAGGGTGGCCTCGAGCGCCTTCGCCTCCGGGATGCCACCCTGCGGCGACGGCTCGCCGCTGCGCAGTTCGAGGCTCAGCTCGGCGAGGTCCGCCCGTACCGCGACGATTCTCTCGGTCTGGTGCCGCACCTGCGGCATGAGGCCGTGGGCCTCGTCAACTGTGAAAGTCTTCTCGGTCATGGACGTATGCGCTCCAGTACGTAGTCGCGCAGCGCGACCGCGTTGTTGTGCTTATCGTCCCGCGCGGAGTACAGCAGCGTGACCGGGCCCCGTCGGGCCGCGTCGAACAGGGGCAGCAAAGCATCGCCCGCCCCGTCCAGCTCCCGGTGGTAGCGTTCCCGGAACTCCTCCCACCGCTCGGGCCGATGGCCGAACCACTTCCGCAGCTCGCTGCTTGGCGCAAGATCGCGCAACCAGCCGTCGAGGGCGAGATCGTCCTTGCGCAGCCCGCGCGGCCACACCCGGTCGACGAGGAAGACCTTCCCGCGGCGCGGCCCGGTGTCGTAGACCCGTTGCACCTCGATCTCAGCCACGGCACCCACGCTACGCACGCTACCGTCAGCTATCCCGCACCGAAGCAGACGAAGCCGAGAACTCCGCTGGTGCGGGTCGCCTCGGCGAGCGCGCGGGCGGGGGAGAGGTCGGCGGCCAGGCGGTCGTGGAACGCCACCATCAGTTCCCGGGTCTCGTCGTCGTGCACCGGGGTGACGCTGGCGACCAGGGTCTCGGTGCCGAGGGACAGGAAGGCGCTGGCCACTCCGGTGAGTTCGTCGCCCGGGCGGACGGCCGACAGGGCGGTGTCGCAGGCGGAGAGCACCAGCTGCCGGGGCGCGGACGCCAGCCTCTCCAGGTCGTACACCATGAACGGTCCGTCCGCGAGGTAGAGAAACGAGAACAGCGGGTTGTCGGTACGGAACCGGCCGTGCGCGGCGATGTGCGCGAGATCGGCGCCGTCGAGGGCGGTGCGTACGGCGTCCGCGCTCGCCTCCTCGCCGGTGAGGGCAACCGCGGGCTCGTACCGCGCGTGCAGGGCCGTCACCTCCGCGTCCGCGTGGTCGAGGCCCGGGCCGGCGATGAGCACGGCGCCGCCGTTTCGTCTCCTGCGTGTCGCCCCCGTCGCGTTGAGCCAGACCTGAGCCGACGGCGCGATGGTGACCGGCCGGTCCGCGATCGACGGCAATGCCGACCATGGCAGGGCGTGCAGCCGGCCGGTGGGAACGATGACGAGCTCGCGGTCGCCGACCGCACCTCGCAGTGGTCGCAGCACGTCGGCGTCCAGCTGGTCGGCCGCGTGTCGCAGGCCCTTCCGCGCGGCCTCGAGCGAGGCGGCGGTGCCGTGTCGGCGGGCGAGCCGGTGGAGGAAGAAGCGCATCGCCCCCATCGCCCGCAGCGCATCGTCGTACCCGCCCAGCGGCCACAGCCGGAACCGTCCCTCCACCGCGGTGACGGCGACCAGCGTCTCGTCGTAGCGGATCAGTTCGATGAGGGCCCGCTCGCCCAGGGCCTCGACCAGCTCCCGGACCGACAGCCGACTCGGCTGGTGGCGTGCGCCCCTGGTGTGTCGCGACCGTTGCCGGACCTCCCGTTCGAGGCGCACCTGTGTGGTACGGAGGGCGCGGGTCTCGGCTCCCTCGGCGGCGGCTTTGGTCAGCTCGTCCACCACACCGCGCAGCTCGGCCAGGGTCTCGGCGAGCCACGGGTCGTGCGGTGGACGGGCGGGCGCGAGGCGGAGGGCGCCGGCGCGCCACCGCTCCGCCCAGGCCAGGACGGCGCGGGGACGCCGTGACTGGAAGGCGAGGTACAGGCCGAGGCTGGCGAGATCCTGTCCCCACTCGGCGGCGTGCACTCGCAGCTCGGTACAGCCCAGCGAGGCGGTGTGCTCCTCCACCACCCGTAGGCCCGCCACCAGCGCAGCTCTGGCGCCGCGCCGGTCGTGCTGTGCGAGCCGATGGAGCGCGGTCGCCTCCCATGCCGACGCCCGCAGTCCAACCGGTCCGCTGTTGCGCGCCGAGCCGGCCTCGGCGAGCTCCCGTTCGGCCACCGTGAGCCGGCCGAGCGCTACCGCCACCCGTCCGGCGACGATCCGGCTGTGCGCGGCGGGAACCGCCCAGCCTCGGCGGGCCAGCTCGCCGGCCACCCGCTGGGCGACGAGAAGCAACTGCTCCGAGCGTTCACCCGAGTCGGCGCGGGCCTGCACGGCGATGTACTCGGCGAGCACCGCCCAGCCGACGCGCCCCTGCCGGGCGAAGTCGTCCCGGGCGGCTACGGCGGTTCGCGTCGCCGCCTCGGAGTCTTCGTCTTGCAGCTCCGCGCGGGCCAGCATGAGCCGGGCCTCGGCGAGGTCCGCGGCGAAGCCACCGGCCTTGAGCGACTCGATGGTGCTGGCGAGCACCGTCCGGGCCTCCCCGACGAGCCGGACGGTAAGTAGCGCTTCGGCACGGTCCAGCCGGATCGAGGCGACCCGGCCGCCGGTGGTGTCCAGGGCGTTCTCGACCTCGTCGAAGAGGGCCAGCGCGCGGGGAATGTCTCCGCGGCGCATGGCCGCGAAGGCGAGGTTCGCGCGCGCCAGCGTGGCCAGGTGGTTCAGTCCGGCCCGGCTCGCGACCTCCACGCAGCGGCGCAGCGTGGCCTCGGCGAGCCGCACCTCACCCCGATAGACCTGCAGGGTCCCGAGGTTGTTGAGGATGCCTGCCTCGAACCGGGGGTCCCTTTCCTGGCGGACCTGCCGCAGCGCTTCCCGGTACGACGCCAGCGCATCGTCGAGCCGCCCGGCCCGGCCGAGCACGAGGGCACGCTGGGCGAGGAGCCGTCCGGCGTCGGCGCCCCGAAGGACCGGCGCGGCGGCGTCCGCCTCGGCGAGCGCGGCGGCCAGGTCGCCGCGGTCCGCGAGGACGCCCACGAGGCTCATCCGCGCCTCGCCCGCCCGGCGATCGAGTCCAGCCGCCTCCGCGCGCCGGATGGCCTTCCGCAAATACTGGTCGGCAGCGTCGGCGTCGCCGAGTTCTCGGTACGCGAGACCGAGCGCTCGGCTCGCGACGACGAGGGACTCCGGGGCGTCGGTCGCGGCCAGCACGGCCTCGGCCTCCGCCCGGGCTCGTTCCGGGTCGACCGAAGCTAGGTTGACGGCGTGTTCGGCGGCAGCGAGCTGACCAGAAAGATCCTCTCCCACCGATGTCTCAGATGGTCACCCAGCTCGTCGCGACAGGTTTCGCCGTATCGGCAAGCCGGCAGACCAGGCTCACCGGACCTTGGGGTACCGCGTCGACGGTGAAGTGGCCCACCTCGTCCGCGATCCGGGTCAACGAGCCACCCGGCCACCGCACCTCGACCTCGGCCGGCTTCGGGGGAACCAGCTGTCCGACGAGTCGCCGGTCGGTACCCACCGAGTCGATCTCGACCTCGACGAGCAGTCCCTGTCCCTCGAACGTCAGCAGACGTGGCCCCGCCTGGCCCACCTGGCTACGGACGCCGGCCAAGGGCCTCTCGGCGGAATCGGCGACGAGCGCCGCCAGCTCGGCGTCGATGGTCCGCCAGGTGAAGCTGGCCTCCGCGGCGGCGACCACCTGAGCGGGCACCGGATCCATGGCCTCGAATAGGTCGCGCAGCTCGGCTAGCAGCGCGTCATCACTGTCAATCATTGCTCCCGCTTCCCCCTCGTGCCCGTGCTTCGTGTGTCAGGTGCCGCGCCCGTTAGCTGCCGCCTCCTGGATGAGGCACTGCTCCTTGTGCAACGAGTATCCGCCGCAGATTTTCCAGGCACCGCGCTCTCGTCGGTCCGATGCTGCCGACCGGAATACCCAAGGCGTCGGATACCTCGGCGTAGCTCGGTGGCGGTGCACTGGCGAGAACGCGCAGCAGCCGGCGGCAGCGGTCGGAAAGCTCGGCGAGCCCCTTCATGAGCAGTTCCCGCCGCTCCGATTCCAGGAGACGTGCCTCCGGGCCCGGCTCCGGATTTCCGAACTCGACATCCTCCTGTGGTGAGTCTTCGAGCACCTCGCGCCCGGCCCGTCGCAGCACACGTGCACTCTCGTGTCGCGCGGTCGCGGCCAGCCAGCCACCGACCCGCTCGGGATCCCGGAGCCGGCCGAGATGCTCGACCAGGCGCAGCCAGGTGGTCTGGCTGACCTCGTCGGCATCGGTGTGGCTCAGGTTGTGGGATCGCGCCACTGACCAGACCAAGCCGGAGTATCGGCCGACGAGTTCCCGCCAGGCCCCCTGATCGCCATCGGCCGCCAACCCGACGAGCTCTGACACAGAGTGCTCGCCCACGGTGCCCTCCTGCTTCCGTGGTCGTTGTGGAATATAGAGTGCGCACGGTTCCGCCCTGACCTTAGCGTCCCTGTCCGTTTGCGGATACGGCTACTCCGAGATCGGGCATGCTGCGCGCGAAGGCCGGATCGAGGATCTCGTCGGCCGCGGCGGCCGTGGGCATGTCCTCCTCGGCGGCGAGCCTGGCGATCGCGCCCGCCACCCGGGGCGCGGCGAACGAGGTCCCGCTCCAGGTGGCGTACCCGACGAAGAGGTCGGGGTCGACACCGTTGACCGGCGGCCTCGGCCCATCGAAGTGCACGAAGCTGCTCGTCACCCGTTCGCCGACGGCGCAGGCGTCGATCCACCACCCGTAGTTGCTGAACCACGCGCGGCCGCGTCCTCGGTGGTCGAGGGCGGCAACGGCCGTCACCGACTTCAGCGCGGCCGGCCAGAAGGGCCGGTCGCTGGCGTTGTTGCCCGCGCAGCCGACCACCACGGTACGGCGACCGAATCTGGCCAGCGCCTGCGCGATCACCGGGGAGGGCCGGTCGTCGAAGCTGTAGCAGCCGAGCGAGAGGTTGATGACGTCGACGTGCTGCCCGGTACGCACCGACCAGTCGTGCAGGTCGTTCAGGGCCCGCACCAGATCGAGCTCGTCACAGACGCCGTCGCTGGACAGCACCCGGTAGACCCGGAACCGCACCGACGGCGCCTCCTGGAGCAGCACCCCGGCGACGAAGGTGCCGTGGCCGGCCTGGGCATCGAGCTCGTAGTCGAGGTCGGCATCGAGCACCTCGGCGACGTCGTCTCGCTGCTCTTGGAACCACTCGGTGTCCTCGTACCACGGATGCGGCGACAGCCCTGTGTCCAGCAGCGCCACGGTCACGTCCCGTTTTGCCGGCACCGGGTCCGGCGCCGGCGGCGGGTCGGCCGGTCGCGGAACGTCGGCGGGGCCGCCCCACCACAACGGCTCTCCGTGCAGGATGTGGTTCGGTGAGACGGCGAGCCGCCGATGCCGCCGGTGGACGCTCAGGTCGGCAACGAGCTCACACACGTCGACCTTGGCCTTGGGCCGCAGGCGGAACTTGGCGACGCCCGGGCCGTCCTCCCGATCGGCGACCCACATGCGCAGGAGGTCATCGAGGACGGGCACGTCCTGCGCCGCGACGAGGATCTCGTCACGGCGTACGACCGTCTGATGCGCGGGCCCGGGTTCGACGATCACAGCGTCCGGGTGACGCTGGACAAGCCGTTCCAGCCGAGCGGCGCTGTCGAATCGCATCCCGGTTCCTACCTTGATGTGTCGGCACTAGGAAGTCTCGCCCCGAGTGTGCCCAATATGACATGGATCGGAAAGATATGGGTCTCGCCTGGGAACTGTGGGGACCGTTGTGCGCCGGAACACACCTGTGGTCTATGAGGGCTGTGCCGCCCCCCGCGGCGGCACAGCTCCTCAACCCCCACTACCCCCGCAGCGACGGTCACGCTCGCCACGCACCGACCGGTGCGTCCCCCGAGGGCAGCCCCTCCGCAGCGCTCGGTCCGTCGCCTCACACCACTCATGAGTGCTTTGCTTGCCGTGCTGATACATCTGAGACGAAAGTGGGGCCGATCATCACGACGACCCATCGCGACAACTCGTCACGAGGATGCGGAAGGAGGCCGCGAAGATGAGCCCGTTTCGGGCCTCTGCTGGCTTCACCGAGGACTGGCAACACTTCCGATTCGCGGTCGACGGGGGAGTGGCCACGATCACGCTGGACCGACCGGATCGGCTCAACGCGCTCACCTTCTCCGTCTACGCCGATCTGCGGGACGTTCTACGGGAGTTGCCGCACCGGGACGACGTACGCGTCGTCGTGCTGACCGGCGAGGGACGCGGATTCTGTTCCGGCGGCGACGTACAGGCCATCATCGGCGAGCTGGTGACGGCCGACCCCAAGAGGCTGCTGGAGTTCACCCGGATGACCGGCGGCGTGGTGCAGGCGATGCGGGAGTGCCCGCTGCCGATCATCGCCGCCGTGAACGGCACGGCCGCAGGAGCCGGCGCGGTCATCGCGTCGGCCGCCGACTTCCGGCTGGTCGCCCGCTCTGGCACGTTCGCGTTCCTGTTCACGAAGGTGGGCCTGTCCGGGGGAGACATGGGTGCGGCGTACCTGTTGCCCCGGATCGTCGGCCTGGGGCGAGCCACCGAGCTGCTCATGCTGGGCGAGTCGATCGGCGCCGAGGAGGCCGAGCGGATCGGGCTGGCCACCAGTGTCGTCGACGACGCCGAGCTCGCCGGGCGCGCCGGTGACCTCGCCCGCAGGCTGGCCGACGGTCCCACGATGGCGTACGCGAACACGAAGATGCTGCTCTCGCGCGAGCTGGACATGGACCTCGCCGGGGCCCTGGAGCTGGAGGCCATGACGCAGGCGCTGCTGATGAAGACCGCCGACCACGCCGAGTTCCACCGGGCCTTCACCTCTCGCCGGGAGCCACGATGGTCGGGCACGTGAGCCGTCGGGCGCCGGTCCGCACCGCGTCGTCAACCCCGAGGACCTTGCGCCGCCGGTCGGCTTCGCGCACGCGGTGGTCGCCGCGCCGGGCCGGATTGTCTGTCTCGGCGGGCAGACCGGTTCCCTTCCGGACGGTTCGATCGCCGCCGCCACGCTGGCCGAGCAGTTCGACCGCGCCGCGGGCAACGTGGCGGCCGCGCTCGCCGCGGCGGGGGGACGTCCGGAGCATCTGGTCCAGCTCACCGTCTACACCACCGACATGCGGGCCTACCGGGCGTCGCTGCGTGACCTCGGCCTGGCCTACCGGCGCCATCTCGGCCGGCACTATCCGGCCATGGCGCTGTTCGGGGTGAGCGAGCTGTTCGACCCGAAGGCGCTCGTGGAACTGGTAGGTGTGGCCGTCATCCCGGAGTGAGCCTTGGCCGGGTATAACGTGACGCAGGACGACGCCGACTGGATTGCGGGACTGAGCGGTCATGCCTGTCATGGTCGGCACCTCAGGCTGGCAGTACTCCGCGTGGCGGGGGCTGCTCTATCCGCCCCGGGTGCCGCAGCGGCGATGGCTGGAGACCTATGCCGAGAGCTTCGCCACCGTCGAGCTGAACAACGCCTTCTACCGGCTGCCGTCGTACGACAACTTCGCCGCATGGCGTGACCGGACCCCGGAGGGGTTTGTCGTCGCGGTCAAGGCGAGCCGGTACCTCACCCACATCAAACGGTTGAACGATCCCGACGAGCCGGTGCAGAGGCTCATGGACGCGGCGGTGGGTCTGGGTGAGCGGCTCGGCCCGGTGCTGTTGCAGCTCCCGCCCAACCTCACCGCCGCGCCGGAGCGGCTCGCCGCCTGCCTCGCCCGCTTTCCTCGAGGTACCCGCGTCGCCGTCGAGCCCCGGCACGCCTCGTGGTGGAACGACGAGGTGCGGCAGGTCTTGACCGAGCACCGGGCGGCCCTGTGTTGGGCGGACCGGCTGGGCCACGCGGAGACCCCGCTGTGGCGCACGGCCGACTGGGGATACCTGCGGCTGCACGAGGGAGCGGCACAGCCGTGGCCTCGATATGAGCGGCAGACGTTGCGGTCATGGGTCGACCGGCTCGCCGACACCTGGCCCGCGGACGCCGACGTCTACGTGTACCTCAACAACGACCCGGGCGGGGCAGCGGTACGGGACGCCGCGCACTTCGCCGCCCTCGCGCACGGCCGGGACCTTGCGGTGACCCGCACACCAACGCCGGACGACCTCGAAGAGGCCACGGCGTAGGGCGCTGGGACCCCGCCGAGATCCCCTCCCGCCGAGATCTATGTTGTGGGGGTCATTTTGTCCGGTTTGGCCCCCCACAACATAGATCTCGGCGGGAGACTGGCTTCGCTGGGACGGATGAGGCAGAATGTGCCTCGGCACCGGAGTCCGCCGGGGCAAGACGAGGCCGTCGGGGAAGGCGCACCTCGTACGCTTCAGGAGGTCCGGTGTCGATGTGTGGCGTCCTGTACATTCATTCCGCGCCTGCTGCGCTCTGTCCGCATGTCGAGTGGGCGGTTGCGGGCATTGTCGGTAGGCGCGTCGATTTGTCGTGGGCGGCGCAGCCCGCCGCTCCCGGCATGCTGCGCGCCGAGACGTGCTGGCAGGGTCGCTCGGGAATTGCCGCTGCCATCGCGTCCGCGCTGCGGGGCTGGCAGCTCTTGCGGTTCGAGGTGACCGAGGAGCCCACCCCCGGCTGTGACGGGATCCGGTACAGCTACACGCCGTCGCTGGGCGTGTTCACCGCGAACGTCGGAGCCAACGGCGATCTTCTCGTACCGGAGAACCGGCTGCGCGCGGCCATGGCGGCCGCGGGCGAGGGGCGTACCACCCTAGAGCGTGAGCTCGACGGACTCCTCGGCCGTGCGTGGGACGACGAACTGGAGCCGTTCCGTCACGCCGGTGACGGCGCACCCATTCGCTGGCTGCACGCCGGGTGAGCGCGGACTCCAGCAGCGGATGCGGTTGGGTCCCACAGTGCCCAAAGGGTTGACCTCAATCGCGGTTCAGGTCTCAGGGTGGGTGGATGATCTTCACCGAGGCCGAACGCGAATATCTCGCGACACAGTCGCTGGGACGGCTGGCCAGCATCGGCCCCGGCGGGGGGCGACAGGTCAATCCGGTCACGTACTGGGTGAACGTGGGCACCGAGACGATCGAGGTCGGTGGCCCCGGGCTGGGTGGCAGTCAGAAGTTCCGCAATATCCAGGCCGATCCACGAATCTCGTTCGTCGTCGACGACGTTGCCACGGAGCCGGTGGGACCGGGCGGTCAGCGCGGGCGAGGGCTCGAGGTCCGTGGCCGTGCCGAGGTTCTCGCCGTCGACCGGCCGTTGATGGAGGGGTTCTGCCGGGAGGTGATCCGCATCCATCCGCGGCGCGTCATCGCCTGGAATGTCGACGGGCCCGGCAAGAACGCTCGCAACGTGACGCGCAACCCCGCCAACTGATGGCGTGGTCGGCGCGCCGCTTCTTCGGCGCCGCCGTTGGCGTCCGACCGGCTCGCCAGTTGTGCGTTTGGTCACCTTCCCGACGCCTGGGTGTCGCTCTTGATTGATTGTCTGGTTCCCTCCGCCGGTATGGCTCATGGAGGGCTATTGACAGATAGATAAGTCATGTGTAAAGATTTTCTGACATATGAAATGCTGAAGAACGGGGAAACATCTCGTGTCCCTCCCGCGCCCTCCGGGGCGGCCCTCGCTCCGGCGGGCGGCGATCCCCGCCTACCCCGAGGCGTGAACCCGATGCTCGACATCGTCGATCGCGTCCTCGACGCCCTGGCCGGGGTACCTCCGCTCACTCTGTACCTGTTCACTGGCCTATTCACAGCCCTGGAGACCACAGTACTCATAGGGTTGGCCCTTCCGGGCGACGTGGTCGTCCTGCTCGCCGCCTCGACCGTGACCGATGCCTCGCGGTTCGTCCTCCTGGTGGCGCTGAGTACGGCCGGCTCGCTGGTCGGCGAGTCGATCGGATACCTGATCGGCCGCTGCTTCGGCGACCGGTTCCGGCACAGTTGGCTCGGCCAGCGGCTGGGGGAGCGCAATTGGGTGAGAACCGAGACGTTTCTCCGCGGCCGGGGAGTGCGCGCCCTGATCGGTGCTCGCTTCATCGCCGCGGTCCACGCGATCGCCCCGGTCGTCGCCGGGTCGGTGCGGGTACCGTACCGCCGGTTCCTGCTTTGGATGACCACCGGTTCGCTCATCTGGTCGGTGGTCTTCGTCAGCGTCGGTACGGTGGCCGGAGCCTCCTACCGGGAGTACGGAGAACGGCTGGGCTGGATCACCTACGCACTGTTCGGCATCGTGCTCGGAGCCATCATGGCAGCCCACATGGCACGAGGGCGGTCCACCAAGGAACGCAAACGCGACCGCGCGGCCGCAGCCTCGGCGAGATCGGCTCCGGCGCGCGGAGTCTCCGACAATGCTTGCTAATCCGGCGCGTCATCCGGCTGGCCGTGATGAAGTGGATATTGGTCACGGCGATCGTCGTGGCGCTGCTGCTCGCGGCCGTCCGTGATCCGGGCCTGCGGCCCGCTCTGCGTCGCGCCTGATGCACATCGACTCCGCCGCCGAAGGACAACGATGGTCGAAACAGCAACTGACGACAGGATTGCCCTTCTCCTCCTCGTCGTGACGGGCATCGCGGCCTACGTCGTCGGCCAGCTTGCCGTATCCCGTACCCGGATCCGGCTGCGGTTCAGGGTGCGGTGCCTCTTGGTGCTCCTGGGGTCTGCTCTGTTCCTCGTGGTGGTCCGGCTGGCCGTGCTGGGAGGACTGTCGCTGTCCGGCCATCCGGACGTGCTGGAAAGGCTGAGCATGGTCCTGACGCTCGTGGCTGTGCCCGCAGCCGCCACGTTGGTGTGCTCGGTTCCCCGCCTGTGGCGGCTGACCTGTG
Organism: Streptosporangiales bacterium; assembly: GCA_009379995.1. Classification (GTDB taxonomy): domain Bacteria; phylum Actinomycetota; class Actinomycetes; order Streptosporangiales; family WHSR01; genus WHSR01. Next base: position 16,256 of record WHSR01000036.1, read on the forward strand.
GCGTGGTGGCCGATCCGTGGGGCCCCGCTGACGCGGGTGTTCGGGGCGAGGCGTCCGCTCCCCGCCTCGTCGTCCCCGTGCAGGCGGTCGCCGTCGGTGCGGCTCTCGTTCCCTTCCGGTCGTTGCTCCCCCCAGCGCTCCCGCCTCCCGCCGCTGTCGCGGTGCTCGGCGCCGTGCTCGCGGGCGGCACCGCCCTGCTATGGGCCTGGCAGCGGCGACGGTGCGGGGTGCTGAGCGAGCCGTCGCTTTCCTACCTCACGGAGGTCCGGATGCGTCGGGCCTACGTGTCGGCAGAGCCCCGTTGAGTGTCAACGGAGGGAAGGCGATCAGAGTGGGATGTTGCTGTGCGCCCCGCGGGCTGGCCCGGCCTCTGTGATGGCCCGCGCGATCGCGGTGCGGGTCTGGTCGGGGGAGATGACCTGGTCGATCACGCCGAGTTCTTTGGCTCGGTCGAGTCCGCCGGTGAGTTGTTGGTGTTCGGCGGCGAGTTCGGCCTCGACGGTGGCGCGTTGGTCTTCGGGGACCTCGGCGAGGCGCCTTCGGTGGAGGATCCGTACCGCTGCTACCGGGCCCATGACGGCGACCTCGGCGGTGGGCCAGGCCAGGACCTTGGTGGCGCCGAGGGCGCGGGAGTTCATGGCTATGTAGGCTCCGCCGTAGGCCTTGCGGGTGACGAGTGTCACCCTCGGCACTGTGGCCTCGGCGAAGGCGTGCAGCAGCTTGGCGCCGCGGCGGACCACCCCGTCCCATTCCTGGCCAAGGCCTGGGAGGTAACCCGGCACGTCGACGACTACCACGAGCGGGACGCCGAACGCGTCGCACATCCGCACGAAGCGGGCGGCCTTCTCGGCGGACAGGGCGTCGAGGCAGCCGCCGAGCCGAAGCGGGTTGTTGGCTATCACGCCGACGGTGCGGCCACCCAGCCGGCCGAGGGCGGTGACGATGTTCGGTGCCCACTTGGGGTGCAGCTCCACGATGCCCGTTTCGGTCCCCGCGGGCCCGTCGAGCAGCCCGTCGAGGAGCGGGTGGACGTCGTAGGCCCGCTTGGTCGACTCGGGCAGCAGGCTGCCGAAGTCGATGTCGGTTACCGATCTGAGCCGCAGCGTCCCTTGGTGCCCGAGCAGCGCGGCCAGCCGACGGGCGTGCGCGACGGCCTCGGCGTCGGTGTCGGTCACCATGTGCACCACGCCGCTGCGCCGGCTGTGCGGCTCGGGTCCGCCGAGGCGGGCCATGTCGACGTCCTCGCCGGTGACGCTGCGGACGACGTCGGGTCCGGTGACGAAGACGCGGCCGTCGCCGCTGAGGATGACGATGTCGGTGAGTGCCGGGCCGTAGGCGGCGCCGCCGGCCGCCGGCCCCAGTACCACGGAGATCTGCGGGACGATCCCGGAGGCGCGGGTCATCGCGGCGAAGATGCGGCCGACCCCGTGCAGGCTTTCCACGCCCTCGCGGAGCCGGGCGCCGCCGGAGTGCCACAGCCCCACGATCGGCACGCGCTCGCGCAGCGCGGCGTCGTAGGCCTGCACGATCACCTCGCACCCGGCGCTGCCGAGAGCCCCGCCCTGGATGCGGGGGTCGCTGGCGAAGCCCACCACGGGGACCCCCTCCACCCGGCCGAGGCCGGCCAGCATGCCGCTGTCGTCGCGGTCGTGGGGGGCGGTGAGCGGGCGCAAGGTGCCGTCGTCGAACAGCGCCTGCAGCCGGACCTGCGGATCGCGCGGGTCGGCCTGGGGCGCGACCTGCTGACCCAGTACGGCGTTGTCCAGTACGGTCACGGAATCACAGTCTCCTTGGATCGCCTTGGATTGCCTTGGATCGGTTCATGTCCGGCGGAAGAGCAGCGACACGTTGTGCCCGCCGAAGCCGAAGGAATTGTTCAGCGCGCAGATGTCGCCGTCGGGCAGCCGCCGTGGCTCGTCCCGAACGATGTCGACCTCGATCTCGTCGTCGGGGTTCTCGACGTTGATCGTCGGCGGTGCCTTGCCGTCGTGCAGTGCGAGGATGACCGCGATCGACTCCACCGCGCCGGCGCCGCCGAGCAGGTGGCCGGTCATCGACTTGGTCGACGACACCGTCACCGTGTCCCCGTTGAGGACGTTCCTGACGGCGATCGCCTCGACCACGTCACCCTGGGGTGTCGACGTGGCGTGCGCGTTGACGTGCGCGACCTCGGCCGGGTCCGCCCCGGCGTCGGCGAGCGCCCGCCGCATCGCGGCCTCCTGCCCCGCCCCGGACGGATCCGGCTGCGCGATGTGGTGCGCGTCGGCGGAGTAACCCACGCCCGCGACCTCGGCGTACACGCTCGCGCCACGGGCGCGCGCGTGCTCGGCCGACTCCAGCACGACGATCCCGGCGCCCTCGCCGAGCACGAAGCCGTCCCGTCCCTTGTCGAACGGTCGAGAGGCACGCTCCGGCTCGTCGTTGCGCCGCGACAGCGCCATCATCGTGGCGAACGCCGACATGTTGAGCGGGTGGATCGCCGCCTCGGTGCCGCCGGCTATCACCACGTCGGCGCGGCCGGACCGGATCATCTCCAGCCCCACGCCGATCGCCTCGGCGCCGGACGCACAGGCGCTCACCGCGGCGTGCACCCCCGCCCGGGCGCCGAACTCCAGGCCGACCCATCCCGCCGGGCCGTTCGGCATGAGCGCCGGGATGGTGTGCGGCGACACCCGCCGCCACCCCTTCTCCTTGAACGTGTCGTAGGCGTTCAGCAGGGTGAGCACGCCGCCGATACCTGTGGCGACAGCGACACCCAGCCGCTCGCCCGGCACGTCCGGAGCGCCGGCCGCCCGCCAGGCCTCGCGGGCCGCGATCAGCGCGAACTGCTCGCAGCGGTCGAGACGACGTGCCTCGACACGCTCCATCACCTCGCTGGGTTCGACCGCGACCGGAGCAGCGATGTGCACCGGCAGCGCGTCGACCCAGTCGTCGGTGAGTCGCCGTACGCCGGAACGCCCGGCGAGCAAAGCCGACCAGGTCGACGCCACGTCGCCGCCGACGGGCGTGGTCGCGCCGAGAGCGGTAACGACGACACGGACCCGGTCTTCACTCATGCGGATACACCGGCCCCCTGGATGTAGGTGACGACGTCACGGACGGTCTTGAGGTTCTTCAGCTCGTCGTCGGGGATCTCGATGCCGAACTTGTCCTGGGCCGCTACCGCGATCTCCACCATGGACAGCGAGTCGATGTCGAGGTCGTCGACGAAGCTCTTGTCGGGCTGGACGTCCTCGGCCGGTATACCGGCGATCTCGTTGACGATCTCGCCAAGGCCGCTGAGGATCTCCTGCTCGGACGGTGCCATCTGGTTCGTTTCCTCCTTGTGGTTGGGTCGTGTGCGTCCAGCACACGATTACGGAACTCTGATCACCTGGCCCGCGTACGTCAGGCCCGCGCCGAAACCGAGTAGCAGGGCGAGCCCGCCGGAGGGGATCTCCCCCCGCTCGGTCATGCGGGACAGCGCGAGCGGTATCGAGGCCGCCGAGGTGTTGCCGGCCTCGACGATGTCGTCGGCGACGACAGCACCCTTCGCGCCGAGTCGGCGGGCGATTGCCTCCACGATGCGCAGGTTGGCCTGGTGTGGTACGAACGCGGCGAGCTGCGTCGGGTCGACCCCCGCCCGCTCGCACGCCGCCAGCGCGACCGGATGCAGTGCCGTGGTGGCCCACCGGAAGACGCTCTGGCCCTCCTGGAAGATGAAGGAGTTCCGGTCCTTGATCTTGATCGTGTCGGTCTTGTCGCCGGCGCTTCCCCAGGCGACCGGGCCTATTCCTATTCCCGCCGCATCGGAAGGTGCGACGACCGCGGCGCCCGCGCCGTCCGCGAAGATCACGCACGTCGCGCGGTCGGTCCAGTCGACCCACGCCGACAGCTTCTCCGCGCCGATCACCAGTACGTGGCGCGCGGAGCCGCCGCGGATCGCGTCGCTGGCCAGCGAGAGCGCGTAGCAGAAGCCCGCGCAGGCGGCGTTCACGTCGAACGCGCCCGGCGCGACGATGCCGAGCCGGTGGGCGACCGCCGACGAGGCGTTCGGGATCTGCGCCTCCAGGGTGCAGGTAGCCACGATCACCAGGTCGACGTCGCCGGCGGCCAGCCCGCTTGCCGCCAACGCCTTCCCGCCGGCCTGCGTCGCCATGTCGACCACCGTCTCGTCGGGGTCGGCGACCCTGCGCTCGGCGATGCCCACCCGGCTGCGGATCCACTCGTCGTCGGTGTCGATGCTGCTGGCGAGGTCGTGGTTGGTCACAACGTTGCTCGGCTGGTAGTCGCCGAACGCCAGGATCTTCGCGGTGGGAGCGCCATGGGCACTTTTCATGAGGCGGCTCCCGAAGCGAGCATCGCAGCGAAGCGAGGAGCGGAGCGGAGGGACCGCCGGGCCAGCAGAGTCATGCGACCACCACCTGCGGTTGGATCCTGACCAACGGCTGACCCGCGGAGACCGGGTCGCCGTCCTCCACTAGCCACTCGACGAGCGTGCCGTCGTACGGCGGGGCGACCGGTTGCTCCTCCCGGCGGGCGACCACGCGTCCGATCGCCTTGTCTCGCTCGACCGAGGTGCCGATCGGGATCGAGTCGGCCTGGAACGTACCGGCGAGCGGCGCGACGAGGAGGCGCCACTCCGGCTCGTGGTCGCAGTCGCCGACGGTCGTGGCATGTGCCGCGACGAGCACCCGCGCCGCCTCCAGGTCGTCCGGGGTCTTCAGGGCGAGGATCTCGACGCCGGGCAACGCGCGGCGGGCGAGGCCGGCGAGGGTGCCTGCCGGCGGGAGTTCGATGATCGCGCTGACGCCGAGTTCGCCCATCGTGCGCATACAGGCATCCCAGCGTACGGGCGCGCTCACCTGGTCGACGAGCCGCGCCAACATGTCGGTGCCCTTCCGTACCACGGCACCGTCGCGGTTGGACAGCAGGCCGATTTCCGGCTCGGCAACGGGCGTCACGGCAGCTACCTGCCGCAGCGCGTCCACCGCCGGGGTCATGTGTTGGGTGTGGAACGCGCCGGCTACCGACAAGGGCCGCAGGCGGGCCTTGGGTGGCGGGTCCGCGGCGAAGGCCGCCAGCTGATCGGCGGTTCCGGCCGCGACGATCTGGCCGGCACCGTTGATGTTGGCGGGAGTCAGCCCGTGCCGCTCCAAGGCGGCAAGCACCTCCCCCTCCTCGCCGCCGAGGACGGCTGTCATCCCGGTCGGTGCGGCGCCCCTGCCGGCGTCCGTGGCGGCAGCCATCGCGCGCCCGCGCTCGCCCACCAGCGTGAGCGCCGATTCGGGGGTGAGCACGCCGGCGACGGCCGCGGCGGTGAACTCACCGATACTGTGGCCGGCGGCCGCGCCGACGCAGGAGGCCGCGTCCGCGAGGTGGCCGAAGAGCACGTCGGCGGCGACAAGTCCGGCAGCCACCAGGAGAGGTTGGGCCACCGCGGTGTCCCGGATCTCCTCCGCGTCGGCGGCCGTGCCGTAGTGCACGAGGTCGAGGTCGGTGACCTCGGACCACCGTCGCAGCCGGTCGTGGACACCGGGGACGTCGAGCCACGGGGTCAGGAATCCGGGCGCCTGCGCGCCCTGTCCGGGGGCGACGAGAACCAGCACCCCTTCAGGCTGCCCTGTAGAACCCTGCCAGCAGGATGAGGCGGGATACGAAGTTCTTCGGGTTAATTTTGTCTGTGTCCTACAACTGCTCGTCGCTGTCCGCCAGCCGGCCCAACGCTAGCGCCACCGTCAAGACGAAGCCGGAGCGGCCCTCGGCCGGCTGGTAGCCGGTCATCTCGGCGATCCGGCGCAGCCGGTACCGCACCGTGTTGGGGTGCACGAAAAGCAGACGGGCCGCGGCCTCGAGCGAGGCGCCATGGAGCAGGTAGGTGGTGAGGGTGTCCAGGAGCGGCACGTCCGCGTCCCGCAACGGCACGTACACCCGCTCGACCAGCTGGCGCCGTGCCTCGTCGTCGCCCGCGAGGGCGCGTTCCGCGAGCAGATCCTCGGCGAGGACGGGGCGCGGCGCGTCCGGCCAGGCGACCACGGCGCGCAGCCCGGCCAGGGCGTCCCGCGCCGACCTGGTGGCGGCGTGCAGATCCGGCACGGTCGGGCCGATCACGACCGGCCCCGGCCCGAACTTCGCGACCAGCGGCCGGCTCGCCTCCAGCAGGTCCTCCGCGCCTCCCACGATGACCATGAGGCGCCGCCCCTGTACCCCGGCGAGCACGTCGAGCTTCGCGTGGCGGCCGGCTCGCTGCACGTCGTCGACCACCGCCTCCGATTCGCCGTCCGGGGCGTGCCCGGCGAGGACGGCGGCCGAGGTGGCGTTCCATCCCAGGGCCGCCGCCCACGAGTGCAGCCCATCATGGGTGTCACCCCGAAGCAGGGCGTCGACGACCAGGGCCTCGAGCCGGGCGTCCCAGGCGCCGCGGGCCTCCGCGGCCCGCGCGTAGACCTGGGCCGCGGCGAACGCGACGTCCCGGGTGTAGAGCAGGACGGCCTCCCGGAGCTCGTCCTCGCCGCCCGGCTCGGCGAGCTCGTCGACCCGCGACTCGACCACGTCGATGACGACGCGCACCAGCTCCACGGTCTGCTGGAGGGTGACCGCCCGGGTCAGCTCCCGGGGCGCGGTACCGAAGATGTCGACGGTGAGATGGAGACGCTTCGTCGGGTTCTTGAACCAGTCAACGAAGGCGGCGATGCCGGCCTGGGCGACGAGCCCGATCCACGACCGGTTGGCCGCGGACATGGTACGGAACCACGGCAGCCTCTCTTCCATCCGGCTGATCGCCGCGGTGCCCAGCGCTCCCATGGCCCGCTCCAGCCTGCGAGCGGTCGCCTCCCGGACGTCCACGGGTACCAGCCTGCCAGGGCGGCAAGGCGCCGCGTCACTCAGCTCACCCCCAAGGGGGGTGCAGCACGTCGCAGGCTGTTACGTTCTCGCCGCGATCGTCCGGCCGCAGCAGCTTGGCCGCCACCGGCGCGCCGTCGACCCGGTCGACGGCGAACACCAGCCAGCCGGGACGCGGGTCGTCGCCGAAGGCGAGCTCGAACTGCACGAAACCCAGGTCTCCCGCCGTCCATACGTCGAGCGGGCACGGCGAGACGACCTGCCCGCGCAGCCGTCGGTAGGCGGCCGAACGCTTCGCGCCGCCGATGAGGACAGCGAGTTCCTCCCGGCGAAGACCCCAGGCCGCCGCCCGGGCGGCACCGTCCTCGCCTCACCGATGCCTGGTGATCTTCATGCCTCTCCCGGGAACGAGTCAGGTGAGGATCGTGGCGATGTCGATCTCGTTCGTGCCGGGCCGCCACGCGCCCACGACCTGGGCGTGTCTGCCGACGCTCAGCCCGGACATCTCCCTCACCGGGCGGGCGAGCCGATCGACGACGGCTGTGGTGCCGGGCACGATGTGGCCTACGAGGCGACCACCCCCGTGGTCGAGATGAACCCGGTTGGGCTCGGACCCCACGACCAGGACGTGCAGGTTGACGATGTTCACCCATACCAAGTCCGCGACGAACAGCCCGTCGGGTCCTGCCGTCCCGCGCGCGTACAGCACGTCACCCACCTTGACCTGGTCCAGCGACACGCCGTGGCGCAGTTTCCAGACGTCCGTCTCCTCGCCGACCTCGATGCGCTGGAGCAGCAGCTCGGGGCTCGTCACGGTGAGCCGCGACCCATGGATACCGATGACCTTGCCCTCGGCGAAGTTGGGGTCGGGCGTCTTCGGAGGCAACCGATGCCCGGCGTGGGCGATGGCCTGTGCCGGGGATCCGCCCAGGGCGTCGGCGCCGATCACCGTCGCGCTCCCGAGTACGGCGTTGGACAGGAACCTCCGCCGCCGGAGAACGTCGCTCATGTCGCCTCGCGTGCGTCGCTCGCGTTGCGCACCACTACCTGGATGACCCCGGCGGCCAGATCGGCGAGACGGCTGAACGCGGCCGGGGTGAGATCGAGGATCCTGTGCGAGGAACAATCGTCGCCGCAGCAGCGCCGTTCCCGGCAGAACCGGTCGGTGTCCGGCCCGCAGTCGGCGATCGTCACGGTCTCCAGCGATTTCCCCGTGCACGGGTTGGCGACGTGAAATCCGTGGTCGCACCCGTACCTGGGCAGCGAAACGCCGCACCGGTCCGGGCGGGTGATGTCGAAGCAGGCCTGCGACGCGTTCGGCCACGCGCACTGCCACCGGGACGAACGACAATCGCCGCACGCGCCGCCGCCGGCCGTACTGCATGGTCCATAGGACGGGCCGCAGCAGAACCAGGTCGACAGGCCGCGGGCCACGACGGGACCGTTACCGGCCACGCTCTTCACCCCCCAGGACAACTGCTGTCGAAAAACGATCAAGGCCCTGAGCAGGCACGTTAGCAGGCATGTCGGGCCGTACCCGGCAAGTGGCGCCCTGGGGGTGTGTCGTGTCGGCCTGTCGGCCGGATCAGGGCGGAACCAGGACGGAACCAGGACGGAATCAAGAGGGCGCCGCGTCGAGCAGCGGACGTGCGGGCAGCGTGAGGATCTCGACAAGGGTCTCGTCCACCGCGTCCGCGACGAGCAGTGCGCAGGCGGCATCCAAGCACATGTCGCGGACGAGACGCGCGGCGTCGGCCAGGTCGCGCTCTCCCCGGCGACGGCACGCCGAGCACCACCGCGCGAAGGCGACGGCGCCCTGACGCCGCACCATGGTCCACAGCCGTCGCCGCGAGGTGAGCACGGCGGCCTCCCAGGCCTCGTCCCGTGCCCGCTGCCGCAGCTCCTGAGCGGGGGAGACCCTCCGGGCGAGGGCCACGAACAGCGCGGCGATCTCCTCGTCGTGGCAGCGGGTCGCCAGCCTGGCCATTCCGTTGATCAGCGTACGGACCCGCTCGCCCTGTGGGCCCAGGTCCGGCTGGGTGCTCGGGTCCACCGGGTAGACCTGCCGCCAGGGTGCGATGAGGGCCTCGTACTCCCTCCAGGTGAGCAGGGGTTGGGCGAAGGCAGCGGCGAGTGCGTCCCGCACCGCCTTCAGCGCGGTCAGGGCGGTCTGCGGGGTGACCCTCACGTACGGCGCGCTGCCCTCGATCTCCTCCAGGAAGAGCGCGGTGACGTGCTCGAACGCCTGCAGTACCTCGAGTATCAAGGGCGCGTCGGGCGCCAGGGCCCTCGACCGGGCGGAGGCGATGTGCGGCGTGTTACGCCACGCCGCCGCCAGCCGGACGAGTTGAGCGTCGTCGATGCTCGGCAGCCGCGCCAGGATTCCGTTGATCTCCGGGATGTTGGGGTGTTCCTCCAACGCGGAGATCTTCATACGACGGCCGACAACCATGCATGAAGTATGCCGTCCGAAGTAATTGATCTTGTATTGAGGTGGGCCTTAGTGATCAGACCTCGCGCATCACTGCCTCGCCGTCCAGCAGCTGATACTTCTCGATGGCCCGCTCCAGCACCTCGTGCTTGACCTCGCCGCGGCGGGCCAGCGTGGAGAGCACGGCAAGGGTGATCGATGCCCCATCCACGTGGAAGTAGCGTCGCAGCGCGGTCCGGGTGTCGGACCGACCGAACCCGTCGGTGCCCAGCGACGCGTAGTCGGCCGGCACCCAGGGCGCGATCTGGTCGGGGACGGCCCGCATGTAGTCGCTCACCGCGACAACGGGGCCCGGCTGTCCGTCCAGCTCCTGGGTCAGGTACGGGACGCGCTGTTGGTCCTCGGGGTGGAGCAGGTTCCACTCGTCGCAGGCCAGCGCGTCGCGGCGCAGCTCGGTCCACGAGGTCGCCGACCAGACGTCGGCGGACACTCCCCAGTCCTCGGCGAGCAACTCCTGGGCCTCGAGCGCCCACCGCACGGCGACGCCGGAGGCCAGGAGCTGCGCTCGCGGTGTCCGCCCCTGGGGCTCGTTGGCCGCGAGTTGAGGCCCTTCCCGGAAGCGGTACATACCCTTGAGGATCTTCTCCTGGAGGTCGGGTATGTCGGTGGGCTCGGGCGGCTGCTGATACGGCTCGTTGTAGACGGTGAGGTAGTAGAAGACGTCCTCGCCGTCCGGGTGTTCCTCGCTGGCCCCGCACATCCGCCGCAGCCCGTCGGTGACGATGTGGGTGAGCTCGTAGGCCCACACGGGGTCGTAGGAGATACAGGCGGGGTTGGTCGAGGCCAGCAGCGGCGAGTGTCCGTCCTGGTGCTGGAGACCTTCGCCGTTCAGCGTGGTCCGGCCGGCCGTCGCGCCGAGCAGGAAACCTCGGCCCTGCTGGTCGCCCAGCGCCCACATGAAGTCGCCGGTCCGCTGGAACCCGAACATCGAGTAGAAGACGTAGACCGGGATCATGTGCTCGCCGTGGGTGGCGTGGGAGGTGCCGGCCGCGATAAACGAGCCCATGGCGCCGGCCTCGCTGATGCCTTCGTGCAGCATCTGGCCGGTCTCGTGCTCCTGCCAGGACAGCAGCATCTCGCGGTCCACCGCCTCGTAGGTCATGCCCTGCGTCGAGTAGATCTTCGACGTGGGGAACAGCGAGTCCATCCCGAACGTCCGCGCCTCGTCCGGGATGATCGGCACGAACCGCCGTCCGATCTCCTCGTCCTTCATCAGATCCTTGAGAATCCGTACGAAGGCCATGGTCGTCGCGACGTTCTGCCTGCCGTAGCCCTTTCGGTGGATGGCGTAGACGTCGTCCCCGGGCAGCTTGAGCGGTTTCGCCCGCTCGACCCGCTTCGGCAGGTACCCGCCGAGGGCGGCCCGCCGCTCCTTCATGTACTGGATCTCCTCGCTGTCCTCTCCCGGGTGGTAGTACGGCGGCAGCTCCGCCTCGAGGTCCTTGTCCGGGATCGGCAGGTACAGGCGGTCGCGGAACTCCTTGAGCTCCTCCTTGGTGAGCTTCTTCATCTGGTGGGTCGCGTTGCGAGCCTCGAAGTCCTTGATCGTCCAGCCCTTGATGGTCTGGGCGAGGATCACCGTCGGCTGGCCGACATGCTCGCGCGCGGCACGGAAGGCCGCGTAGACCTTGCGGTAGTCGTGCCCGCCGCGGGACAGCTTGCGCAGGTCGTCGTCGGAGAGGTGCTCGACCGTCTTCCGCAGCCGCGGGTCGGTGCCGAAGAAGTGCTCCCGGATGTAGGCGCCGGACTCCACCGAGTAGGTCTGGAACTGCCCGTCCGGGGTGGTGTTCATCTTGTTGACGAGGACCCCGTCCACGTCCTGCGCGAGCAGCTCGTCCCACTCGCGGCCCCAGATGACCTTGATGACGTTCCAGCCCGCGCCGCGGAAGAACGACTCCAGCTCCTGCATGATCTTTCCGTTGCCGCGCACCGGGCCGTCGAGCTGCTGCAGGTTGCAATTGATCACGAAGGTGAGGTTGTCCAGCTCCTCCCGGGCGGCGAGGCCGATCCCGCCGAGCGCCTCGGGCTCGCCCATCTCACCGTCACCGAGGAAGGCCCACACGTGCGAGCGGCTGGTGTCCTTGATCTGGCGGGCCAGCAGGTAGCGGTTGAACCGGGCCTGGTAGATGGCGTTGAGCGGGGTCAGCCCCATGGAGACGGTCGGGTACTCCCAGAAGTCCGGCATCAGCCGGGGGTGGGGGTACGAAGGCAGGCCACTATAGGACAGCTCCTGCCGGAATCCGTCGAGCTGTGCGTGGTGCAGCCGGCCCTCCAGGAAGGCCCGCGCGTAGATGCCCGGGGAGGCGTGGCCCTGGAAGAACACATGGTCGCCGGACTCGCCGTGGTCCTTACCCCGGAAGAAGTGGTTGAAGCCCACCTCGTACAGGCTGGCCGCGGAGGCGTAGGTGGCGATGTGGCCGCCGACGCCGATCTCGGGCCGGTTGGCCCGGGAGACCATGATCGCGGCGTTCCACCGGATGTAGGCGCGGATGCGGCGCTCGATGTACTCGTCGCCGGGGAACCAGGGCTCCCGTTCCGGCGGGATCGTGTTGATGTAATCGGTGCTCCGCAGGCCGGGCACTCCGACCTGCTGCTCGCGTGCCCGCTCCAGCAGCTTGAGCATGAGGTAGCGGGCCCGAGCGCGGCCTCTCATCTTGACGACCGCATCGAAGGACTCCAGCCACTCCTGGGTCTCGGCCGAATCGATGTCGGGCAGCTGGCTGGGTAGGCCATCGCTGATGATCGAAAAACGCTGTCGTCCGGAAGCCACGGGGTACCTTCGCCTTCCGAGGTGATCTGACTGTAGTCACTGTTCCCAGAAACCATCGTCGTACGTCGGCGCGTTTCACGCATCTCTACCGCCGGGTAACCCCCTTCCCGAGAGCGCCCTGACGTACCACTCTGGTGACATCACGTCTGGTGATGCGGCAAGGAGCCAAGGAAGGGAGGTCGAGAGCATGCAGGCTGCTGTCGGCGACCGGCTCCACGTTCACGGCAACACCGTTGGGGAGCCGGATCGCGTGGGCGAGATCGTCGAGGTACGTGGCCAGGAAGGGGCCCCGCCGTACCTCGTTCGCTTCCAGGACGGCCATACGAGTTTGGTCTTCCCCGGCCCGGACGCCGTCATCGAGTCTGGGTCGGCTGGCGAGGAGGCGAAGAGTACGTGATCGCGCCACCGTCGCGCGGTATCAGTGAGGTATGAAGACGTCTGTCATCGAGGTGACGACGGGTGGCCGTGAGGTCGTACACGACATCACCGGCGCCTGTCAGCGCTTCGCACAGGAGGCGGCCGGGGGCGGCGACGGGCTGCTGCACGTGTTCGTGCCGCATGCGACCGCCGGGGTGGCCCTCATGGAACTGGGCGCCGGAAGCGATCGCGATCTGCTCGCGGTGCTCCGGGACGTGATCCCCGACGACGACCGGTGGGTGCACGCTCACGGGTCGCGCGGGCACGGCCGGAGCCACGTGCTGCCCGCGCTGGTTCCCCCGTACGCCACGCTGCCCGTCGTCGGCGGGCGGCTCGTACTTGGCACCTGGCAGTCGGTGGCCCTCGTGGACCTGAACGTGGACAACCCCGACCGCACGGTGCATCTGTCGTTCCTGGCGGGAGACTGAGACATGGCTGGGGACGACGGAGGGATTTCTACACTCGGAGTCCAAGGTACTTGCGTGCCGAGGCTCGCTTGTGTGGACTGTCCCACCAAGACCGCAAAGCGGTGAGGCAAACCAGGGAGGACGTTCGTGAGCGCGACCGCGGGTCAGGCGCAGGAGCAGCACAGCCTGGCCGAGCGACTCGGCCTGAAGCCGGGGCAGGTAATGCAGGAGCTCGGGTACGACGAGGACTGCGACGAGGAGCTTCGACAGTCCATCGTCGCGGTGACCGGCAGCGAGCCCGTCGACGAGGACTACGACGGCGTCGTCGACGTCGTGCTGCTGTGGTGGCGCGAGGACGATGGCGATCTCTTCGAAGCCTTGGTCGATGCGCTGACATCCCTGGCCGGTGGGGGCGACATCTGGTTGCTCACGCCAAAGGCCGGACGGGAGGGTCACGTCGAGCCCAGCGACATTGGCGAGGCGGTGCCGGCTGCGGGTCTGTCTCAGACCAGCAATGTGAACGCGGCCCGCGACTGGTCGGGCACCCGTCTTGTCGCGCCGAAGGCCCGGCGCTGATGTGCGTCCGGCTGGCAAACTGACCGAATTATCGCGGTAGGCGACCCGGGCGAGACATGTCCGGGTCGGCCCGCCGCGTGGAGAATGTCTGAGGAAGGACGCAACATGGCGATCGAAGTCGGCGACGTGGCCCCTGACTTCGAGTTGAAGGATCAGCACGGTACGCCCGTCAAGCTGTCCGACTATCGTGGCGAGAAGAGCGTAGTGCTGGTCTTCTACCCGCTGGCCTTCAGCCGCGTATGCACCGGGGAGATGCACAGCATTCGCGACGAGCTCTCGTCGTTCCAGGGCGACGGTGTCCAGGTTCTCGCGCTGTCCGTCGACTCGATGTTCTCGCTGCGGGCGTTCTCCGAGCACGACAACTTGGAGTTCCCCCTGCTATCGGATTTCTGGCCGCACGGCGAGGTAGCGAAGAAGTACGGCATCTTTGACGAAAACCTGGGCGTGGCGACGCGTGGGACCTTCATTATCGACAAGGAGGGCGTTGTGCGCTGGAAGGTCGTCAACGCGATCCCCGAGGCGCGCGACACCGAAGAGTACCGTCGGGTGCTCGAAGAGCTCTCATAGATATCGGGAGAGTCCGGAGGGGGAGAAGATGCCCTGCTACCGATGCGGGGTGCGGCAGACGGATCCGGTCCGCGGTGCAAGTCCGTGGAAGCGCGGCGTGATTCGGGACCGGCACGTACTGATCTGTCCGAACTGTCAACAAACCCACGATTGGACCGACGAGCTGGACCGCTGCGGAGCGTGCGGCTCGACGGTTCTCGTCTGCCGGCTCGGGGAGGTCGAGTGCCGGACCTGCGGCGCCGTCCGTCCCGTCGGCCGGCCCGGCGACGCCGAACCGGCGGGTGCGCCCGGCCTGTCCGAAGAGGTCGCGGCGGCCCTCGACCGGGTGCTGGGCGGGGTGGCCCGTCGGGTCTGAGCGGCCGCACCGGCGGGTAGGCTTGCTGCCCACCGGCCGGGACCCGTACCGTGTCCGGTCTGTCCGGTCCGGGCGCGTAGCTCAGTGGTAGAGCACTCGCCTTACAAGCGAGGGGTCACAGGTTCGAACCCTGTCGCGCCCACCACGGTCCCAGCAGGTCAACCTCGGTGTCTGACCGAGGCTTCCTATATCGTGCGATTAACGTGCGATTGGCTATCGCCCGACCGGTTCCTTCTTGCGGCGCTAAACGACAGCCGTGTAACCTCGCTGCCACAACTGGACGCCCGAGCAGCTAGCCCCGAGGTGTCGGCGGACCCTTCCACGCGATGCGGGGGAGAGGACCGCTCGTAGGGGTGAACGGCGCGATCCCGAAAGACGGGAGCCCCAACCCGGCGCGCTCGCCGGGGATGAAACTCGGCGACGCCGAGCAGCACACGACCAGAAGGACGGTCGTGTGTCGCTCGGCGTTCGTGTATCTCCGGGAGTTGCTGTTCCTATGGCTCGTGTCCAGCGGCCCCGGCGGCTCACGTCCGTCGACAACGCCGCCCACTACGCCGACGTCTCCAGTCGCACGATCCGCCGCTACATCGCCGACGGTCGCCTGACCGGCTACCGCGTCGGCCCGCGGCTCATCAAGGTCGATCTTGACGAGCTTGACCGGATCGCCCGACCCATCCCCACAGCGGGGCGGCCACAGAGCTTGCCAGGTATCGCTGTCGTAGACGGGAACCCAGTCGACGACGGGGGCGGCGCGGATGCGGCGTGATGGGGGAGGTGGGCCATGAGAGGCGATGAGCGGCGCCCACACCGAACGCCGCCCACCGACACCGGCATCGACGAGACGGCCACCTGGACCCCGCCGATGCCGTCAAGTGTAGAGCGCGGCTCGGACGGTACGGCGCGACTCCGACAGCTCGTAATGGCGGCGTCCGATCTGGTCGACGACCTCGCCGGCCGGGCCGAGCGGGAGCGGGCCATCTTCGAGGTCGCCTGGTCGTCCGGGTTTACGGTCGGCTGGGCGGAAGGCGTCGAGTTCGGCGCCGAACAGGCGTACCGCGATGTTGACGCCGGATGGTCCGAGGTCGCCCGCGAAATCCGCCGCGAGGCGAGCGTTCGGAGTCACGACCGGCAAGAGCTTGTCCGCTGGTCGGTGCGCGGAGAACCACGGAGCCGCTACCGTTTCGGCGAGCCTCACCCCACCGATTGGTGTGGCGTCTCGTGACCGCGCCGGGGATCGTCCCGCTCGCCGACGTGAAGCATGAGCGGGTGTCATGGCTATGGGAGAGTCGCCTGCCGGGCGGGAAACTCGTCATCCTCGACGGCGACCCGGGTGTCGGCAAGTCGACGCTCACCCTCGACTGGGCCGCCCGAGTATCCACCGGCACGCCGTGGCCGGACGGCGCCGACTGCCCACAAGGCGACGTGCTAAAGCAGGACACTCGGTGACAGGTTTGGTGAACCGCAACCACGCTTTCTCACGGAGAAGGGTTCTGTCGCTCTTCGCGGGCGCGCTCGATCTCATCGTCGTCCCCGAGCACCCGGCTAAGGTCGTCGGCGACGACCTGAGAGATATCGCTCCCGTCGCGGCGGTACTTGTCGCGGAGCGCGATGAGCTGCTGGATCTCTCTTCGATCACGGGCGTGATGGATCGTCCGCGCTTCCTCGCCCAGGCGGTCCCGCAGGTCTCGTTGCTGGGCAACGAAGCTTTTCATCCACTCGTGATCGAGGGTGCTCTCCTTGATCGCAGCTTCCACCTTCGACTGGACCTGGACAGCCCAGGTACCGATCTCCTTTCCAAGCGCGCGGTTATCCATCCGCGACGCGTACATCACAACCTGGGAACCAGCGTCAGCGCACTGCGACCATTCGGCGGCGGTATCCGTACCGGCGTCCAAGGACACGTCGACCTTTCTGACCGACTGCCAAAAGATGCGCAGCGCTTCCTGCGCTTGCAGGGCAGTCGTCTTTTGAAGCTCAGCCCAGGCCACATCCCGCCTCAGTTTGGCCTCCTCACGCGACCGGTCACGCTCATGCCTGTGCGTCATCCGCGCTACGAAGAACGCGGAACCCGAGCCGATGACACCCGAGAGCACCACCGGAAGCGCCACGGTGAACCACGATGAGTCCATGCCGATGGTCTACAACACCGGCGGTGGGTCTGCCACGACGTTCCGCAGCGCGTGTCAGTTAGTCGGTCGGCGGGTCGTCGGGTTGGCAGTGCTCGCGCCCGGCCCCAGGGTGTTGAGCGGCACGTACAGGCAGCTTCCCTTCGATTCGGGGCGGCCGATCAGCGGACTTCGCTGACGTGTACCTCCTCGTTGCGCAGGAATGTGACGCGCACGTCCTCGCAGGTGATCATCAACGCGTCCTCGATACCCCCCGCCATCTCGAACGAGTACTCCGTCGCCCCGTCGAGCTTTCGCTTGTAGATCTCCGTCAGTTCCGTGCTGGTCCACGTGTCCGTGTCGGCGTCAGCGAAAGCCAACCGGGTAACTCCTTCGAACGCGACCTCGTGCCAGGACGCGATCCTGCGGTCGGTCTTGTCGGGGGCGTCGTTCGCCTTCGTGACCACCCGCACCGTCATGACCACCCGGTGCAGCGGCACGTACAGCCGGATGTCTTCCAGCTTTCCGGCCCAGAACTCGCTGAGCGCTTCGTCCCATTCGCTCATGTCTCACGGTCCCTAATCTTGTCGATGTGGTCGAGGATCTCGGAGACAGCATCGTCCGAGATCTCGTGATGCGTTGCTCCCTCGTCACTGGAGTACTCGCCGTCCTCATCGACTGCGCCCTTCGGAGGGAAGCTGACCCGGTAGTAGTTCTCTCGGCCGCCGCCGCGTGCCATGACGCGAACCAGGATGATCCGCTCGTCGTCTTCATCGTCGGTCATCGGCACCCTGACCCGATAACCCTTGCCGGTCGCCGCCAGCTTGCAGGTGCCGTCGCTGGCGTCGGCCACGTCCTGGGCAATGTCGCGGGCACGCTCCATGTCCTCGGAGAAGTCCGCCGCCAGGACCGCCGCTCGTGTCCCGTCAGCTAACCCGAGGGCCGCCGCGCCGTTCTCGACCTCGGGGCACGTGCCCGCCGAGCTACCGCCGCCGCAGCCTCCGCCGGAGGCCGCAGCCACCAATATGGCCGCGACGCCCGCCACGAGCACCGTGCGGACTCTCGTCCACCACTCCACCATGGCTTACCTCCCGCTGCCTCATCCTCTCGCTTAGGGTCTCGCCGGCTGTCTTCAGCGTTCGATGACTGAGACGAGTACGCCGACGAGGGCCTTGAGCCGGCCGACCAGCTCGGCCATCAGAAGATCGTCAGTCAGGTTCTCGATCGCGTAGCCGTCCAGGTCGGCCACGGCCTTTTTCGTCGCTTCCACGACGGCGAGTGTCGCCGGGTCGTGGCCGTCCGTGCCCGCGCCAGCGATTGCACGCATGCGCTTTCTCCTCCCTGCGTGGGGTTTGGTCTAGAACCTGGGTGTCGGGCGGTTGACGAACCGCGCCCACCGCTGGGCCTGCTCTTCGAGGGCGTCCCGCAGCTCCTCGGCGCTATCGGCGCAGACCGTCATGTACAGGTCCGCGCCGTCGGCCCCGGGCGGCAGCGCCGCCGTCTTCTGGGTGGCCAGCCACCAGTTTCTCGGTGATCCACACCCGCCACGTCGGGTACTCGACCCCGAGCTTGCGGGCGATCTCCTGCCGCACCGCCCACGGGTCGTCCATGACGGATTCCCTCCCCAGGGGTACGCCGTAGGTGGCATGCTTGCCACTGCGCAACATGATGTGCGGCCAAACCCAGTTTGGCAATATGCTAAAGCGCAATTTTCGCAACCCTGTCCGGTTGAGCGACCCGGCCAGGGCGCGACAGGAGATTTGCTCCATGCCGAGTCCGACAGTTCGCGGCCGGCGCGTCCGCGCCGAGCTGGCCAGACTTCGCAAGGAACGTGACCTGACGATCACCCACGTGGCCGGAGAGCTGGACTGGTCACCGTCACGGCTCAGCCGCATCGAAAGCGGGCACCGCCAGATCCACCCCACCGACGTCCGCGTCCTCCTCGACGTGTACGAGGTCACCGGACCCCAGCGGGACGCGCTCATCCAGCTCGCCCGCGAATCCCGTAAGAAAGCCTGGTGGCACTCCTACGGAGACGCCGTCCCCGAGTGGTTCGAGACGTATGTCGGTCTCGAAGCCGAGGCATCCCGTATCCACGTCTATGAGTCCGAGCTGGTACCCGGCCTCCTGCAAACCGAGCAGTACGCCCGCGCGCTCCACGAGGTCTCCCTCGTCGAGCAGCCCGAAGAGGAGATCGAAAAGCGGGTCAAGGTCCGCATGACCCGGCAGGACAGGCTGACCGCACCCGACGCGCCCCAACTGTGGGCCATCGTCAACGAGGCCGTCCTACGACGCGTCGTCGGCGACGCGGCGACGATGCGCGAACAGCTCGACCACCTCCACGAAGCCGCCAAGCGACGCAACATCACCCTGCAAATACTGCCGTTCGGGGTCGGTGCCCACCCGGCCATGGACGGAGCATTCAACATCCTCGACTTCCCCGAGGAGATCGACCCCACAGTGGTCTACCTCGATACCCGCACCGGAGGTCTGTATCTGGAGGAGCCCGAGCACGTGAACACGTATAGGCTGATGTTCAACCACGTCGTGGCGAGAGCGCTCGCCCCGGAGGAGTCGAGTGCCTTCCTCGCACGCGTGGTAGCAGAGTTGTAGACCGATCGGGAGCAAAGAGGAGTGCGGGATGTCCGAGCTGGACCTGTCCCGCGCCGAGTGGCGGAAGAGCCGCCGCAGCAACGGCACCGGAGGCGCCTGCGTCGAGGTCGCCGCGGTGAGCCGCGTTATCGCGGTGCGGGACTCCAAGAACCCTGACGGACCCAAGCTGACGTTCACGCCGGAGTCGTGGGACGCGTTCCTCAACGGCGTGAAGCGCGGCGAACACGACCTGTGAGGCGAGAAGCCCTCGGACACCGCATCCGGGGGCTTCTGCCCTGTCTGGCCCCTTGTTACCCTCGTGTCCATCCGAGTTCCCGATCGGATCTCCAGACCCCGCCTGGTGCCCGGCACCGTGAGCGGGGTCTGCCGCTTGTACGGGCGTCACGCCGACGCTTGCCCGCTGCCCTTCTTCCGTCTCGTCCGCTGCTTCGTTCGGGCCTTCTCGATCGATGTCACGTTCCCCGAGACGAGCTGCGATAGCGCATCGGCGATCACCCGGTCGCGGTCCTTCGAGGCGTGCTGGTAAAGCAGCGCTGCGCCGGGCGTGGAGTGCCCGAGCCGCGCCATTAGCTCGGCGAGCGTGGCCCCGGTGGACGCGGCCAGCACCGCCCCGGTGTGGCGGAGATCGTGGAAGCGCAGATCCGGTCGGCCGGCTTTCTTGCGCGCCGGCCCGTACACCTTGTGCAACGTGGAGGACGCCATGTGCGTCGTTGGGTCGCTGGCAGAGGGGAACAGCAGCGCGTCCCGGCCGGTGGCGACGTGCTCGCGTAGATGATCCCTCACCATCGGCATCAGGTGTGGCGGGATGTTTACCGGGCGCTTGCCCGCCTCGCTCTTTGGGTCCTTGACGACCCGCCCGTTGCCTCGGGTGGTGACCACGCCGCGGCGCACGTATAGCACCTTGTTTTTCAGGTCCACATCGCCTCGGCGTAGCTCGGCCAGTTCACCGAACCGGAGGGCACACCACGCCGCGAGTAGCACCATCAGCCGGTACCGCTCCGGCATCGCCGATACCAGCATTTCGAGTTCGGGCAGCGACGCCGGCCGGATGTTCTTTGCCCGCTTCACGTTCCCGGCACCCCGGACTCGGCACGGGTTGGCGTTGATCACCTCGTCGGCCACCGCCGTGCCCATGATCGTGCGGAGGATGCCGTAGGCATGGACCTGGGCGGTCGGCCCGGTCTTCTTGGCAAGCTCTGCGTGCCACGTGCGCACGTCGGCGGATTTGATCGACACGATCGGCAGGCCACCGAAGCGCGGGTAGACGTGCCGCGTCAACAGACCCTCGTACTCCTCGCGGGTCCGCTCGGCGAGGCGACGGTGCGCCAGCCAGGCATCCGCGTACTGGCGGAAGGTCAGCGGCGTCGGTTTCGGCTCGGCGGGGGGCCGCCACGCGTCTCGAAGGATCTCCGATTGGCGTAGCGACAGCCACGCCTCGGCGTCGCCCTTGGTGTCGAAGGTGAGCGATTTTCCCTCAGGTGTGCGCGCCGTGTACCGGCGTCCATCTGGCCCGAGGTAGGACGCCTGGAAGCGTCCGGAGGGGAGCCTGCGGACGTGACCGAAGTTCCGGCGGCCGGTCTTGTTCGCCAAGGCATGTCCTCCTGTCGTGCGATTAGCGTGCGATTAGAAGCATACATTCGTGGCAACGTGTGTCAGCGCGTGTCAGCGCAACAGAATCGCGTCCGCACAGGTGAGAAGCAGACTTCCGGAGGTAACACTGTCGCGCCCGGGGAGCTGTGACACAGATTTGAACCCTGTCGCGCCCACAACTGTTCTCACCCGCGGAAACGAGCAGCCGCCGAACCTTGCTCACCCCTCGATCCGGCCGATTCGCGCGCCGCTAGGCTGCCGAGTCCGGACGACTTGGAGGGACGATGACGTCGGCGTGGCGCGGAGATCGGGTGCGGTTGCGCGGGGTTGAGCCCGAGGACTGGCAGGCCTTCATGGGCTTCGATGAGTTCTCCGACGACGTACGCCAAGCGTGGCTGCTGCCACCGCCGCGCTCGGCGGAGGCCTACCGGCGGTGGGCGGCCGAGGTCGCCGCCCGGGATCCCCGCCTGGACGAGTTCCGGTTGGCTGTCGAATCCCTCGACGAGCAGGCGTTGGTCGGAGGTATCAACACGGCGCACCCCGATCCAGGCAACGGGACGTTCGGGTATGGGGTAGCGATCGGCCGGCCGTACCAGCGACGCGGCTACGCGTCCGAGGCGGTGGTGTTGCTGCTGCGGTACATGTTCGGGGAGCGGCGCTACCAGAAGTGCAACGTCGAGTTGTACGCGCCGAACATTGGCTCGCTGGCCCTGCACGCCCGGCTGGGGTTCGTCGAGGAAGGGCGCCGGCGTCGCAGCCAGTACTTTGCCGGTGGCTACCACGACATGGTGCTGCTGGGGATGACGATCGAAGAGTTCGACCAGCTCCACGGCCTGGGTACGGCCCATGAGATGCGTCCTCGATGAGCGTCAGGCCGGCTGGATGAGGTCCCAGCGGTTGCCGTAGAGGTCTTCGAACACGGCGACCGTGCCATAGGGCTCGCGGCGAGGCTTCTCGGCGAACCTGACCCCAGCGGCGCGCATCCGCTCGTAGTCCCGATCGAGATCGTCGGTGTTGAGGAACAAGCAGACACGCCCGCCCGCCTGGTCCCCGATGCGTGCTCGTTGGGCGGCCGTGGTCGCCCGCGCCAGCAGCAGGCCTGTCTCGCGGGCACCCTGCGGGGACACCACAACCCAGCGTTTCCGATCGTCCAGCTTCCTGTCTTCGACGAGCCGAAATCCGGCGGCGCGGACGTAGAACTCGATCGCTTCGTCGTAGTCGCGGACGAGCAGGGTGACGAGACCGATGTGTGCCATTTGGCCATGATGAACGTGTGACAGCTAACGAGGCCCCCGGTGCTCCCGGGGGCCTCGTTACGGGTGGTCCGCGTCGTCAGGTCGCCGCGTCGATCAAGACCGGCGGGCGAAGAGCTTCGTTCCGGCGACGATCGCACCGCCGGTGGCGATCAGGGCGGCGGCGATCAACCCGATGAGCCCCAGCGGACTGCCGGTGAGCGGCAGGCTGCCTCCCTTGACATCACCCACCGGCACGGGCGAGGGGGAGGGATCCGGTTCGACCTCGCACGCGATTCCGTCGCCGTCCGCGTCCAGTCCGTGCGGATCGGAACGGTCGCGGTCGAGCACAGCCTGGGCCTCTTCCTGGCTGTCGAAGTCCGGACAGTCCAGGTCACGACCCGGCTTGCCGCCGTCACCGGGCTTGCCGTCGTCATCGGGTTGGCAGGCGTCCTCCGGTACCTTGATGGGGAACCGGTCGTACGGCTTCTTCGGGCCATGCGGCCATTTCACGAGCTCGTAGCTGTGGCCGGGCTTCAGCTTGACGAGCCGCCCGTCGCCGACTCGGCCGATGGTCTCGCCGCTACCGACCTCCACGATCTGCCACAGCACCTGGTGCAGTTTGACGATCACCGCCGGGACATCGCCCTTGCAGATCGGCTTGACGGGATCCTTTCCCTTCCCGTGTCCCTTCTCGTCGGCGGCCGCGGGGGCGGTGAGCATGAGGCCCCACAAGACTCCGGCTGCGGCAGCGACAGCCAGGATGCGCTTGGTCAAATTCCCGCTCCTTTCAGGAGTGCACCGGCCGGCGTCCTGGGAACGTCCCGCAAGACCTCCGGTTTCGGTGTTCGACCGGCCGGCGCACGTTTCACGCATCCCCCGATGAGCCCACCTGTGGGACGCATAGGGGGGTGATCCGGTTCACACGGTGATCACGGTCGTTAGGGGCGGATAATGTAACAAAGAGGACAAAACCTCATGAACCCGCAAACCTGCTGGTCCAACCCCGATCTCGGGCCCCCGTGCCGGCGGCAAGGCAACGACTAGTGCCGACAAAGTGTTGCCTTTCGGCCGTCCACATATTTTGCCGAATCGGTAGCGATTCACGAGATCATCTCGTACCGTCAGATCCCGGCTTAATCGGTGACCCGTCCTCGTGCGAGGGCGGCCGGTTGAACCGCCGAGTCTCGTGGTGTCACCAGCACCAGGAGAGCCGGGGACCCATCGTGCGTGGGGTGAATCCGTGGCGCGTAGCGCAGCGGTAGGGCGGCTCCCGGCCCGAACCCGTCAGCTAACCCGGTAGGCGGCCAAGGGAGAGGAGAGCCCGTGGAGACACAGCACTCCACCGAGCGAGATACGGCTCCCCGTCGTATGGGCCGGCCTGCGACGTGGGGACGTCTCGCGGTCGCGGCCGCGCTTGCCGCGGCCGGCCTGCTCGTGGTACCGGCGGCGGAGGCCGCACCGCTGGCCCCGCCGGCGCGAAGTGCCCCGGCCGCGCCACAGCTTCCCGCGGACCCACAGGTGGACCTGGCCGAACTGGAGAAGCGCGCCACCCGGCTGAGCAAGCAGTACCACGGCGAACTCGTCAAGCTCAACGAGGCGAAGAACGCCGCCAAGAAGGCGGCCTCGCGCCAGAAGAAGCTCGACAAGCAGCTGGAAAAGGCCCGCAAGAAGGTCGCCGAGCTGGCGGCGAGTCAGTACATGAGCCCAGGGCCGGACCCGGCGCTCACCCCCTTGCTGTCCGACGATCCGGACTCGGTGCTGGACCAGGCGGTTACCGCCCAGCACCTGGCGCAGAGCACGAACGAGCGGGTGACAGAGCTGAGCGCCCTGATGGAGCAGCAGGAGAAGGCGCGGCGGCTGGCACGGGAGCAGCTGGACGAGGTTCGCAAAGAGGTAGACAAACTCGAGAAGAGGCAGAACAAGGTCCAGGGCCTCATCGCCCAGTTCGGGTATCAGGTGCCGATGGGGGACGAGAACATCACCCCACGGATGGAGCAGGTCCGCGCTCTTGTCGCGGAGATGTACGGCGCGCCGTACGGGATCGGCTGCTACCGTCCCGGCGGCTCCGGCGAGCATCCGCTGGGCAGGGCGTGTGACTTCATGCTGAGTTCCGGTGGTGCCATGCCCTCGGGCTACCAGCAGGAGCGGGGCTGGGACATCGCCAACTGGGCGAAGGACAACGCCGACCGGCTGGGCATCATGTACATCATCTACCGGCAGCAGATCTGGGACATCCGCAGCGGCGGCGGCTGGGAGGCGATGGAGGACCGCGGCAGCGTCACCGCCAACCACTACGACCACGTGCACGTCTCGGTGTTCTGACCCTCGCCGGGACCGGGGCCGGGACCGTCGGTGGGCCGGTGCTGGGTTGCCGGTAGTCTGCCGCCCGTGAGCTCCACCGACGTACCCCGACTCGGCGAGATCGTCGCGACGTTCGAGCGGATCTACGACCCGGCGTGGGCGGAGTCCTGGGACGCGGTCGGTCTGGTCTGCGGAGACCCCGAGGCGCCGGTACGCCGGGTGCTGTTCGCCGTGGATCCCACGGCCGCCGTCGTGGACGAAGCCCTTGAATGGGGCGCCGACCTGCTCGTCGCACACCACCCGCTGTTGCTTCGTCCGGTGCACGGCGTACCCGCCACCATGCCCAAGGGGCGAGTCGTGCACCGCCTCATCGGCCGGGGGGTCGGGCTCTACGTCGCACACACCAACGCCGACGTGGCGTGCCCTGGTGTCTCCGACGCCCTGGCGGACGCTGTGGGCCTCGGCGGCTTCGACGGCGCGGCGCTGCGTCCGCTCGCACCTTCGGCGGCCGACCCGAGCGGGGGTCGTGGGCTCGGCCGCCTCGGTCGGCTACCCGAGCCCGTCACCCTGGCGACGTTCGTCGGGCGGGTAGCCGCCGGCCTGCCGGAGACTCCGGCGGGGCTGCGCGTCGCCGGGGACCCGGACCTGCCCGTACACACCGTCGCCCTCTGCGGCGGCGCCGGCGACTCCCTGCTCGACGAGGCGCGCGCCGCCGGTGCCGACGTGTACCTCACCGCCGATCTGCGGCACCATCCGGCCTCGGAGTCGCGGGAACACGGGCCGCCCGCCCTGGTGGACGCGTCCCACTGGGCGACCGAGTGGCCCTGGCTCGCCTCCAGGTCGGGCCCACTCACCCGTCTACTCGACGCGCTTGCGGTACGGGGCACTACCGTGGAAACTCACATCTCCGCAATCGTGACCGATGCGTGGACCTGGACACACCGAGCAGCGCGAGGAGTCGAGATCCGTTCGTGAAAGCTCCCCCCGAAGCCCAGAACCGGCTACTCGAGCTGCAGAAGCTCGACACCGTCCTCGACCAGCTGGCCCATCGACGCCGCGGCCTGCCCGAGCTTGCCGAGGCCGAACGGCTCGGCGTACGGCTGGGCGAGCTCAAAGACGCGATCGTTCTGGCGGAGACCGAGGTCGGCGACGTGACCCGCGAGCAAGGCAAGGCCGAGAACGACGTCGACCAGGTACGCGCCCGTAGCGCCCGAGACCAGCATCGGCTCGACTCCGGACAGGTGTCGTCTCCCAAGGAGCTGGAGAGCCTGCAGTCCGAGATCGCCTCGCTGCGCCGCCGCCAGTCCGACCTTGAGGACGTCGTCCTGGAGATCATGGAACGGCGCGAAGGGGCGGAGAGTCGGCGGGACGCGCTGGTAGGCGAGCGCGACGAGGTCGGGGCCGAGTTCGCCGGCGTGGAGGAGCGCCGCGACGCCGCGCTCCGGGAGATCGATGACGAGGCCGCATCCGTCGGGCAACAGCGCACCGAGGTCGCCAAGGAGATCCCGAGCGACCTGCTCGCGCTGTACGAGAGGCTCCGTGAGCAGTACGGCGGCATCGGTGCCGCCGCCCTGTTCCGGGGCCGCTGCGAGGGCTGCCACTTGAGCCTGAACACCGTCAACCTCAACCGCATCCGGTCGGCGGACACCGATGAGGTGCTGCGCTGCGAGGAATGCCGCCGCATCCTGGTACGGACGCCGGAGTCGGGCCTGTGAAAGACGAAGGGACACCGTGAGCAGGAGGCTGACCGTCGAGGCCGACGGTGGATCGCGCGGCAATCCCGGACCGGCGGGATATGGCGCGGTCGTCCGCGAGGGGACGACCGGCGAGGTGCTCGGCGAGATCGCCGAGGGCATCGGGACCGCTACGAACAACGTCGCCGAGTACCGCGGCCTCATCGCTGGGCTGCGGACCGCCGCCCAGCTCGACCGCACCGCCGAGGTCGAGATCCGGATGGATTCCAAGCTGGTGGTCGAGCAGATGACCGGGCGGTGGCGGATCCGAAACCCCGACCTGCTCCCGCTCGCCGCGCAGGCCCGGGAGCTGGCCGAAGGCTTCGCCGCGGTGGCGTACGCCTGGGTGCCCCGGGAACGCAACGCCCACGCGGACAGGCTCGCCAACGAGGCCATGGACGCCGCGGCGTGGGGACGGCCGTGGGTGCGTACGGCGGCCGCCCAGGTGCCCGAGCCGGAGCCGGAGCACCACCCGACGGGGACGCTACCTGGCTGGGTGCCGCGGCAGCTGGCCTCGCCCACCACCACCGTGCTGGTACGGCACGGGGAGACCGAGCTGTCGTTGGAGAAACGGTTCGCCGGCGTGGGCGACATCGGGCTGACCGAGACCGGTGCGGCCCAGGCGCAGGCGCTCGCCGAACGCTTCTACGCCGGCGGCGGCAGCGTCGACGCGATAGTGACGTCGTCGCTGCGCCGCGCCCGGGAGACGGCCCAGGCGATCAGCGCCGCGCTCGAGCTTTCCGTGCTGGTGGACGACGGTTTCCGGGAGACGGACTTCGGCGACTGGGAAGGGCTCACCTTCGCCGACGTCGAGGCAGGCTGGCCGGACGAGCTCGCCGCCTGGCTCGCCGACCCGACCGTGGCGCCTCCGCGAGGGGAAAGCTTCGCCGAGACCGAGGAGCGGGTGCGCCAGTCGTTGGACAAGGTGGTGGCCCGTTTCCCCGGCCGGACGGTACTTGTCGTCACCCATGTCACGCCGGTGAAGACGCTGGTCCGGCTCGCGCTGCAGGCCCCGCACGTCGCGCTCTACCGCATGCATCTCGACGTCGGGTGCGTGTCGGAGGTCGACTGGTACGACGACGGTGCCGCCGTCGTCCGCCTGCTCAACGACACGAGCCACCTGCGGACATAGAAACTCTCGCGAGCGCGTTGTCTAGTTCGTAGGCTTGAGCCACGGCGGACGAGCCGGCCGGGCGGCCGCGTCGAGGTCCACGAGATGGGCCTCGCCGAGGAAGGTCCGGGCTCCGCAGGGCGGGGTGGTGGGTAACGCCCACCCGGGGTGACCCGCGGGACAGTGCCACAGAAAACAGACCGCCCCCCGGCTCTGCCCTCGGGCAGGTCAGGAGGTAAGGGTGAAACGGTGGTGTAAGAGACCACCAGCGCCCGGGGTGACCCGGGCGGCTCGGTAAACCCCACCCGGAGCAAGGTCAAGAGGGGAGCCGATGGCTCCCTGCGCAGGCGATCGAGGGTGGCCCGCCCGATGCCTGCGGGTGGACCGCTGGAGGCTGTCGGCAACGGCAGCCCGAGAGGGATGGCCGCCGCTCGGAACGCCGCAAGGCGCCCGAGCACAGAACCCGGCCTACAGGCCGGCTCGTCCGTCGCCATGCGCCTACTCTGCGCGGCCTCGCGGCTACCCCGATCGAAGGCGACCCGCGTCTTCACAACCGGTGATCATTTGAGCCCCAATCGTTATTGACGTGTCGACCGTATGCGGAAGATGATCCTGCAGGGAGTGTGATCAGGATCACCGGAAGGGAGCCACCACGGCCAGGTCGACACCATCCCGCGAGGTCCTGGAGAAGGCCTACAACGACGCTGTGCGCATGGCCTCCCGGCTGAGCGTCATGGGCGCTCTCGGCTTCGGCGTCGCCGTCGCCATGGCGGCCGTACTGGTGACTCGAGGCGGCTTCGCGGCGGGATTTGGACCGGAAATGGTGCTCATCGCCGGAGGTCTCGGCGGAGGTGTCGCCTTTACCGTGCTTGCCCTGCGGGCCTCCAAGATGGCTCGCGAGTACAGACGCCACCTCGAGCGGAAATCGGGACGAACAGGATGACTACCTCGTTAACGATCCGAAATGGGATGCGGGAAGGGCTGAAACATGACGACAGCGGGTTGGGTGTGGCTCTTCGCCAGCCTTTACTGGGCCTACTGCCTGTTCTGGGGAATCAAGGGCTTCTTCTGGGCCCGGACGTCGGCGAGGTGGTCGATCGCCGGGCGGGGCCTGCCGATGTGGCTGTTCCTGCTCGCCGCGACGGCTACCTCGTTCAGCGGATGGACCTACGTCGGCCATCCCGGCCTCATCGCGTTTGACGGTCTCGCGTACGGCTTCGCCTCGTTCTACGTGCTGACGATCCCGATTACCGCGACGTTTTTCGCCAAACGGCTGTGGATGCTTGGCAAGCGGTACGAGTTCGTCACCCCCGGTGACCTCTACTCCTACTACTACGGCGGCGAACGGGGCTGGGGCGAGGTCATCCGCCTGCTGATCGTCCTGATCGCGTTTCTGTTCAGCTCGTTCTACACGGCCGTGCAGCTTGTCGCCGCGGGACAAATCTTCAACATCACTACCGGTGTTCCCGTCGTCATCGGCAGCCTCTTCCTGGCCTTCATCGTGTTCTTCTACGTAGGTGCCGGCGGGTTGCGCAGTACCGCGTGGGTCGACGCGCTGCAGGCCGGGCTGCTGTGGCTGGGCATCATCCTGATCGGCGCGGTGGTCCTGAACCACTTCGGTGGATGGGACGCCTTCATGGGTCGGGTCAACGGGCTCGGCGACGAGTTCCTCACGGTCCCCGGCGCGTGGGATCCCTCGTTCATGGGCGAGGCCAAGTGGACCGGAGTGTTCCAGTTCACCTACATGCTCTCGCTGATGGGGATCATGGCCTCCCCGGCCTTCCACATGTGGACCTTTGCCAACCGGGACCCGAAGCCGTTCCCCTGGCAGCAGGTCTTCGCCTCGACCCTGTTCATCGGGTTCGCCCTGTTCTTCTTCACCGCCATCCAGGGGCTCGGTGGGCGCCTGCTGTTCCAGGACGGTGCGATCAACTTCGAGAGCGACTCCGGCGTCGTACCCGCGATCATCGCGGAGCTGGTGGGCGGCCCGCTGGCCGGCGTGGTGATCATCGGTGCGCTCGCCGCCATGCAGTCCACCGGCGCGGCCTACATGGGCACCGGCGGCGCGATTTTGATGCGCGACGTCTACGTCCGGTACCTGCGGCCCGACGCCGGGCACGGCGAGCAGATCTGGATCGGGCGGCTGCTCGTGTTCATCATCGTGGCCGTGGCCATGGCCGTGGCCTTCACCAACCAGGCGGCGCTGGTGCTGCTGGGCGGCCTGGCGACGGCGTTCGGGTTCCTCCTGTACGTCCCGCTGGTCGACGTCCTGTTCGTGCGCCGCTTCACCGCGCCGGCGATGGCGGCCGCGCTGGCGTTGGGCATCGTCGCGGTGGTCGTCACGTTCGCGCCGACCTTCGGAGTGGTGTACGCGCTCAACCTGCACAGCGCCGGCTGGGGCGGCATCGTCGGCTTCGGCACCGCGATCATCGTCACGGCGCTTACCAAACGGCGGGAGCAGCAGGTCCGGACCGACGTCTTGGAGATCCGCAACGAGATGGGGACCTGGCTGCGCAGCATGGACACCCCGACGGAGACCGAACGCAAGTGGCGCCGGGTGCTGTGGTTCGCCACCCCTGTGTGGTTCATCTTCGCCATCGGCCCGGGTGAGGTACTCGGCAACAACTTCGTGAGCTTCGCCGGGCTGCCACCGGTCTGGTCCTGGCAGATCGTCTGGTGGATGGTGGGCTTTGTGATGATGTGGGCGTTGGCGTTCAAGGCCGGCCTGGCCCGGGCGACCCAGCAGCAGATCGAGCGCGCGACCACCGAGACCCAACCGGTCGTCATGGAGGTCGGACTGCGTCGGGCCTCCCGGCCGACGAGCGGTGCGGCCAGCTCGCCCCCCGGCGGAGGCGGCGGGAGCTGATGCTCCCGTCCCCGGCCCAGCGACAACTAGCCCAACGGAGGTGCGGTTATGGCACTGGAAGATCGGCTGCTTCTGCTGGCGATAGGGCTCGTCGCCCTTTGGCTGATCCTCCTCGCCACGGTGCTGTAATAGAGGTGGTGCCGTAACCGGGCGAAGGAGGCGGTGAGCCGTGCCCGTGGTGATGGAGCTAACGCGAACGAGCCCGGACACCCAGGAACCAATCGACGATCTCTTCGGCGGCGTTCCCGCCGGTGGGGTCGTGCGTGGGGACGATCCGCCCGGCGAGGGCGACGGGGGAGGGGAGCCGCGACGTAACTGGCCGCTCGGGCTCGCGGTGGCGGTGATCGTGGTTCTGGCCGCGCTGCTCACCTATCTGGGGATGCTGACGCAGGTCTGGGCCAACCTGTCCGGCGCCCAGCTCCCAGGAGCGTGAGGGCCCGAACTAGCCTCAAGGCCGTGTAGTTAAAGATTCGGATGCGGCCGTCAAGCCGGCTGAGACAGGCAACGGAGTCCCTGCTAGAACTGCGTCGACCAAGATCGCTGTCTGGCGAGGGACTCCGTTGGGCATCCAGTCTGTCATTAC